>JAHBYL010000052.1 GCA_019635955.1 Parvibaculum sp.
GGGCATCGAGATCGTGCGCATGCTTCCCGTTTTCGGCTATGACGACGCGCCGCACGGCCACGCCGAAGTGATCCTGAAAAATGTCCGCGTCCCGGCCGAGAACCTGCTTCTCGGCGAAGGCCGCGGCTTCGAGATCAGCCAGGGCCGCCTTGGGCCGGGCCGCATCCATCACTGCATGCGCACCATCGGCGTCGCCGAGCGCGCGCTCGAAATCATGGTCAAGCGCCTTCTCACCCGCGAGGCTTTCGGCAAGAAGATTGCCGAACACTCGGTCTGGGAAGAGCGCGTTGCCCGCGCCCGCATCGATATCGAGATGGCGCGCCTGCTGACGCTCAAGGCCGCCTACATGATGGACACGGTGGGCAACAAGGTCGCCCGCGCCGAGATCGCCATGATCAAGGTGGCGGCGCCCAACATCGCCCTCAAGGTCATCGACGACGCCATCCAGGCGCATGGCGGCGGCGGCGTGACCACCGATTTCGGCCTCGCAAAAATGTACGCCGGCATGCGGACCCTCCGCCTTGCGGACGGTCCGGACGAAGTCCATGCCCGTACCATCGCGAAGCTCGAATTCAAGAAGCATCAGTCGAAGCTTCGCGCGGCGGCCGAGTAATCATGGCGCGCCGCGTCCTTCGCGGGACATGTTCCCGCGGCTGACTTGGAGAATGACGGCCGGTCCCGAAAGGACCGGCCGTTTCCGTGACACGAAGAATATTTGCAGCGGATGGCGACAATGGGCATTCCGACCGGCATGAAGATGTACAACTCGCAGCTCTCGCCCTTCGCGGCGCGGTGCCGCATCGCGATCTATGCGAAAGACCTCGATGTGGAACTTATCGACCTCGCCGATCCCGCGCATGACGAAGCCTTCGGCCGGATCGCGCCGATGCGCAAGATCCCCGTGCTGGTGGATGGCGGGACGGTGGTGCCGGAATCGGAAACGATCTGCGAATATCTGGACGACAAGGGGCTTGGCGTCTCGCTGCGGCCGGACGATCCGGCGGCGATAGCGAGAATGCGGCTCATTTCGCGCATCGCCGATCTCTATGTCATGGACCCCATGGGCGAACTTTTCGGCCAGATCAATCCTGCGGGCCGCGACCAGCAGCTTGTCGCGCGGGAAATTGCCGAGCTCTCGAAGGCCATGACCTGGCTCGAACATTATGTCGGAGGTCCGGATTTCGCCGTCGCGGGCAAGCTGACGCTCGCCGATTGCGAGCTTGTGCCCGTGCTTTTCTTCTTTCGTGAAATCGGCCCCATGTTCGGACAGGCTCAGCCCTTCGTCGGCCTGCCGCGTCTCGAAGCCTATTACAACGCCATCCGCAGACATCCGGCGGCGGGAAAGGTTCTCGCCGAGCTCGATGAAGCGATGAAGCGGATGATGGCCGGCTAGGCCTCAGCTTGCCGCCTTGAGGCTATCATTTCCGGCTGCGGCGAAAGCCTCTGCCGGCCCGGCCTTGCCGATCTGGCAGCTCGGAACCTTTGGCAGGTCGATCGTCACCACGGTTCCGACATCCGGCTCGCTCTCGATTTTCATGCTGCCGCCATGGAGTTCCGCCAGCGACCGCACCAGGGCGAGACCGAGGCCGGAACCCTGCTTGGCGAGCGCCGCGTCCGTCGAGATTTGTTCGAAGGGCTGGCCGAGCCGCGCGATCTGGTCCGTCGGAATGCCACGGCCCGTATCGCGCACGACGAAGCGGATGGCATCCGCGCAGGCGCGCGCTTCTATCGTGACGACGCCCTGCGATGGCGTGAACTTCACCGAGTTCGACAGCAAGTTGAGCAGGATCTGCTTCAGCGCGCGCTCATCCGCCGTGATCGCGCCGCCTGCGTCGCAGGAAATTTTCTTGACGATCTGAATACCGTTTTCCTCCGCCCGCCCACGCATCAGTCGGACGCAGGATTCGACGATATGCGCGGCATCGAGTTCCTCGGCATGGAGTTCATATTTGCCCGCTTCGATCTTCGACATGTCGAGAATGTCGCTGATGAGATCGAGAAGGAGCGCGCCGCTTTCGTTGATGAGCTGCGCATACTCGTTGTAGCGCGGATGTCCGAGTTCGCCGAACATCTGCATCCGCAGAATTTCCGAAAAGCCGATAATGGCGTTGAGCGGCGTCCTGAGTTCGTGGCTCATATTCGCGAGGAACCGCGACTTGGTCCGGTTCGCCGCCTCTGCGCGTTCCCGCGCATCGAGAAGCTCGATTTCGTAGTTCTTGCGGTCGCTGATATCGCGCGTCACGCCGATCACTTCCGCCATGCGCTTTCCGTCTGCGCCGACCGCGCCGCGCATGGTGGACTCGAGCCAGATGTAGTGGCCGCTCTTGTGCAGATAGCGATAGTCGAACTGTACGGCCTCGCCCGTCGTTACGCATTGTATGAAGGCATCGCGCGCCCGGGGATAGTCTTCCGGGTGGATGTGCTCTTCCCGTATGGCAATGCCGATGAACTCGTCGGGCCGCCGTCCGAGAATATGCTCTACGGCGGGGGAAATGAATTTCACTTGTGCATGCGAGTCGTAATGCGCGACGACGTCGGTCGCCTGTTCCGTCATGAAGCGGTATTTCGCCTCGCTGGCTTTCAGCGCGTCCGCCGCTTCCATCTCCTCGCTGACATCCTCGGCAAGACCGACAAGCGCCCCGACTTCGCCAAAGGCATCGACTTCGGTATAAGCGTGGGTCTTGATGTGGCGATAGTCGCCTTCGCCGGAACGGAAGCGGGTGACGCATGTCACCGGCACATGCGTTTCGAATGCATCGATAAATCTGGAGAGAAGTTCGTCCCGGTCGTCGGGATGGACAAGCTGTTCGTGCCAGTCACCGCCGGTCGGCATCGCTCCATCGTCAAGCCCGAGGATGCGCGCAACGCCTTTCGACCACTGCGGCGCCGGGTCGCCCTTTACCCATCGCCAATGACCGAAGCGCGCGAGCTGCTCCGCCTCGCGCAACTGGCTCTCAAGGCGGTGCGTCTCGGTAACGTCGCGCGAAACGCAGAGAATGCCGGCGACGTTCGGGTCGTCGAGAAGGTTGCGGCCCCGAGTCTCGACGAGGCGCCAGCTGCCGTTCTTGTGCGAAAGGCGCAACACTTCGGTGAATTCGCCGCCGGGCGTCTGCGCGCATTCCTCGATCCGGCCGAGCATGCGCTCGCGATCATCCGGATGCATGAAATCGCCCGCCTTCTTGCCGGCGAAGACGTCTTCAGTCGTGCCGAGCAGGCGGCGCACGGCGTGGCTCTGAAAGAGAACGGTGCCGTCCCGGTCGAGGAGGGTAAGGATGTCGCCCGTGTTCTCGATCAGTGCGCGATAGAAGCGCTCGCCCGAAGCCGGGCATGAGGCGGCCAACTCGCACTCGGCGTCCTGGCCTCCTGGCCTCGCGTTACCTGGTCGATCCATCGGTTTCCCCACCGCCGGCATTCTGCCGGCCCTTCGTCCCGGACAAGATTTGTCCGTAACGGGAGGAATCCTAGTGTGACTTCTTTAAATTTTCCTTGAGCGGACTGCGGAATTAACTTCGCGCTAACCCTGTTTCCCGCGCAAACCGGGATCAGTCGGGCCGCTGAAGAATCTGGCAGGCGAATTCGGCCAGCGTTCGGCATGAATCTCCGAGTGTCATCGCTCGTTCGGAACTCGCATTGCCATCGAGTCCCCGCTTGTAGACGCCCTGGCTGATCGAGGCGAGACGGAACATGGAAAAGGCGAGATAGAAGTTCCAGTGCGGAATGCCCTGGCGCCCGGCATGGCGGCAATATTCGGCGACGAACTCCTGCTCGGTCGGAACGCCCGGCGTCTTCGTGCGGTCGATTGCGGTGGCGCCGCCCGCGACGCCCAGCAGATCGTACATGCAGCAATAGGCAACGTCCGCCAGCGGGTGACCGATCGTGCAAAGCTCCCAGTCGAGGACTGCGATCATGCGCGGCTCGCTCGCATGGAACATCGTGTTGCCGAGGCGATAATCGCCATGGGCGATGGTGACGGACGGCTCGTTGGGTATATGCGCCGGAAGATAGTTGATGAGCTCTTCCATGGCGGGCACATCGGTCGTCTGCGCGCCGCGATATTGCTTGATCCAGCGGCCGATCTGACGCTCGAAATAATTGCCCGGCTTGCCGAAATCGCCGAGACCGACTTTCTCGTAGTCGACCTTGTGGAGCTTCGCGAGATTCTCCGCGAGATTGGCATAGACCGCGCGCCGTTCTTGCTCCGACGAGTCCGGCATGACGGATTCGCGGAAGACCCGGCCTTCGAGGTATTCCATCACATAGAAAGAGGTGCCGATGACGCTGTCATCCTCGCACAGCGCATACATATGCGGGACCGGAACGCCAGTGCCGGCGAGCGCCTTCATCACACGGTATTCGCGGTCCACCTGGTGCGCACTGGCGAGAAGCTGCCCGGGCGGCTTCTTGCGCATGACATACCGCTTCGCGCCACCGGCGCCGCTCGTGGTGAGAAGAAAGGTAGGGTTCGACTGCCCGCCCTCGAACTGGCGCACGTCGAGATCGCCGCTGAAGCCTTCCACCGCGTCGCGGCAGTAGGTCTCAAGGCGCTTCACATCGAAGCGGTGCGCCTCGCGAATGGGTGTGGTTTCCAGTGCGGCGGGTCCGGCCTCGGCCATGTGTCTCTCCCCAAAGGCAATTTCTGATTGCGGAGAGACTTACCATGGGGCGAGGGGCCCGCAAAGGCGGGCAGGGCGGACGCAGCGTCGGCTTGGCGCTGCTCAGGCCGCGTTCTGGTCCTCGGTGAAGCCTTCCGACGTAATGCCGGAAACGCGGCGCTTGCGCGCATTGTGGATTACCTCGCCCCGCTGGTCCTGATCGTCGGGCCGGGAGGTCGCCATGCGGATCACCTGCGCGTAATTGTCCTTGGTTTCCATGCGCTCGCCAAAACCGTTGGCGATGAGGAAGCGCCGCGCCATGGGCAAATTGTAGCAAGGCACCCACATCATCAAATGATGCTCGACATGATAGTTGACCCAGTAGGGCGCGATGAGCGCACGTTCGACGAGATTGGCGAGCGTTGTTCGCGCATGGCGGAACGGGTCGTCATTGTCGGGGACCATCGCATGTTCGGCGATGTTGCGAATGCGCGTGATCGCCTGGTGCCAGGTGAGAAAGGGTGCGAGCCAGAGAATGAAATAGAGATACCAATGCCCGCTCAAGGCCAGTACGGCGAAGACGGCAAGTTGTGCCAGCGTCGCCTTGCCGAGCTTCTGCCAGTAGTTCGAGAGGCGCTGCGAGAGCGGCCAGTCCGCCGAACCGAGCGCATTCAGGATTTGCGCCTTGCGCTGCTGGTATCCGGTCTGGCCTGTAATGTCGCGGATCATCTTGCGCCTGAAGCTCTTGCGCGTAATGGGGAAGGGGGCCGAAAGGACGAGGTCCGGATCTTCCTTCTGCTGCGTGTTTGCATGATGCTTCAGGTGATAGCGGCGATAGGCGCCGGTCTCAGCCATCATCGGATAGGCACAGAACCACTGGCTGAGGAAATTGTTGAGTTTCTGGTTCTCGGTGAGAATGCCATGTGCGCCGTCATGCATGAGGATCGCGAGGCCTAGCTGCCTCGCCCCGATCACCATGACCGCAAGAATGAAGGTCAGCGGATTGGGGAGGGCGACGAAAACCGCCATCGCGCCGAAGATGACGGCCCATGCGTGGAAGACGAGCCAGATGCCGCGCAGGTCCGAGCGCTTGCGTACAAGCGCGATCTGCTCGGGGCTCAGAAGATCCTTTGCCAGAACGCTCATGCGACTGTCCTCCGTTCCCTGTTCTGTTCCTGTCCGGCGGCGAGCGTGATGCCTACGCCTGCGAGGCAGAATTTCACGATGTCCTCGACCACACGGTCGGGATTGTTGTCGAGCTCATGCGATTGCGGCGCGAGCGGTCCCACCAAGGCGGTCGGAATGGCGCCTGCTATGCAGGCCGCAGCAATCCGCGCATCGATTGGGGGAATTTCGCCGTTCTCGATGCCATCCTCGAGAATGCGCGCAAAGATTTCTGCATGCGTGCGACGGAAGAAGGCGCGCTCCTCGGCCAGGTTCACGTCGAGCGGCTCCGCCAGCAGCGCATAGGCGAGGCGACGGCCCTTCACGGCGCGGCCGGCGAAGGTGCGCAGCACTTTCACCAGCCTTTCGCCCGCCGGCTCATCGCCCGTGGCGATGGTCGCCAGCATGCCCATCTCGCGCGCCGAGACCTCGCGGAAAAGCTCGCGGCACAGCGCCTCCTTGGAGGAGAAATAGCGGTAGAGCGTGCCGGTCGCGACGCCCGCCTTTCTGGCCACTTCCGACATTTGCACTGCAGCAAAACCGCCGCCCGCGACAAGTCCCCGGGCTGCCGCGAGAATGCCGGCCCTCGTCTCGGCGAGCCTGGCTGCAACCTTGTCTGTCTGGCGATACGCCAAGGTGTGAACCTCCATTCACTTTCAAGAAGTGAACCATGGTTCATGGTGCGCGTCAATCGTCGGGACGTCAGGGAAGATGCCGGCGCATGACAAAGCCCCGGCTCCGCACTTGGTAGAAAAGCGCAGAACGCCGGGGCTTTACAGAGATATAGGGTCAGTCGGCGGCGCGGAGCACCGGCACGAAATCCTGGGTCTCGCGCGCCTTGGCAGCTTCGCGGCGTCCCGGCGCGGCCTTCGCTTCCTCAAGCGAATACCACTGGGCCTGCCCGGTGAATGCTGCCGCGGCGAGGGCGGCGCTATGGAGCCACTGCTTGATAAAGGTCTTCATCTTCGCCTCCTTGCGGAGATTGTTGCGTTGCACAATATGTAACACCGTGATGGCCCAATTCAATGTGCCGGCCCTGCGGCAAATCGACTTGCGCGCTTTGCAGGGGACTTGGGCAGCGGCTTCGGGCATAAGGGCAAAAAACCAGCGGCCCGCCCCATGACCGACCATCCATCCGCGCCCGAAGCGACGACCGCCGCCCTTTTCCGGCTCCGCGATTTCAACCTCTACATCTCGGCGCGTTTCCTCGGCACGCTCGGCATGTTGATCATGTCGGTCGCCGTCGGCTGGCAGGTCTACGACATCACGGAAAGCGCATTGGCGCTCGGTTATGTCGGGCTCGCGCAGTTCCTGCCGATGCTGCTTTTCACCCTGCCGGCCGGCGACATCGCCGATCGCATCGACCGGCGCTACATCGTTGCGGTGGCAGGGCTCCTTGAGGCCGCGGCGGCCGGCTGGCTCATTCTTTTGACGATCACGCATTCTGGTGACGTCACCTGGTTCTATGCGGCGCTCGCGTTGTTCGGCACCGCCCGCGCGATCATGGCGCCTGCCTCTCGTTCCTTCGTGCCGTTGCTCGTGCCGAAGGCGCAACTTCCCCGCGCCATTGCCGTCAGTTCCTCCACCTTCCAGATGTCGGTGATCGTCGGACCGGCGATAGGCGGCTTTCTCTATCTCTCCGGCCCCGTGACCGTCTATGCGACCTGCCTTGCCCTCTTCTGCGGGGTCTCGCTCGCCTTTCTCGGCATTCGCACCCGCTCGAAGGTGGAACCGCAGGGCCCGGCCACCAGTGCCTGGTCGCGTGCCGTGGCGGGCGTCTTCTACATCCGCCGCTCGCCCATCGTGCTCGGCGCGATCTCGCTCGATCTCTTCGCTGTGCTGCTCGGCGGCGCCGTTGCGCTATTGCCCATCTATGCGCGCGACATCCTCGATGTCGGCCCGGCCGGGCTGGGCTTCATGCGGGCCGCGCCCGCTGTCGGCGCCATCGTGGTGAGCCTGCTCCTCGTCTGGCGCCCGCTGGGCCGCCGCGCCGGGCACATCATGTTTGCCTGTGTAGGCATCTTCGGCGCCGCCACCATCGTTTTCGGCCTGTCGGAAAATTTCATCCTCACCCTTCTGGCACTCACGATCATGGGCGCATCGGACATGGTGAGCGTGAATATCCGCTCGACGCTGATCCCGCTTGCCACACCGCAGGAAATGCTTGGCCGCGTGACGGCGGTCGAGATGCTGTTCATCGGCGCATCGAACGAGCTGGGCGATTTCCGCGCCGGCGTCTCTGCCGCGCTGTTCGGCACCGTGCCCGCCGTGCTGATCGGCGGCGTCGGCACGCTCGGCGTTGTCGGCATATGGATGTGGCTTTTCCCCTCGCTGCGGAAGGTCGACAGGCTGTCCGACGTGAAGCCCGCCGGATAGGCGTCAGGCGACCTGCCCTGCGACGACGGCGGCGAAAAGAATGAGCCCGAAATCGCGGTTGGAGCGGAAGAGGCGAAGGCACCGCGCCGGATCGTTGATGTCGAGCGTGACGATCTGCCAGACGAGAAGCGCCGCGCCCACCGCGAGGAGCGGATAGAAGAAGAGGCCAAGCCCCGCCGCGGCGCCCGCTGCGGCGAAAGCGAGAAGGGCGGTTCCGTAGAAGAACCACAGCCACTTCCGCGTCGCCTTGCCGAATTTCAGCGCCGTTGATTTCACCCCGATCAGCGCATCGTCTTCTTTGTCCTGATGCGCATAGATCGTGTCATAGCCGATGGTCCAGGCGACGGCCCCGAGATAAAGCAGCAGTGCCGCCGCGGATATTTCGCCATGAACCGCCGCCCATCCCATCAGTGCACCCCAGTTGAAGGCAAGGCCGAGCACGAATTGCGGCCAATGGGTAATGCGCTTCATGAAGGGATAGATCGCGACAAGGATCAGCGACGAGAAGCCGAGAATGATGGCGAAGGAATTGAAGGAAATGAGAACGGCGAGGCCGAAGAGGCATTGCAGCGCGAGGAAGAAAAATGCGCCCGCGAGCGTCACCGCGCCGGAAGGAAGCGGGCGGGACCGCGTGCGCGCGACCGCAGCATCGATGTCGCGGTCCACGATGTCGTTCCAGGTGCAGCCCGCGCCGCGCATGGCGACGGCGCCAATGAAGAAGAGGAGAAGAAGCGTGAGCGGCGGCCAGCCCTCGCTCGCGAGCGCCACGGACCACCAGCAGGGCAGCAGCAGCAGCCACCAGCCGATGGGACGGTCGAGCCGCGCCAGCCGTGCATAGGGTCGCGCCCATGAGGGCGCGTATCGGTCCACCCAGTTTTCGGGCGGTGCATCGGCCACGCGGGCCCGATCCTGGTTCATCTGGTCCATGTGGAAGTTCTGCCCCCGATTCGCTTTCGATGCCACCCCCGCTCAGGGCAGGATGGCGATGGGGGAGGCGGGAATATCCCCGGCGATCAGGTCCGCCAGATGCTGCACCAGCGAGGTAGGGAAGATGGTCTCGGACGCCGCCTTCAATTCCGCGAGGCTCCACCAGCGCATCTCATGGATCACCTGGCGCTCGAGCTCTGTCCACCTGTCCCGGTTGAGGGAGGTTGCATCGGTTCGGGCAATGAGGAAGGTTTCCTGCATCAGCCGGTTCTTGCCATGCACGCAAATAACATGCTCGGTCGTCCAGACGGGCGGGCCGAGCCGGACATTCGCGAGGCCAGTTTCCTCCAGTACCTCCCGCATTGCCGTGGCGGCAATGTCCTCGCCGGGCTCGCTTTCGCCGCCGATTGTCACCCAATAAGCATCGCTGAGCACCTCGCCGGCTGCATTCCCGACATTGGGGTCGTGCATCCGGATCAGGAGAAGGCGGTCCGCCGGATCGAACAGGAGGACGCGAACGGTCTTTCGAGGCTGCATCGGGTTACCCGGCTGGCTGCAATGACGCGGAAAACTATGGATACTCCGCCCATGAAGAATCGCGAAGACGAAGATGGTCCGGATGAGAACCCCCGCTGTGCAAGCGGCAAGGCGCGGCTCTATATAGAAGAGAGCCTTGGCGCCGGAACGAGTCTGACGCTGGAGAAGGACCAGTCGCATTACCTCGTGAACGTGCTCCGCATGGGCGAAGGCGAGCGCGTACTCCTTTTCAACGGGCGCGACGGCGAATGGGCGGCGCGGATCGTGGAAGCCCACAAGAAGAACTGCGTGCTTGCGCTGGAAAGCCGGACGCGGGCGCAGGAACCTCTCCCCGACATCTGGCTTCTCTTCGCACCGGTGAAGCGCGCACGCCTCGATTTCATCGCCCAGAAGGCGACGGAAATGGGCGCCGCCGTGATCCAGCCCGTCATGACGGAGCGCACGGTGGTGACGCGCCTCAAGGACGAGCGGCTGCAGGCGAACGCCGTGGAAGCGGCAGAGCAATGCGGTCTCGTTGCGGTGCCGGAGGTGCGCGAGGCAGAGAAACTCTCGAATCTTCTCGCAAACTGGAACAAGAACGCGCCGGGTCGGTTGATCCTGTTCTGCGACGAGAATGAAGGGCCGGGCGCCACCAGGGTGGCGCTCGCCCGGCTCGCCGAAGAGGACAAGCGCGGTGCGCCGCTCGCTGTGCTCATCGGCCCGGAGGGCGGCTTTTCCCCCGCCGAACGCGATATGCTCCGTAAGCGGAGCGACACGCTCGCGATCTCCCTCGGGCCCCGCATCATGCGGGCTGACACGGCCGCCATCGCCGCGCTGTCGGCGGTGGGACTGATGCTGGGAGACTGGTAGCCGCCCCAACCTGCATGGAACCCGGGGGAACCCGCGGGCGTTTACTACCCGGACTGCTTCTGCCGGCGGCGATGCCCGCAGGGACGAGCGGGTCCGATTCAAATTGTCGAAGAGGAAGGAATTCGCGCCATGCGCGTGCTGATCGTCTATTGCCATCCGAGGCCCGAGAGTTTCACCGCCGCCATGCGCGATGCCGTGGTGGAGGGGCTCCATCAGGCGGGCCACGAAACGCAGGTCGTCGATCTCTATGCTGAGAATTTCGATCCGCGTATGAGCGCGGAGGAACACGCGTCCTATGAAGACCCGTCGACCAACGGCAAGGGCCTCCAGCATTATGCCGATGAGCTTCGTGCGACCGAGGGGATCGTCTTCGTTTTCCCGACCTGGTGGTACGACATGCCCGCCATGCTCAAGGGCTGGCTCGACCGCGTCTGGGTGCCGGGCGTGGCCTTCGATCTTCGCGATGGCAAGATGATCGAACCCAAGCTCCAGAACATCCGGTTCATGGGCGCGGTGACGAGTTGCGGCGCGCCCTGGTGGTGGTCGAAACTGGTGGGCGAGCCGCATCGCCGCATCCTGATGCGCGGTATGCGCGCGCTCTGCGCCAGGACCTGCCGTCAGGTCTGGCTCGGCTGCTACCAGATGGATCATTCGACGCCCAAAAAGCGCGCGACCTTCCTCGCTGCCGTGCGCCGCCGCATGGCGCGGGTCGCCTGAGTCGGCGCGGTTCCCCCTCACTCTCGGATCGCTCCAGACAGGCTGCCCAACGCCTGTCCTTCTGTGCAGATTCCCTGTTGAATTTTGATCGCTCTCTGGCGCTTGCCATGAGCCATGGGCGCTCCTACATCTGGGCAACGCCGGGGTAGGCTGGTGCCGGTGCGCGTGAGGACCGGGGGACGGGCAGATCGAAGGCCCGCTCGAACAAGGTCCATGGAGGAAAGGGGCTCGCATGAGCATTCTCGTTGCCGGGCCCGAGCCCATAACCGACCGTCGCGATCTCGTGGCCGCGCTGGAGCGCGGAAACAAGCCGCGTGCCGATTGGCGCATAGGTACCGAGCACGAGAAGTTTCCCTTCTGCACGAAAAACCTGACGCCGGTCCCCTATGGCGGCGATCACGGCATCCGCGCCATGCTGGAAGGCCTGCAGCGTTTCGGCTGGACGCCGATCCTTGAAGGCGAAACGCTGATCGGCCTCGAAAGCGAGAAGAGCGGAAACATATCGCTGGAGCCAGGCGGCCAGTTCGAACTGTCGGGCGCGCCGCTCGAAACGCTGCACCAGACCTGCGCGGAGCTGCACGACCATCTCGCGCAGGTGAAGGAAGTGGGCGCCGAACATGGCATCGGCTTTCTCGGCCTCGGCTTCACGCCGAACTGGCGGCGTGACGAAATTCCCGTCATGCCCAAGGGCCGCTACAAGATCATGACGGAATACATGAAGAAAGTCGGGACCATGGGCCTCGACATGATGTACCGCTCCTGCACGGTGCAGGTGAACCTCGATTTTTCGTCTGAAGCGGACATGGTGAAGAAGCTCCGCGTTGGTATCGCGCTGCAACCGGTTGCGACCGCCATTTTTGCCAATTCTCCGTTCACGGAAGGAAAGCCGAACGGCTACCTGTCCTACCGCTCCCATGTCTGGACCGACACGGACAACCAGCGCGCGGGCATGGTGCCCTTCGTCTTCGAGGATGGCTTCGGCTTCGAGCGCTGGGTGGACTATGCGCTCGATGTGCCGATGTATTTCGTCTATCGCGACGGCAAGTATATCGATGCGACGGGGCAGAGCTTCCGCGACTTCCTTGAAGGCCGTCTCCCGGCGCTGCCCGGCGAGATGCCGACACGGGGCGACTGGAACAATCATCTGACCACGATCTTCCCCGAGGCGCGCATCAAGAATTACATGGAAATGCGCGGCGCAGACGGCGGCCCTTGGGCGCGTATCTGCGCGCTGCCGGCTTTCTGGGTGGGGCTGCTCTACGATCAGTCCTCGCTCGATGCGGCCTGGGACCTCGTGAAGGATTGGACGGCGGAAGAGCGGCAGGCGCTGCGCGACAAGGTGGCAAGGCACGGGCTTCACACGCCGTTCCGTGGCGGCACACTGCTCGATGTGGCGCGCAGGGCCGTGGCGATTTCCCGCGCCGGGCTCGATGCGCGCGCAAACGGCGACGGCGTCGGCGCGAGCGAGGCGATCCATCTCCGCGCCGTTGAAGAAATCGTCGAGAAGGGCAAATCACCCGCCGAGGAAATGCTCGAGCTTTATCACGGCCGCTGGGGCGGCTCGGTCGATCCGGTGTTCAAGGAATACGCGTTCTAGGTACCTCTGGCAGTCTCTCTTGAAGTGACGGCAAAAAGATCGGTCCTTCCTTACCTCCCCCTTGTGGGGAGGTCGAAAAATCCGCCAGGATTTTTCGGGTGGGGGGCCGGATGTAACCGACGCAATGAGATTGGAAGCGAGTCCGCTTCCCCCACCCGAGAAATCCGCGTACCGCGAATTTCTCGACTTCCCCTCAAGGGGGAGGTGGATTCACGGGCGGACAGTCACCATACCGGAGAACATTCATGTTCAGCCATGTCACCATCGGTGCGAACGAACCGGAAAAGCTCGAGCGCTTTTATGACGCAGTGCTGGCGACGCTCGGCATCGCTCCCTTCTTCAAACTGCCGGGAACGCTCTCCTATGGCACGGCGGCGGGGCCGAAGGTCTTTGTGCTCAAGCCCTTTGACGGCAAGGCGCATGTGCCCGGCAATGGCGGCCATGTCGCCTTTCTCGCGCCGGACCGTGCTTCGGTCGATGCCTTTCATGCAAAGGCGCTCGAAATGGGCGGCACCAGCGAAGGCGCGCCGGGCCTGAGACCCCATTACCATCCGAATTATTACGGCGCCTATGTGCGCGACCCCGCGGGCAACAAGCTGCAGGCGGTCTGCCACAGCAAGAAGGGATGAGGCGCATCCTCATCATCGGCTGCTCGGGCGGCGGCAAGTCGACGCTTGCGCGAAAGCTCGGCGAGAGACTTTCACTGCCCGTGACGCATCTCGACAAGCTCTGGTGGCAGCCGGGCTGGGTGGAATTGGGGCATGATGCCTTCTGTCCTGTCGTCGAAAAGCTCGTGGCCGGAGATGGCTGGGTCATTGACGGCAACTACTCCGACACGTTTCCCATGCGTCTGGCACGCGCCGATACGGTGATCTGGATCGATCGCTCGCGGCTGCAGAATCTCATCCGCGCCTTCGGCAGGTTCCTGTTGCTGCGCGGCACCGTGCGGCCGGATGTCGGTGAAGGCTGCCCAGAGAAGTTCGACTTCGAATTCGCGCGCTACATCTGGAACTACAATCGCGACGTAGCCCCGCGCATGGAGGCGGCCATCCGCGAGTTCGGGGCTCACGTACACTTCATTCGCTTGCGGAGCGACCGGGAGATCGCGAAATTTCTTGAGGCGCTTTAGGCCGCCCGCGCCGTCCCGCCCACGGTAAGCCCCTTCACGAGCAGCGTCGGCTGGCCGACGCCGACGGGGACGCCCTGTCCCGCCTTGCCGCAAGTGCCGATGCCGGGATCGAGCGCCATGTCGTTGCCGATCATGGTGACGCGTGTGAGAACATCCGGCCCGTTGCCGATCAGCGTCGCGCCTTTGACAGGGCGCGTCACGCGGCCATCCTCGATCATATAGGCCTCGGTGCAGGTAAAGACGAACTTGCCGGACGTGATGTCGACCTGCCCGCCGCCGAAGGAGACGGCATAAAGGCCCCTCTTCACTGAGGCGAGAATTTCGCCGGGTTCGTGGCTGCCCGAGAGCATGTAGGTGTTGGTCATGCGCGGCATGGGCTGATGCGCGTAGGATTCGCGCCGGCCGTTACCCGTCGGCGCCATGCCCATGAGGCGGGCATTGAGCCTGTCCTGCATATAGCCCTTGAGAATGCCGTCCTCGATCAGCACCGTGCGTGACGTCGGCGTGCCTTCATCGTCTATGGTCAGCGAGCCGCGCCGGTCTGCCAGCGTGCCGTCATCGACGACCGTGATGCCGGGCGCGGCGACGCGTTGGCCCATGAGCCCTGCAAAGGCCGAGGTCTTCTTGCGGTTGAAATCGCCTTCGAGCCCGTGGCCGATCGCTTCGTGCAGCAGGATGCCGGGCCAGCCGGGGCCGAGAACCACGTCCATTTCGCCGGCGGGGGCGGGCACGCTTTCGAGATTGACGAGCGCCTGGCGCAGCGCCTCGTCCACCTGTCCCTGCCAGCGCGCGGGGTCGATGAACACGTCATAGCCCATGCGGCCGCCGACGCCGAAGGACCCCGTCTCCTGCCGGTCGCCTTCGCCCGCCACGATGGCGACGTTGAGGCGGACAAGGGGGCGGATGTCGCGGAGGGATGAGCCGTCGGCGCGGATGATCTCGACCGCCTGCCACTCTCCCGCAAGCGAGGCGGAGACCTGCTGCACGCGCTTGTCCTTCGCGCGGGCATAGGCGTCGATCTCGGCGAGGAGCTTCACCTTCTCCTCGAAGCTCTGCGCCCCCAACGGGTTTTCGTCCGAGTAGAGATGCGTGTTGGTGCGGGCGGGGCCTTCCGCCGCGACGCCGGTGTGACCTGTCTTCACCGCCTGCACGGCATCGCTCGCCCGCTTCAGCGCCGCTTCGGAGAATTCCGACGCATGGGCATAGCCCGTCGCCTCGCCCGCGACGCATCTGAGGCCGAAGCCCTGATTGGTATCGAAGCTCGCGGTCTTGAGGCGGCCATCGTCGAAGCCGAGGGCTTCGGACTGGCGGAACTCCATGAAGAGCTCCCCGTCATCGGCGCCATTCAACGTGTCGCCGACAAGCGAGGAGACTCGGGTCCGGTCGAGCCCGGTGCGGGTGAAGAAAAGATCGTCGGAAGAAGCGGTCATTCTCGGTCCAATATGAGAGAGGTCTCAGCGCGCCAGCCATTCTTCGACCGGTACGAGCCGGCGCGGCAGCCCGGAAAGGTCGCAGGGCACGATATGCGGCGAGCAGCTATAGAGCGGATATTGAGTCACCTTGAGTGAGGCAAGGTCGACCAGAAAGACGCCGTTGATCCGGCCGAACCAGTCGTCCCATTCGACGAAGCGCCAGTTTTCCCAGCCGGGCGGGGGCGGAGCGACCACATCGCCCACGAGATCGGGATGCGCGGCGCAGAAGCCGACCACGCAGCGGCCCGGATCGCGCGGGTCGAGCCAGGGGGCCGCCTCGGACAGGAGCTCGGGCGCCGCGCCGCCATTCTGCGGCAGCAGCAGCCCGCAGGAAATCCGGTGGCCGAGATGGAAATGGATGAGCGCCTCGTCGCGCATGAGCCTGCGATTCTCCCTGCGAAATATCCAACCTTAACTCTAGGACTTTTCCTGGCCGGATAAAGGCCCGAACCGGAATTTCACCCGCCTCGCCTCCGGAAGCCCGGATTCGCCCGGTTATTGTGGCAAAACGTCGCAAAACCACAGGCTTACTGTGGTTTGTCGCCGCACCTTGTCTATACTCGGCGCTCGAGTCGTCCGCCCGTGGATGACGAGGGAAAGCGGCGCCGGTAGACGAAAAATAACCAAGGCGGCGTCGAGCCTTGCGGGCGGCTTCGCTTTGTGGTTTCTGACGCCCAACCGCCGCAGCCCGCCCGAGAGACCGGGCGCGGAGGTCGGTCCGGACGTTGAATTGACTAGCTGGGGACAAGCATGCGGTTTCTGAACGGAATTGGCCTTTACGCTGTCGCATTCGTGGCGACGCTTTTCAGTGGCGCCATGGCGCATGCGGCGCCGGTCGACCGCGGCATCGGCCTCCAGGAGCCGGTGACGGAAGTGGCGCGGGACATCATTTCCTTCCACAACCTGCTGCTGACGCTGATCACGGCGATCGTGGTCTTCGTTCTCCTGCTGCTCATCATCGTGATGGTGCGCTTCAACCGCCGCGCCAACCCGACCCCGTCCAAGACGACGCACAATACGCTTCTGGAAGTGGCATGGACGGTCCTGCCGGTGATGATCCTTGTCATCATCGCGGTCCCCTCCTTCCGCCTCCTCTACAAGCAGGTGGTGATCCCCGAGCCGGAAATCACGGTCAAGGCCGTCGGCTACCAGTGGTATTGGGGCTATGAGTATCCCGATCACGGCGACATCGCGATCATCTCGAACATGGTCGAGGAAGCCGATCTTCAGCCCGGCCAGCCGCGCCTTCTCGCGGCCGACGAGGCGATGGTCGTGCCGGTGAACACCACCGTCCGCGTCATCGTGACGGCGGCGGACGTGATCCATGCT
>JAHBYL010000053.1 GCA_019635955.1 Parvibaculum sp.
CAACGAGATCGGCTATCCGGTCATGATCAAGGCATCGGCCGGCGGCGGCGGCAAGGGTATGCGCATTGCATGGTCCGAGTCCGAAGTGGCGGACGGCTTCACCTCGTCCATGTCGGAAGCGAAATCCTCCTTCGGCGACGATCGCGTCTTCATCGAGAAGTTCGTGACACAGCCGCGCCACATCGAAATCCAGGTGCTCGGCGACAAGCATGGCAATGTCGTCTATGTGCATGAGCGCGAATGCTCGATCCAGCGCCGCAACCAGAAGGTCATCGAAGAGGCGCCGTCGCCTTTCCTTGATGAAGCGACGCGCAAGGCCATGGGCGAGCAATCCGTCGCGCTGGCCAAGGCCGTGAACTATGAAAGCGCGGGCACGGTCGAGTTCATCGTCGACAAGGACCGCAATTTCTATTTCCTCGAAATGAACACGCGCCTGCAGGTGGAGCATCCCGTGACGGAGCTCATCACCGGCATCGACCTCGTGGAACAGATGATCCGCGTCGCCTATGGCGAGAAGCTTTCGCTCAAGCAATCGGACATCAAGATCAATGGCTGGGCGATCGAGTCCCGCGTCTATGCGGAAGATCCCTATCGCAACTTCCTGCCGTCGACCGGCCGCCTCGTGCGCTATCAGCCGCCGGAAGAGGGCGTCGTAGACGGGCTCACCATCCGCAACGATACCGGCGTCTATGAAGGCGGTGAGATTTCGATGTTCTACGATCCGATGATCGCCAAGCTCTGCACGCATGGGCCGGATCGCCTGTCCGCCATCGATCATATGGCCTTCGCGCTCGACCAGTTCCTGATCGAGGGCATTCAGCACAATATTCCCTTCGTGAACGCGATCATGGAGCATCCGCGTTTCCGCGAGGGGCGCCTCACCACCGGCTTCATCGCCGAGGAATTCCCGGACGGGTTCAGCGGCGTGCCGCTGTCCAACGAACGGGCGATGAAGCTTGCCGCCATCGCCGTCTACATGAACAAGATCCATGCCGAGCGCGCCGTACAGATTTCCGGCCAGCTCGCCAACCGGCCGCGCAAGCTGCCGAAGGAATGGGTCGTGTCCGTGAACGACTGGTCGCATCGGGCGACCGCCGAGGACATGGGCGGATCGGTTCGCGTGATCTTCCTCGACGAGGAGGGAAATCGCGGCGAGGCGCATAGCGTGCGCTCGGACTGGGTGCCGGGCGAGGCCGTTTTCCGCGGCGAGATCGACGGCAAGCCGATGGTCGTGGAACTTGTTCGCGCGAAGCAGGGTTATGTCCTTCGCTATCGCGGGGCTTCCGCTCATGCGGTTGTCCGGACGCCGCTTGGCCACCGCCTGAACCAGCTCATGCCGGAGAAGGTCGCGCCTGACACCTCCAAGATGCTGCTCTGTCCGATGCCTGGTCTGGTGAAGGCCATTCACGTGACGGTCGGCCAGGAAGTGAAGGCGGGCGAGGCGCTTGCCGTCGTCGAGGCGATGAAGATGGAAAACATCCTCCGCGCCGAGAACGACTGCGTGGTCGAAAAGATCAACGCCGAGGCAGGCGACAGCCTCGCCGTCGATGCGGTGATCATGGAGTTTGCGTAAGGGTTCGGGGGTGGGGCATATCCAGCCCTGACCCCCGCTTTCCCCCACCCCTGTCTCCTGCCGCTCACTCGCGCTATATTCTCCTCAAGGGGCCCGAGAACTGAAGGAGACGCATATGCGCGGCGGCATCGTCCGGCTATTCGCCATTCTCATCCTCGTCCTGAGCGACGCGCCGGCGCAGGCGGCGCCGAACGACATTGACTCCAAGGGCATGGAGTGGTCGAGCGGGCCGGATGTCTTCTCGGTCGCTCGCGATCTCACCATCGACCGGAAGGTCGAAGGCACGCTGTCCGCGGCGGGTGAGGTGGTCATCGTCACAGCCAATGCAGAGGTGAAGGGCGATGCCTGGATTGCCGCGCGCCGCGCCGCTGTCGAAGGCGAAATCGAGGGCGACCTTTCGATCCGCGCGCAAGAAGCTCTCATCAATGGCGAGGTGAAGGGGGACGTGACCTTTTATGGGCTCGATCTCACGCTCGGGCCGGATGCCGATATTCGCGGCAATGTGAGCTACTACTCTCCGTCCTCCGCCCGGATCGACCGCAATGCAAAGGTCGGCGGCGAGATCAATGGACATGACATCGCCACGGCGCGCGGGCAGGCGGACGCGCCGCCGCCCATTCGTCCCGACACGCGGGAGCGCTGGCGCGAACGCCATATCGAGGAACAGTGGGAGGGCCCGCGCCTTGCCGCGCCCGGCTATCACATGTCGGCGGGAGGGGCCGTTTTCTTCGGCGTGATCGCGCTGCTCATCGTCTTCCTTGCGCCCATCACTACTTTGCGCATGCGCGATGCGCTGGTCGGACAGCCGCTGCCGGCCATCGGCCTCGGCCTCTTGTGGCTGATCGGCCTGCCGGTGGTGATCGTGCTTGTCGCCATCACGATCGTCGGGTTGCCGCTTGCCTTCGTGATGCTGATGCTCTGGCCGCTCGGCATGATCTTCGGACTGGCGGCGACGATTGCGGCGCTTGCCGAATATCTCGCGAGCCGTATCGGCGAGATGGGGCGCGGAGGGCTCGGCCGCGTGGTCGGTGTGGTGCTCGCCTCGGCCGTCATCTGGCTGGCGATCTCGATTCCCGTTCTCGGCGCGCTGGTCTGGCTTCTCGTCGTCGCGGGCGGTATAGGCCTCCTCTATCTCGGCTTCCGCCGGACACCGCTTTGAGGCATTCTCGCCAGCCGCATGAGTCTCACCGCCGACACCATCGCAGCGCATCCACAGTTGCTTGCCGGCATAAGGCGACAAGCGGGTGTGCTGCTTTCGGCCTATGACGACAATCCGCGTATCTCCTCCGTCTTTGCCAGTCAGCAGCGATGGCTGATGGCGCATATTGGCCTTGCGATATTTTTCCGGCGCGACCCGTCCGACGACCGGAGCGGCTTCACCACCTCGCGGTTTGTCGACATGGTGCGCCGTCACGACGTGGCGAGCGTCAATACGGCGGATGCTTTCCTCAAGGAGATGCTGAAATACGGTTTCGCTCGGGAGCTGCCGCGTGTCGCCGACAAGCGGCTTCGCCTGCTTGAGCCCACGGAGGAAAGCCTTGCCTCCATTTCAGGTTGGGTTGCGCTTCATCTGGAAACGCTGGACTTCTTCGATGGCGGTGCGCGGTCTGCGGTATTCGCGGCGGACCCCGGCGCGATGGCCCGGCTTCAGCCGCTTATCGCCGATGGGTTGTTGACGCTTGAGGCCATCCGTACGCCGACCGGTACATTTTCGCTCTTCACCTGGCTCAACAATGGCGGCGTCGTCATGGAGCGGATGATTTCGGGGATTGGCGATGCGGAGGCGGGTGCCTCGCGCGTACCTACCGCCATTCATTCGATCGCCGGCATGGCGGAGTGGCTGCATCTCTCGCGCACGCATCTCACGCGCAAGCTCCGCGAAGCGGAACAGCGCGGCAGTATCGGCTGGGAGGGCGAGCGCGGCCGCTCGCGCATGTGGGTCTCGTCCGAATTTCTCGGCGAGATCGCTGCCGCACAGGCGGCAAAGCTCGCGATCATCGATGCAGCTTGCGATGCGTGTTTAACCGCCGGCTGATTGCCGGCCAGGTTCTCTCATCTTTACCAAAACTCCCCCCAATAAAAGTCAGGCCGGCGGCGCCCTGCGCGATTGACCCTTTTCCGGGCCGCACATAGCTTCTGCGCATCGGCCGGATGCGTGAAACGGGTTGCACCGGCCATCAATCCGAAACAGCGACATCGGCGGCGATGGTGCGTGCGCACCGTCTTGGCGGAGCCTTGCCTGCGGCCGAAGCGTTGCGCGAGCGTGGGGTAAAGGGGCTATGACTCGACCGGTCTATCGAAATACAGTGCAGCGGGCGCGGACCTTCCGGGCGGCGCTTCTCGTCACCACGGCGCTCACGGGCTGCGTTCTCGCGGCGGCGCCTGCCGGTGCCACCGACTGGACCGGCGCCATCGGTGACTGGTTCGATCCCTCGAACTGGAACAGCGGCGTCCCCACGTCCGGCGAGCAGGCGAATATCAACAACGGCGGCACCGCTCAGGTCGGGGCGGAAGGCGCCGCGTCGAGTGTCTGGATCGGTCAGAACGCAGGACAAAGCGGCGCTCTCGAAGTGACCGGTCCCGATGCGGCGTTGACGGCGGCGAGCGGCGTTTTCGTCGGTTTTTCCGGCAGCGGCACGCTCGACATTTCCGGCGGCGGCGTCATCAACAGCGGCGGCACAACAATAGCCGCGACCGGAACCAGCACGGGCAGCGTCACGGTCGACGGCGATGGATCGGCTCTCAACAGCGCCGGGTTCACGGTCGGCAATGAAGGCGAGGGCACGCTCAGCATCACGAATGGCGGCTATGTGTTCAGCACGTCGAGCGCCATCGGCTTCGGTTCGGCCGGCAGCGGCGCTGTCACCATCGATGGTGCCGGATCGCTCTGGGAAAGTCTCTATTCGCTTTATGTCGGTTACGAGGGCAGTGCCGCGCTCGATATTGCCAATGGCGGTGCGATGAGCAGTCATACTGCCTATGTCGGCTTTGTCGCGGGCAGCACCGGCGCCGTCACCGTCGATGGCGCGGGTTCCTCATGGGCGGCCACCTGGGATCTCAATTTGGGCCATGAGGGCGAAGGGTCGCTCGATATTTCCGGCGGCGGCACGGTGACGAGCAATTCGGGCTATATCGGCCGGGAGCAAGGCAGCAGCGGTGCCGTTACTGTGGATGGCCATGGGTCGTCATGGACAATGGAGAACCTCTCTGTTGGCGATGCCGGCAGCGGCACACTCGACATCAGCGGCGGCGCTGCGGTTGAGAGCGCGGGCGGGTATATCGGACGTTACGGTTCCAGTATCGGCATTGTCACGGTGGATGGTACGGAGTCCACATGGACCAATGACGGCAGTCTTTATGTCGGCAATTTGGGCACAGGTACTTTGAACATCACAGGTGGCGGCGCGGTAAACGGCACCGACTTTGCCACCTTTGCGGGCTTTCTGGCAGGAAGCTCAGGCACTGTTACGGTGGATGGGGAAGGTTCCACATGGACAAGTTCCGGCACCCTTTATCTTGGGTACTTGGGCGAGGGCTCGCTGACAGTTGCCAATGGAGCGAGCGTCTCGCACAACCTGATTTCTGTTGCCGCGACCGAAATCTCTGTGGGTACCATCAATATTGGCGCGGCGATGGGCGAAGCCGCTGTCGGGGCCGGTACTCTTGATGCCGTAGCGATCGGGTTCGGCGCCGGCTCGGGTAGCCTTGTCTTCAATCATACGGACACGGATTACCATTTGGGTGCCGATATTAACGGATGGGGCGTAATCAGCCAGATTGGCAGCGGCAGCACGACGCTGTCGGGCAACAGCTCCGGCTTCTCGGGTACAACGACGGTCGAAGGGGGAGCGCTGGTCGTCAACGGCTTGCTCGGCGGCTCGATCGATGTTGCCAATGCGCGGCTTGGCGGCTCCGGCAGGGTCGGGAGCACGGTGCTGGGCGCTGGCGCGGTCATCGCGCCGGGCAATTCGGTCGGTGTGCTGACAGTCGCGGGAAACCTCACCTTCGACGCGGATTCGACCTATGAAGTCGAGGTCGACACGGTGTCGCGTGCCGCCGACCTGATTTATGTGACCGGCATTGCCTATCTCAATGGCGCCAGTGTCGCGCATGTGGGGAATTGCGGCTGTTATCCCTGGTATATGACGCAAACGATCCTCACCGCCGATGGCGGCATCGACGGGACGTTTGGCGGCATCACCTCCGACTTTGCCTTTCTGACGCCCGACCTTGCCTATGATGCCAACAATGTCCGCATGACGCTTCTGCGCAACGATGTGGACTTCTCCGAGGTCTCGAAGTCGCCGAACCAGAAGGGTGTGGCCTCCGCCGCGAGCGGTCTCGGGCAGGGTAATCCGATCTATGACGAAATCCTCATGATGACGGAAGAGGAAGCGCGCGCCGCCTTCGATGCGCTTTCGGGCGAGGCCTATGCGAGCGCCGGCAGCGCTGCCTTCAACGCGGCGCAGCAGCTTCGCGACCTGTTGCAGATGCGGCTGCAGATGTTCTCCGGCTCGAAAGTCGCCTCGGCCGGTTTCGTGCCGGCGGCGGGCGATGCGCTGGCGGCCGATGCCACGGCGATCTGGGGGCAGGTCTTCGGCAGCAACGGCACCAGCGATGCGACGGCGACTTCCGCAAGGCTCGACCGCCGCTCGGCCGGCTTCATCGGCGGCGCCGATAAGGCTGTCGGCGAGGACACGAGGGTCGGCTTCGCGCTCGGCTATAGCCGCTCGAACTTCGATGTCTCGTCGCTCGTCTCGTCCGGCGGCAGCGATAACTTCCATCTGATGGGCTATGCGGGCACGAAGCTCGGCGCCGTCGATCTCGGCGCCACGCTCGGCTACAGCTATGGCCGCGCCGATGCGGAACGCACGGTCGTTGTCGGCGGCCTGACGGAGAACCTCACCGCCGAGTACGACAGCCATACGTTCCAGGCCTCCGTGGAAGCGGGAACCGATCTCGCCATGGGTCCGGTGGTACTGACGCCCTTCGCCGGTCTTGCCGTCACGCATGTCGAAACGGGAAGCTTCACGGAGACGGGCGGTTCATCCGCGCTCAGCTTTGCCTCGTCGAGCAACACGACCGGCCTTTCAACGCTCGGCCTGCGCGTTCGCCGCGAAGCCGGCGGCGTCACGCTTGCGGGTTCTGCCGCCTGGCGTCACGCCTTTGGCGATGTCGAGCCTGTCTCTCGCGCGGCCTTCGCCTCCGCGCCTGCCTCGCCGTTCTCCGTCCGTGGTACGGCGGTGGCGGAAGATGCGCTCGCCCTCGAAGCAGGCATCGGCCTCCGGCTCGATGAAGGCACGCGGCTCACGCTCGGCTATTCCGGCGAATACGCTTCCGGCAGCCGCGACAATGGCCTCAAGGCCGAGCTCAGGGTCGAGTTCTGATATCTCGGGGAGGGGCGGTCTCGCTTCTTCCGGAGCCGGGAAACTGATTTCGAATTTTCCCCTCGAAGTCTCGTTCCCGCTACAGGCCTATCCCCGGTTCTTGCGCCTGCACGCGAGTGCCGGGGGTAGGCCTTTCTCGTTGGCGCGGAGGGAGCGGCGAGCCGGTGTCAGCGTACCGTGCCGAAGACGTCCGCGAAGGTCCGCTTCAGCGCGATGTCGACGTCGGACATAGTCGCCGTGATGCCGAGGTCGGCGAGGCTCGTCACGCCGTGCTGGCTGATACCGCAGGGCACGATGCCGGTGAAGTGATCGAGGTCGGGATCGACGTTCAGGCTCACGCCGTGGAACGTCACCCATTTGCGGATGCGCACGCCGATGGCGGCGATCTTGTCTTCGGCGGTCAGGCCTTTTTCCGGGCGTCTGACCCAGACGCCGACGCGGCCTTCGCGCAGCTCTCCCGTCACGTTGAATTCGGCGAGTGTCGCGATCAGCCACCGCTCCAGGTCGCCCACGAAGGCGCGCACGTCCGGCGTGCGGCGCTTCAGGTCGAGCAAGACGTAGGCCACGCGCTGGCCTGGCCCATGATAGGTGTATTGGCCGCCGCGTCCGGTGTGGAACACCGGAAAGCGATCCGGATCCACAAGGTCGCGCTCCTCGGCGCTTGTGCCGGCCGTATAAAGCGGCGGGTGTTCCAGTAGCCAGACGAGTTCCGGCGCGCGACCTTCTGCGATGGCTGCCACGCGTTCTTCCATCTCGCGCACCGCCACTTCATAGGGCACCGGGGCGTCTGAAATCCGCCATTCGGGGTTCTCCGTGGCGGTATCGGCGAGGGAGAGGGGCTTAACCATGGGGTAACTCTAGCATGCGACTTTAGGGGCCGTATCGCTGCACCGGGTAAGTGGGGTCCGCCTTGAATTCCGTCAACAATGTCTTTGTCGAACTGTCGGTCGTACTCGGCAAGTCGTCGATGCCGATCCATCAGCTTCTGAAGATGGGCCGTGGCGCGGTGATCGAGCTCGGCACGAAGCAGGACGAGGAAATTTGGGTGCTTGCCAACAATGTCCCCATCGCGCGGGGCAATATTGTCGTGCAGGGCGAACGGATTGCGGTCTCCATCACATCCATTTTGTCAGCTTCTGAAGCGAACGCGATGCAGCTTTGAGCGTCTCATCTGCGCTTGAGTTTCAAAGGGGCCCGACGGCCCCTTTTTTGTTATAAAACACATTATATTTGTGAATTATATTATTATACGGACGCGAGTTGAATTATACGGCATAGTTGCTATCTCTAACGGGAATTGAGCGGCCGGACAGGGCCGCCTCTTCAAGGGCCAGCCAAGGAGCCGCCCATGCTGCCAATTCTGCTCGATCTTGCCTCCCTCAAAGTGGTTCTGGTCGCAGAAGGAGAAGCGGCGGAAAAGCGGCTCACGCTGCTTGACGAAGCCGGTGCGGCGCAAGTCGAGGTTTATTCCTCGGCGCCCTCCGCGGCGCTCGTGCGGCAGGCCGGCAAGCGGCTCAAGGGCGGGAGGCCCGCGGATGAGGTGCTCACCTCAGCCCATATCGTCTTCCTCGCCGGGCTTGGCGACCGCGAAAGCGTCGCCCTGGCCGGTACCGCCCGGGATGCCGGGCGGCTCGTGAATACGGAGGATGTGAAGCCGCTTTGCGACTTTCACGTTCCCTCCATCCTCCGCCGCGGCGACCTTGTGGTCTCCGTATCGACGGGGGGGAAGTCGCCGGGTCTCGCCCGGCGCCTCCGGCGTCATCTCGAGGGCCTGTTCGGGCCCGAATGGGCGGGCCGGCTGGACGAAATCGGGCGTCAGCGGCGTGTCTGGCGTGCGCAAGGACTGGAACTCGCCGAAATCGGCCGCAGGGTCGATGCCTATGTCGAAGAGAAAGGCTGGCTGCCATGACCGCAATCGATCTCAGGAAGCGCCCGGGCAAGGCGTCCATGGGCTCGGACCGTGCCGCGGCCATGGACAGCCCGACCGTGGTGGCTTCGCCCGCGCTGCAGCGCCTGCGCACGGCTCACAAGGGGCTGGGCGGCGTCGAATTGCTCCGCGCCACCATCCAGACCGAATTTCCGGGCCGGATTGCCGCCGTTTCCTCCTTCGGGGCCGAATCGGCCGTGCTTCTGCATATGGTCGCCCAGGTCGATCCGACGACACCCGTCATCTTCCTCAATACCGGCAAGCTTTTCGGCGAGACGTTGCGCTATCGCGACCGGTTGCAGGAAAAGCTCGGCCTGACCGATATCCGCGCCGTCGGCCCGCATCCGGCCGATCTGGTGGCTCGCGATCCCCATGGCGGGCTCTGGAATGCCGATCCCGATGCCTGCTGCTTCATCCGCAAGGTGCTGCCGCTCGAGCGTGCGCTGAAGGGCTTCGATGCCTCGATCACGGGCCGCAAGCGCTTCCAGACCAATGCGCGAGCCGCCATGGAGGCCATAGAAGAAGAGAAGGTGCGCGGCACCGGCGAGCCCGGAACGGCCGTCGGTACCCGCTTCAAGGTCAATCCGCTGGCGGACTGGACCCAGGAAGACCTGGAAACCTATCTCGACGAGCACAAGCTTCCCCGCCATCCGCTGGTGAAGGACAACTACCTTTCCATCGGCTGCATGCCCTGCACGGAGAGGGTGCCGGAAGGCGGCTCCTACCGCGATGGACGCTGGGTTGGCCGCGACAAGGACGAGTGCGGCATCCATCTGCCCAATAATCTTGATGGCGACGGCATTTAGGACGGGAATTCCGCCATTTGCCGCTTGAGCAACGCACGCGGATTTGTTACATCCGCCCGGCTCACGAGACATGCGGTCGTGGCGGAATTGGTAGACGCGCAGCGTTGAGGTCGCTGTGGGGTAACTCCCGTGGAAGTTCGAGTCTTCTCGACCGCACCATCTCTCCCCGGTTAGGGGAAGAGGCTCATCCTTCATCGTAGTAAATTGCGATTTTCGCCCGGCTTGGCGCGCTTTTCCGGCTGTCCCCGGCTGGCGCCCATGGGCCGAATAACGCAAACTCGCGGCGTCCGAAAACACGATTCAGCGGGAGCGCGTCCTTGGCCGATCCGGCACTCGCAAATACCGGTGACGAAGCGGCGGAAGAGACGCTGTCCCCCGGATTCGTGCGGTCCGTGGTGGATGCCGTGGACCGGGCCGATGCCGGGGCCGCGCGCGAGCTGGTGCTGCCGCTGCGTGCGCCCGACCTTGCCGAGCTCCTCGAACTGCTTCGCACGGACGAGCGCGAGGACCTGGTCGGCATGCTGGGCGCGGACCTCAATCCCGAGGTTCTGAGCGAGCTCGACGAAAGCGTCCGCGACCATCTGATCGAAATTCTCGGCCCGAAGGATATTGCCGCGGCACTGACCGAGATGGATTCGGACGATGCCGTCTATCTGCTCGAGGACATGGACGAGGCGGAGCAGCGCCTCGTTCTCGATCAATTGCCGGCCAGCGAGCGCGCAGCGCTAGAACAGTCTCTCGACTATCCGGAATATTCCGCCGGCCGTCTCATGCAGCGCGAACTCGTCGCGGTGCCTCCCTTCTGGGATGTCGGGCAGACGATCGACCATCTGCGCGAAGCAGACGAACTGCCGGAAGAATTCTATGAAATCTTCGTGGTCGATGCGGCCTACAAGCCGATCGGTACGGTGCCGCTCTCGCGCGTCATGCGGACCAAGCGACCCGTCAAGATTTCCGAGATCATGGAGACGGAGCAGACGCTCATTCCGGTTTCGATGGACCAGGAAGATGTGGCGCTGCAATTCGGCAAATACGACCTGATCTCGGCTGCGGTGGTGGACGAGGCCGGACGCCTTGTCGGCGTCATCACGGTGGACGACATCGTCGAAGTCATCAGCGAAGAGGCGGCTGAAGACATCCGCCTGCTCGCGGGTGTCGGCGAAGAGTCGATCTCCGACACGGTGATGCAGACGTCGCGGAGCCGGATACCCTGGCTGCTCGTCAACCTCGTCACGGCTGTCGTTGCCGCTTCTGTGATCGCGCTGTTCGATGCGACGATCGAGCAGATGGTGGCCCTTGCGGTGCTGATGCCGATCGTCGCATCGATGGGCGGCAATGCCGGGACGCAGACGATGACGGTGACGGTGCGCGCCCTCGCCACCCGCGATCTCGTCAACTTCAATGTCAGCCGCACCATCATTCGCGAATTCTGGGTCGGTATTCTGAACGGCTTGTTCTTTGCCGCTCTTCTCGGCGTTCTGGTCGGCCTCGTCTTCGGGAATGAGTGGCTCGGGATCGTTTTCGGGAGCGCGATGATGATCAATCTGATCGTCGCGAGCCTTGTGGGAATTCTCGTACCGCTGGGCCTCGACAAGCTCGGGACGGATCCAGCGGTGTCGTCCGCGGTTTTCGTCACGACGACCACTGATGTGGTCGGCTTTTTTGCCTTTCTCGGATTGGCGGCGGTGGTCCTGTTCTATTGAGCGTGCGTGGAGGATAGTTGTGAAGATGAACCTCGTTCCGGTCACGGGCCGCTGGCTGGCGGCGGCGGCACTTCTTGCGGCGACGTCGCTTCCCGCCATGGCGGCAAGCTGGCGCGAAGGCGCGCCGATGACGACCGGACGCGCCTATGCCGGCGCGGCGCTTGTCGGCACGGAACTTTATGTGGTGGGCGGCGACAGCACGTCCGGGCCGCGCACCGATGCGGAAATCTACGACATTCGCGGCGATATATGGCGTGCGGCACCGGCCCTGCCGGCCGGTTTGCAGCAGCTCGGCATGGCCGAATTTGGCGGTCGCGTCTATGTGGCCGGAGGCTACGAGGCGCCGCCGCTGGAGCGGCCGCAATTCGGATTGCTGGAGCAGGCCGATGCAGCGCCGGCGCAGGAAGGGGACACGGCGAAGGGCTGGGTCTACGACCCTTCGGTCGGAACATGGATCGGCATTGCCGCCATGCCGTCACCTCGCGCCGGGCACGGACTGGTGACGGTGGGAGACAGGATCTATGCGCTGGGCGGGCGCGGCGATGGCGCCTCGCGCGTTCTTGCCTATGACCCGGGCGCGAACCGCTGGAGCGCTACAGGCGATGCCATGCCGGGTGCGCGCGTTGCGGCCGCCTATGTGGCGCTCAACGATCGCATCTATGCGATTGGCGGACTGGTGGATGGCAATGCCACGGCGCGCGTCGATATTTTCGATCCCGCGACCGGCCGCTGGCAGAGCGGGCCCGCCTTGCCGTCGCCCCGCGCCGGTCATGTTGCTGCGGTGATGCAGGGACGCATCCATGTGACGGGAGGCGAGCAGCGGCGTCCGCCGCGCACATATGGCGATCACTATGTGCTCGACGCGGGCGCCGGCGCATGGCGCAACGCGGCGCCCATGCCTTCGCCACGCCATGGCGCCGTCGCCGCGGCGGCCGACGGGAAGCTGGTGGTGGCGGGCGGAAGCCCGGGGGCGGGCGTCTATACGGTCTTCACCGAATCCGACGTTGCGGAAATCTATTCCGAAGATTGACCCGGTCTGACCCATCCGGGACAAAG
This sequence comes from Parvibaculum sp., assembly GCA_019635955.1. Taxonomy (GTDB): domain Bacteria; phylum Pseudomonadota; class Alphaproteobacteria; order Parvibaculales; family Parvibaculaceae; genus Parvibaculum. The sequence goes on from JAHBYL010000053.1 coordinate 12,453, forward strand.
ACAGGAAGACAAGGGCGCGGCAAAGTCGCCCGGCAAATATCAGGGAAACGCCATGCTCGCGAATGACTATCCTTCACTCGATTTCGATCTCGGCGAAACGGCCGACATGATCCGCGACACGGTGCGCGCCTTCACGGCGGACAAGATCGCGCCGCGCGCGGCGGAGATCGACCGCACGAACGAGTTTCCGCGCGATCTCTGGCCGCAGCTCGGTGACCTCGGCCTGCTTGGCATCACCGTCGAGGAAGAGTTCGGCGGGGCAGGGCTCGGCTATCTCGAACATGTGGTGGCCATGGAAGAAATCAGCCGCGGTTCGGCGAGTGTGGGTCTTTCTTATGGCGCTCATTCGAATCTCTGCGTCAATCAGCTTCGCCGCTGGGGCACCGATGCGCAGAAGCGCAAATATCTGCCGAAGCTCATTTCCGGAGAGCATGTCGGCGCGCTCGCCATGTCGGAGCCGGGGGCGGGGTCGGACGTCGTGTCGATGCGCCTAAAGGCTGAGAAAAAGGGCGACCGCTATGTGCTCAACGGCAACAAGATGTGGATCACCAACGGACCGGACGCCGAGACGCTGATCGTCTATGCCAAGACCGATCCCAATGCGGGGCCGAAGGGCATCACGCCGTTCCTTATCGAAAAGGGCATGAGGGGGTTCAGCCCGGCCCAGAAGCTCGACAAGCTCGGCATGCGCGGATCTAACACCGCAGAACTCGTGTTCGAGGATTGCGAGGTGCCGGAAGAGAATGTTCTCGGCAAGGTGAATGAGGGCGTGCGCGTGCTCATGTCCGGCCTCGATTATGAGCGCGCGGTGCTTGCCGCCGGTCCGCTCGGCATCATGCAGGCCTGCATGGACGCCGTGGTGCCTTACGTCCACGAGCGCAAGCAGTTCGGCGAGCCCATCGGCACGTTCCAGCTCATGCAGGGCAAGCTTGCGGACATGTATTCGACCATGAATGCCTGCCGCGCTTACGTCTATGCGGTGGCGAAGGCCTGCGACCGCGGGCAGACGACGCGCAAGGATGCAGCGGGCGCCATTCTCTACGCCGCCGAGAAGGCGACGTGGATGGCGCTCGAGGCGATCCAGACGCTGGGCGGCAACGGCTATATCAACGATTATGCGACCGGCCGTCTGCTCCGCGATGCGAAGCTTTACGAGATCGGCGCGGGCACGAGCGAGATCCGCCGCATGCTGATCGGCCGCGAGCTTTTCAACGAGACGGCGTGAACGATCAAGGCTGTTTCATCAGGCCAAGTTTGCGGAACACGGCAGGTGCTGCCCATGTCGCATAGACGCCGATAGCGGCGACGGCGACATAGGTGGCAATTGCTTCCGGCAGGCCGAGCGCCTCGCCGCCGCGCGTGAGGCCAATCTGCACAGCAAAGACGCCGATGGCGCCGACAACCGCCATGATCGCCTGTAGCCACCAGGCGGGCAGGAGCGGCTTTTCCGGCGCTGCCTTCCGGTCGAGCGCCGCACCGCCGAGCCAGCCGAGGAGAAGGAACAGGACGGCCGCAATGCCGCTCGGGTCTTCCTCTTTCGGCCAGATGACCCAGAGCAGGGGAATGGCGATCGCAATCACCGCGAAGTCCATCCAGGCGGGGAGGCGGCGCCAGCGGGCCACCACATTTTCATGTACCAGCACGGCGAAAACCGCGAGGCTGACAAGCCCGAGCGCGATGCCGGCCAGAATATCCTCGACGTCATGGACGCCGAGATAGAGGCGGCTGAAGCAGACGCCGGCGGCAATGAAGAAGGCCGCCGCCCAGGCCCAGGCGCGGCGCATTTCATAGGCAAGCCAGAACCACATGGCCACCGCGACTTGCGCATGGCCCGAGGGCAGACCGTAGGAATCCGCCACGCGGTCCGCATCGAGCTGGAAGGCGGGGTCGGGCCGCGCGTCCTGCCAGAAATCCTTCAGCCAGCCATTGAGCAGGGCGGTGATGGCTATGAGCACGGCAAGGCGCGTGAAGAGGTTGCGGTCCCAAAGCCAGTAGCCGATGGGCAGGAAGATCAGGAAAAAGGGCGTGTAGCCGAGAAAGGTGAAGCCGTTGAAGATGTGCGTGGCGGTCTCGCTGCGAAGCGGCAGCACCCAATCCAGATTGTGCAGGAAATCTTCCACGGCAGTGTCCCCCATGTGGCTTTGGCAGCCTGTTTTTCTGGGATAGGGTTTTGGCCCGAATCCCGGCCCCTTGCGGGCAGTCTAACCTTGGAATCCGTCTCATGTCACAAGCCCTGTCTTCCGATCCCGTGGTCATCGTCAGCGCCGCACGCACGCCGATGGGCGGCTTTCAGGGCTCGCTTGCGGGCAAAACAGCGCCCGAGCTTGGCGCCATCGCGGTGAAGGGGGCGGTGGAGCGGGCGGGGCTCACGCCGACGGCAGTGGACGAGGTTCTGATGGGCTGCGTGCTGTCAGCCGGGCTTGGCCAGGCAGCGGCGCGGCAGGCGGCGCGAGGCGCGGGGCTCGACGACGGGACGCCGGCCACGACGATCAACAAGATGTGCGGCTCGGGCATGAAGGCCGTGATGATGGCGCATGACGCGATTATCGCGGGGAATGCGGAAGTCGCGGTTGCGGGCGGGCTTGAGAGCATGACTAACGCGCCCTATCTGCTGCCGAAGGCGCGGGGCGGGATGCGGCTCGGCCATGGCGAGGTGAAGGACCACATGTTCCTCGATGGGCTCGAGGATGCCTATGAGGGCCGGTTGATGGGGACTTACGCCGAGGAGACGGCGAAGCATTACCAGTTCACGCGCGAGCAGCAGGACGCCTATGCGCTTGAATCACTTGCCCGCGCGAAACGCGCCGTCGAGGGCGGCACTTTCTCGCATGAGATCGTGCCGGTGGAAGTGGCAGGGCGGAAGGGCGTCACCGAGGTCGTGAATGACGAGCAGCCGCTGACGGCGGACCCGGCGAAGATCCCGACGCTGAAGCCTGCCTTTGCGCGGGACGGCTCCGTGACGGCGGCGAACTCAAGCTCGATTTCGGATGGTGCGGCGGCGCTTGTGCTTATGCGCCTTTCGGAAGCGGAGCGCCGCGGGCTCACGCCGCTTGCCGCCATTCGCGGGCACACGATGCATGCGCAGGAACCGGCCTGGTTCTCGACGGCGCCCATCGGCGCGATCAACAAGCTGATGGAAAAGACCGGCTGGACCAAGGATCAGGTCGATCTCTGGGAAGTGAACGAGGCCTTCGCCGTGGTTGCGATGGCTGCGATCCGCGACCTCGGGCTTTCTCACGACAACATGAATATCTATGGCGGCGCCTGCGCGCTCGGCCATCCGATCGGCGCATCGGGCGCGCGGATCATGGTGACGCTGCTCAATGCGCTGAAGCAGACGGGTGGCAAGCGCGGCGTCGCCTCGCTCTGTATCGGTGGCGGCGAGGCGACGGCGATTGCGATCGAAACGCTGACTTAAGCGGCGGCGTCCGTCGTCAGCGCGTTCTTCACATGCTCGGCAAGGGCGATGAGGCCGTTGAGCGGACGGATCAGCACTTCGATATGGGCGATCTGGCCAGCTTCATTCACCGTGATGCGGTCGATGCCTTTCAGCTTCGTATCGCCGATGCGCGAATTGAATTCGAGGATGATCTCGTTCCCGTCCACCCATTCCTTGGTGTAGGTGAAATCCTCGAAGCCCTGCAGCACGGCATTCAGGATCGCCAGCACGTAGGGTTTCGATGCCTTGGGCTTGTAGAAAGCAGGGGATGAGATCATCGCGTCTTCGGCGACGAGTGCATCGAGCAGCGCTGGATCGTGGTTCTCGACATAGGCATACCAGCGGTCGAGAAATTTGCGTGCGGCATCAGCCATACTGTCCTCCCGGTGTCATTTCATCACGCCCTGCAGAACGAGGCGGGTGTGGATGTCGATGAGCTTCTTCCGCCCGACGCGGCCTTTC
>JAHBYL010000054.1 GCA_019635955.1 Parvibaculum sp.
AGTTTGCCGGCCTTGTGTCAACTAAAATCCCGGTCCCGAAAGTGTAAACACCCCCGCAGCGTGCCTCCAGCCGAATGGTCCGGCAAGGCATACTGTTCGGGGGCGTTTGCAAGAGCCCGGTCCGCACAATATAAGGCGCCGCATGACCCGGCGCAAGCAACACAACACCTCCCGTAATCGCGGCCACGAAGGCGGCTCCCCTCGCCCCCAGCAGGCACCGCGCGGGCACGGCCCGAAGCCCAGCAAGCCGGGCGGCGGCGGGAATGACGCCTATCTATATGGTTTTCATGCTGTTTTGGCTGCGCTTGCCAATCCGGAGCGCTCGCCCGAACGCCTGATTATGACAAGGAATGCCGAAGCAGATCTCGCGCGGCAGGATTTCCGCCCGGAAATCCAGCCCGAGATCGTGGATGGCGAGACGCTCTCGGCCCTTCTGCCGCCGGGTGCCGTGCATCAGGGCATCGCCCTCAAGGCCTCGCCCCTGCCCGACCTGGACGTTTTCGACGCCTGCGAGGGCGCCAGCCGCGTGGTCGTGCTTGATCAGGTGACGGACCCGCACAATTTCGGAGCGATTCTCCGCTCTGCGGCCGTTTTCGGCGCCGAGGCCCTCGTTACCACGGAGCGCAACAGCCCCTCGCTGGGCGGCGTACTGGCCAAGGCTGCGTCCGGCGGCCTCGAAAAGGTGAAGATCGCCCGTATCGCCAATCTGGTCCGGGCGATCGAGGAACTGAAGGAGTTGGGCTTCGAGATCATCGGCCTGGATGGCGAGGGTGAGATGTCCCTCCCCGAGATGAAGCTCTCACCCAAGGTCGCTCTGGTTCTCGGGGCCGAGGGGGCCGGGCTTCGCCGGCTTACCCGCGAACATTGCGACCTCCTCGCCCGCCTGCCGGCGGCCGGCGACATGACGAGCCTCAACGTCTCGAACGCCGCCGCCGTCGCCCTTTACGAGCTCTTCCGGCGGAGCCAGAACCCGTCTGTGTGAGTCAAATGCGGGGAACGGGCATCCTGTTCTCCGCCAGATAGGCCGAAAACCGGGACACGAGCGGCGCCACGGCAGGCCGCGCGGCCACCCGTTTTCGCCATCCGTGGACATGAACGAGCCCCTCTTCCGGCTCATCCCCGAGGAACGAGGTAAAGAAGCTGGCGCAGAACCAGGCAATATCTGCATAGGTAAACGCCTCGCCCGCGACATGGGCCTGCCCCGCGAGGATGCCGTCAAGCGCACGATACTCTGCGGATATCCCGCGAAGCGCCACTTCCGCCTCGGGCTTCGAGCGGTCGCCGAGCACCCGCATCAGCGCGATGAAATGCGGAAAGAAGATTTCATCGGCGTGGAGCTCCGCCCGCCGCGCCCTTGCCCTGGCACCCGCATCTCGCGGCCAGAGCGCCGGTGCCGGGAAACGGTCCTCGAGATATTCGAATATCTGCGTGGAATCGAAAATCTCGAGATCGCCGTCGATCAGCACGGGCACCTGCCGCTTCGGATTGACCCGCTCCACATCCGGATGCAGCGGCTTGTACCGCTCGAAGAGGTTGAAGGGCACAAGTTCCACCTCGCAGGCAATGCCCTTCTCCGCGACAGCGATCTCCGCTTTCATGCCGAACATGCTCAGCGGACCTGACAGAAGTTTCATGGCGCCCTCCTCACCAGCCGGTCGCGAGACGGAAAATCTGCTTCCATCCCTTCGGATTGCGCCGGGCCTGACGCAGCACGGCGCGTGAATCCTGGAAGAAGGCGATCCGCTCGATCGCCTCGCCATCGCGGAAAATGAAGCGGTCGACGCTGTCCCACGAGATGAGCTTGCCCGCCACGGTGGCGCTGAATGTCATTTCGATGAAAAGCACATTGCCGGAAGCCGCCCACCGCTTCGACCGCGCATGAAGATCGGGAAAGGCCCGAAAGGCGCGGAGAAAGGCACTCCGTCCCGCCGCCTTGCCGCGCGAGACCGGCGGCCGCGTCGGTGCTTTCAGCACAATCTCGTCGCTCAGCAGCGCGAGCAGCCTTTCAAGCCTTTCCCGCGGCGCTTCCCACACCTCGTCGAACTGCCGCACCCACTCTGCATAGCTCCCACGTTCGCCCGTCCGGACATCGAGGATTGCCGCGTTCTTGTCGTCCATTTCAGCCTCCACACCAATATGCAGGGGCATAGTTGGGCGGCGTCTCGCTGCATTTCAGGGTCCAATCCGGGAAAGGATGCAGGCCAGCGGCGCGAAGCGGATCAAGGCACCGCTTGCCGCCACGGCACAGCATCACTATGTTGCGCGCCACGGATGCCCTTGTAGCTCAGTTGGTAGAGCACCTGATTTGTAATCAGGGGGTCGCGGGTTCGAATCCTGCCGGGGGCACCACGCTTCGCCCTTACGGGCTACGCGTGGGGCAGCCACGAGGAGGCCGTAAGGGCGAAGCGTGCCCGGCAAAGCCGCCAGGTGAAGACGGGCGGGGTCAGCGAATGTGGTACGTCTACATCATCCGCAGCATCAACTTTCCCGGTCAGGAATATACCGGCATGTCCGCCGATCTCAGGCAGCGGAAAAGCACACAGCCCTCGCCTTCGAGAAATATCTCAAATCACATTCCGGCCGGGCCTTTGCCAGCAAGCGGTTCAAAAGCACGCAAACGGATCATCCTTAGGGCTACGCGTGGCGCAGCCATGAGAAGACACTCAGGTTTCCCTAATGAAAAAGCCGCCCGTGAGGGGCGGCTTTTCCTTTCGGGGGAACGGTCTGAGGCCTATTCCGGGCAGGGATAGTTTTCTGCGAGCGTGCGCGCGCCCATCTCGAAGGCGGATCGCTGATAAAGCTCCGAGTGCCCCGGCGCGAAATCGGTCACCTGCTTTGCAAATTCCTCGAAGGTGAGCCGGTCCGGCAGCCGGAAACAGACTTCCTCATCCGAGTTCTCGCCAAGGCGGCGCACGACCATCGGCGCACCCTTGTCCACCGAGGCATAGACCCCGGCAACAAGGCCCGCGAGGAACTGATGGCAGGACGCACGCGCGATGCGGTCCTCGGCATCCTGGCTCTTGCCGAGCGCCACGGTACAGGCGGATACAAGCTCGGCGCCGGTCGTGATGCGTGGCATCTGGGCGAAGGCGGCGCCCGCCGGCACCATCACGGCGATGAGGCTCGCAGCAAGAATTCCTCTGACTTTCATGGCTATCCTCCTCTTTATCGTTGGTGGATTCATCGTTGCACGGATGGTGGCGAAAGGCGAACCGGACAGCCTGCCGCGCGTCCTTTCGGCGCAGTCCCGCTAGCCCCCGCCCCCTGCCATGCGTTAAAGAGAAGGGCTTGCCCAAGGAGTGCCTTACATGCCCATGCCGACGGAAATCCGGCAGCGCGCCGAAGCCCTGATTGCCGCCGAAAAGACCCGTTATGCCGATCTCCACCCTCGCTCGAAGCAGATGGCGGCGGAGGCGGGCGCGCATTTCCCGGGCGGCGTACCGCTGCACTGGATGCTCGATTGGGAAACGCCCTTTCCGCTTTTCGTTCGCAGCGCGAAAGGCTCGATCGTCACGGATATCGACGGCAACACCTATAGCGATTTCTGCCTCGGCGACACCGGCGCCATGTTCGGCCACTCACCCGAACCGGTCGCACGGGCGATTGCGGCACAGGCAGCGCAGGGCCTGACCGCCATGCTGCCCTCCGAACTCACAGCGCAGGTGGGCCGCCTTCTCGCCTCTCGCTTCGACCTTCCTTACTGGCAGGTGACGGCGACGGCGAGCGACGCGAACCGCGCCGTTGTGCGCTGGGCGCGCGCGCTGACGGGACGGCGGAAGGTGCTGGTCTTCGACGGCTGTTATCACGGTCAGGTGGAAGACGCTTTCGTGAAGCTCGAAGGCGGCGTGACGAAAATGAAACCGAGCCTGCTCGGTCAGGTTGTGGATATTGCCGAAAACAGCATCGCCGCCCCGTTCAACGATCTTGAAGCCGTGGAAGCCTTGCTCGCGCAGGAAGACATCGCACTGGTGCTGACCGAGCCGGCGCTCACCAACACGGCCATGGTCCTGCCGAGAGACGGCTTCATCGAAGGGCTCATCGCCGCAGCCCGCCGCCACGGCACGCTCGTCTGCATCGACGAGACCCACACGATCTCCACCGGTCCCGGCGGCTTCACCCGCGCGCGAAATATCGATCCGGATTTCTTCGTGCTCGGCAAGCCGGTGGCGGGCGGCCTGCCTGCCGCGGTTTTCGGCTTCACGGAAAGAATCGAAGCGGAAATGAACCGCGTCCTCGAAACGAAGACGCCCGGTTATTCGGGTATCGGCACCACGCTGTCGGGCAACATGCTCGCGCTGGCAGCCATGCGCGCCTGCCTCGAAGAAGTGATGACGCCGGAAAACTACACCCATATGACGAAGCTCGCCGAGAAGCTCGCAGAGGGGCTGCGCCGCGAGGTGACGCGCCATCATCTTCCATGGACGGTGACGCAGATCGGCGCGCGCGCCGAACTCGTCTTCTCGGAGCGCCCGCTCGAAAACGGCGCGGAAGCCGCTGCCGCCATCGATCACACGGTCGAACGTGCTATTCACCTCTTTCTTCTCAACCGGAATGTGCTGGTGACGCCGTTCCACAACATGACCCTTGTCGCGCCTTCGACGACGAATGCCGATGTCGAAAAGCTCGTCGCCGGCTTCGGCGCCGCGCTGAACGCGCTTTGCGGCAAGGAAGGACACTGACCATGACACGCGCCAGCGAAAACGAAGCGGCGGATTTCCTCGCAGCAAATCCCGACATCGTGCAGATACAGGCCTATCTCACCGATCCGTCCGGCGTGGCGCGCGGCAAGGTGCTGCGGCCCGAGGAAATCGAGACCGCCTACCGCGACGGGCGGCCCCTGCCCTGCTCCATCCTCTCGCTCGACATGCTGGGCGTGGACGTGCTGGAAACGGGCCTTGTCTGGGAGGAAGGCGACAGCGACCGCCCCTGCCTTCCCGTCGCGGCGACGATCACCCATGCGCCGTGGCATGACGTTCCGACGGCGCAATTGATCCTCACCTCATATGAGCGTGACGGATCGCCGACGCCTGCCGATCCGCGCCACGCCCTTCAACGCACGGTGGACCGGCTCGAAGGGATGGGCCTCAAGCCTGTAGTGGCCATCGAGCTTGAATTCTATCTGGTGGACCGGGAGGCGGCTGCAAACGGCAAGATAAGGCCGCCCGCCGCGCCGAACGGCTACGCGCCAGCGCACCACCAGGCCTATCTGATGCAGGATCTGGAAGATTTCTCGCCCTTCCTGAACGACGTCTTCGCCGGTGCAAAAAAAATGGGGCTGCCCGCACGCACGCTAATTTCGGAATATGCACCCGGCCAGTTCGAGATCGTGCTCGAACACCGCGCCGACGCCATGCGCGCCGCAGACGACGCCATTCTCTACAAGCGGCTCGTCAAGGGGATGGCCGAACGCCACGGCCTCACAGCCACTTTCATGGCAAAGCCCTATGCCGATCTTTCCGGCAGCGGCATGCATGTCCATGTCTCGCTTGCCGATGAAACGAGCAGCAATCTCTTTGCCGGCGAAGGCACGGAGCTCACACCGCATCTTGCTCATGCGATTGCCGGCCTCGAAGCGACCATGGCCGAGAGCATGGCCTTCTTCGCGCCCAACGCAAATTCATTCCGCCGCTTCCGTCCGAATTCCTACGCGCCGCTCGCGCCCGCCTGGGCGGTGGACAACCGCTCCGTACCACTGCGCGTGACGGCCGGTCGCGCGGAAACGCGCCATCTCGAACATCGCGTCTGCGGCGCGGACGCCAATCCCTATGTCGCACTGGCGATTGTGCTCGCGGGTATCGCCGAAGGTATCGAGAAGAACCTCAAACCGAGCGAGCCTGTCAACGGCGACGGCTATGGCAAGCGGGAAGCCACTCTGCCGATCAACTGGTGGAAGGCGCTGGAAGTCGCACGCAACTCCGCCTTCATCGAGACGCATCTCGGCGAGTTCGCGAAAATCTTCCTGACCATCAAGGAAGCCGAATGCGATCGCTTCTTCGCGGCGGTGAGCAGCACCGACATCGAATGGTATCTGCGAAACGTCTGATCGTTACTGCAGGTAAACCGGATCGCAGGGATAGTTCGCCTCGAGCGCGCGCACCGCAAGTTCATGCGCAGGCCGCGAGGCCATATCCGGCTGCCTTTCCGCATAGGTGAGGACATGCTGCGCGAACTGGCGATATGTGAGCTGGTTCGGCAGATCGAAACAGGCTCTCTGATCCTGGTTCGGACCGAGCCGCTCCGCGCGGAACGGCTCTCCCATGGTCAGCGTCTCCTGTTGCGGCATGATAAGGCCGATCAGGAACTGCTTGCACGGTTCGCCGCTGCTCCCTTCCGCATGCCCGTTCTCGATCAGGTTACGGCAGACCGAAACAAGCTGCGCGCCGGTCTCGACCGCGGCAGCAGCCGGAGTGGCGGCGCCAACAGCGATGAGGGCGGCGAAGGCGAGAGCGGCAAGGCTTTTCATTCTGACTTTCTCCGGGCGGCGGAAAGGGCGGCAACACTCAACACCTAGCCCATTCCCATACGCCGTCAAGCGCCGCCCCGCTCCTTGGTTAATCGACCATCCGGATTTCCGACGGCGAGCGGAACGCGACGCCTTTCAGCGCCGGGCTCTCCGCCGCATGGGCGAACGCCGCCTCGATGGCGCGGGCGCGCGCCTCGAAGAGCGGCGCCATGTCGGGATGGGTGAAGATATAGAGCTCGTTGTCGAGAATGGCTTCCACCACCCGCGCGCCGACGCAATCGGGATCGATACCGGACAGCACGAACTGCTTGGCGATTTCGGCCCGTTCGGGATCGCGGTCATCGTTGGCCGCACCGAACTTCGCCTGCCGAGCGCGATCGCTTTCATAAATGCGAGTCTTCACGAAACCAGGGCAGAGAACCGACACGCCGATATTTTCCGGAGCGAGCTGCTGCACCCAGCCTTCCGACATGCCGACAACGGCATATTTCGACGCCGTATAGGGCTCCATCCCCGGCGCGGAGATGATGCCTGCCATGGAAGCCGTGTTCACATAATGCCCGCCTTCGCCATGCGCACGGATATGCGGCAGGAAAACCTCCATGCCATAGACCACGCCCATGATGTTCACGGCGATCGTCCATTCCCAGTCGCCGGGCTTCATCGTGCCGATGGCGCCGCCCGCACCGATGCCCGCATTGTTGCAGACGACATGCACCTTGCCGAAGGCGTCGAGCGTCGCCTTCGCCGCCTGCTCGACGGAAGAACGCTCCGCCACGTCGCAGCGCACGCCCTCCACCTTGATCTGCCTCTCGCGCAATTCGGCGACCGCGACGCCAAGATCGTCTTCATTGATGTCTGCAAGCATGACGTTCATGCCCGCCCGTCCGAAGGCCCGCGCCATGGAGAGGCCGATGCCGCTCGCGCCTCCCGTCACGAATGCCGTCTTGCCCGAAAGATCTTTCATCACGCCGCCTTTGCTACATCGTCGAGGGCATCGAACTTGGCAAAAAGCTGTGCTCCGTTCGGCGCCTTTTCAAGCCCTGCACGAATGGCATCGCGCGTCTGTTCCTTCGAGAAGTCGGCCTGCGTCACCGCATGCCAGTGCACCATGCCTTCCCAGATCGGGTCGATCAGGTCCTTGCCCTTCACCGTGCCGCCATCGACGGTCTTGAAGGTGAAGCTACGCATCTCGGAGACCGTCGTCTGCAGATAGCCGACATGGATCGCCTCGTCGGTGCGGATGCGCTCGACCATCGCCGCCGCTTCCTCCCCTTCCTTCTGGAGGTTCGGGAAGGCTTCCTTGTCGCGCATGATCTCGCAGCAGAAGGCGAAGAAGCTTTCCGCGCGCACTTCGATCATCAGCACATTCATCAGCAGCAGGATGAGCTGCTCGAAGCCCGCCGGAAGCTGCGGCATCAACCGGCCCGTATCCGGACGGGCAATGCTTTCCGGCACCTCCGGCAGCGGATAACGATCCTTGCCGAAGAGCAAATCGCGCGCGGCAAACCACATGGCGTCATGTGCGCCGACATCGGGCTCCGCCGGATCGCCGCCTTCATCCGCGCCATGCGCGTAAAGAAGACCCTTGTGCAGATGCCCCGTGCAGGTCTGCGAAATATCGTCGACGATGATCTGCTGGAAGTCGGGCGCCTGCAGGTCGCACAAGGCGCGGCCGCGCGCTTCGATCACGCCGGTAATGGTGAGCGAGTTCCATAGCGGCTGGCCGATGCCGTTGGACAGGAGGAAACGTTCCTGCGGAATATTCGGATAATTGCCGCGCTTGAGAAGCTGGACCGTCGCGTCGATGAGCGGCCATCCCTTCGCGGTCAGCGCCTCCTGCCAGGCATGAACCGCCGGCCAGCGGTGAAGCACGCGCGGGGACACATAGCTTCCATCTGCGAGAAAACCGCCATGCAGACGGTAGCCCGCGCGCTCGTGCGGCCGCGCAAAGTCGTGGCTCGCCATCAGCTCTTCACGTGTATAGGTGAGCTTCGCCATCTCTTCCTCCTCCCTTGGGCCTTGTGACCCTTATTTCTTCAGGGCCCGGACGAATAGCCAGGTCATGCTGTCGATCATCTTCTTGCGGTCGAGCTTGCGGCGGAAACCGTATGCTCCGCCCTGCTTGATCGCACCGACAATGAGATATCCCGCCATGCGCGTATCGACTTCCGCCGAGACCTCGCCCGTCGACTTCCACTTCTCCATGAGTTCCGCCCAGACCTCCGCCCAGCGGTCCACCGGTCCGCGCCGCCCCACACCGCCTGTGCTGAGCACGTCGATATCGGTGAGCGCCGCGCCGAGCACGCCCGGATTGCTGTCGGAATATTCGAAGACGGCGATCAGCAATTCGCGGATGCCCTCTTCCAGCGAATGCGCCAGCGCCATGTGCCGCTCGACGAATTCATGCAGTTCGTCCGCCGCCTCGTCGGTGAAGGCGAGGAAGCAGTCGAGTTTGTCCTCGAAATGGAGATAGAACGTGCCATGGCCGACGCCCGCTTCCCGGGAGATGTCCTGCGGCCTGGTCTCGTGATAGCCGCGCTCGACGAAGAGCTTGCGCGCGGCTTCCATCAGCTTGCGCCGGCTTTCGAGCTTGCGCTTTGCGCCGCCGCTCAAGGGCGCCGCTCCCGCCCCGCTTGCCTGCAAGGCCGGCTCCTCCTGGCTGCTCTCGTCCAGAATGGCCGCTTCTGCGGCTTCTCGGGTTCTGGACCCCGTTTCCTCCATCGTCATGGGTGAAAGCCTCAGCCCTAATTGACATTTTGTCAATAAGAATGACCTCACCTTGCACGGGGTTCGATGCGCCGCTCAGTCCAGCGAAGCAAGCGGCTTCGCCACGCTCTCAAGCGGCTTTCGCTCCGCCGCAACGCCCCACACCGCCTGCACCAGCGCCGCGAGAAGCATCAGCGCCGCGCCGACGAGATAGCCGCTGAACACCGCTTCGCGCGAGCCTGTTTCGATCAGCTGGCCGAATATGATCGGTCCGGCTATCCCGCCAAGCCCGGTTCCGACGGCATAGAAGACGGCAATGGCAATGGCGCGGATTTCGAGCGGAAAGGTCTCGCTTACCGTCAGATAGGCTGAGCTCGCCGCCGCCGACGCAAAGAAGAAGATCACCATCCAGGCGGCCGTCTGCGTCTGCGCATCGAGCAGTCCTTGCTGGAAAAGGAAGCCGCTTCCCGTCAGCAGCACGCCCGAAATGGCATAGGTCGAGGCGATCATGATGCGCCGCCCCACCGTATCGAAGAAGCGGCCGAGCAGCAGCGGCCCGAGGAAATTACCCGCGGCGAAGGGAAGGATGTACCAGCCTACCTGCGCCGACTGGATACCGTAGAAGTCGGTGAGCACCAGCGCATAGGTGAAGAAGATCGCATTGTAGAAGAAGGCCTGCGCCGACATCAGCGCAAGGCCGACAAGCGCCCGGCGCCGATGCGCTTTAAACAGCGTATGGGCGATCGCGCGCAAGCGAAGCGGCCCGCGCGGAGAAAATCTCATTCGCACGAGGTCCGCTTCGGCCAGCATATGGCCCCTTTCGATATGGCGGCCTTCGATGCGGCCGATGACCTCCTCCGCTTCGCGCACGCGGCCATGCGTGAGCAGCCAGCGCGGACTTTCGGGAATCCAGAACCGCATCGCGAAGATGAAGAGCCCGAGCACGGCACCGATGAAAAAGCAGAGCCGCCAGCCGAGATCTCCGTCGCCTGTCACCGCGGGATCGAGCAGCAGGATCGACAGGCCGGCGCCGAGCGCCGCGCCGACCCAGAAACTCCCGTTGATCGCAAGATCGGTCCAGCCGCGATAACGCGCCGGGATGAGTTCCTGAATGGCGGAATTGATTGCCGTATATTCGCCGCCGATCCCCGCGCCCGTGAGGAACCTGAAGAAGGCGAAGCTCCACAGGTCCCATGAAAAGGCGGTGGCGCCCGTCGCGGCGATATAGAGCGTGAGTGTGATGAAGAAGAGCTTGCGCCGCCCGAGACGGTCGGTGAGCCAGCCGAAAAACAACCCGCCAAGCACGGCCCCAGCGAGATAGGCACCGGCAGCAAAGCCGATATCGGCGGCGCTCATCCCGAGTGTCGGGCTGTCTCGAAGCGCGCCGGCGACCGAGCCCGCCAGCGTCACCTCAAGCCCGTCCAGCGCCCAGGTCACGCCAAGCGCGATGACGACCAGCGTGTGAAACCGTCCCCAGCGCAGCCGGTCGAGCCGCGAAGGAATGTCGGTTTCGAACGCTTCGGCCGCTGCTTGCGCCTGATTTGCCATGGTGACCCGCCGCCTCTCCAGCGGGTCAACGCCCGGGCAAGCGTTTCGTTCAAGACGAATTTCAGGCGGCCCGCCTATCCTCCGCGCGAAAGGGAGAAATATCCATGACCGCCAAACGCGACTTCGTGCCCGCTCTCGGCAAGTCCGAATTCACCAACGCCTATGACAAGGTCATTGCCGTCATGACGCGCGAGAAGCGCTGGCGGCCGCTCGTCGCGAAGGCACTGGCGCTCGCCCCCGGCGAGACCGTGGTCGATATCGGCGCCGGCACCGGCAGTCAGGCGATCCTGTTGAAAACGCAGACGCCCGGCATCCGCATGATCGGGATCGACCCCGACCCGCAGGTCCTCGCCATTGCGCGCACCAAGGCCGAGGCAGCGAGCGCTGCTATCGAATGGCATGAAGGCTTTGGCGACGAGGCGCATCTGCATCTAGGCGAAGGCTTCGCGGATGCCGTGGTGTCGAGCCTGGTGCTGCATCAATGTCCGATGGAGGTTAAGTCCGGCATTCTCGCCTCCGCTTACCGCATGTTGAAACCGGGTGGCCGTCTCGTCATCGGTGACTTCGGCCTGCAGCGCACCTTCCTGATGCGCACCCTCTTCCGGCAGGTGCAGATGGCCGACGGCTTCGAATATACGCAGCCGAATGCGGATGGCATTTTGAATGAATTGATACCGGCTGCAGGATTTACCGGACTCGAAGAACGCAACGTCTTCCCGACGCATACCGGTTCGATCAGCGTCTATCACGCCGTGAAACCGGCTTGAGGCTCAGTTCAGCGTTTCCGCCGCCACACGCGGCGTGACGCCGAACATGCGCCGCATGGTGCGTGAGAAGTGTGCCTGATCCGCAAAGCCGCCCGAAGCCGCCGCCTCCGCAAGCGAGGCGCCGGCAGCGATCGCCCGCGAGGCGCGGCCAAGCTTCTGCCAGAGCAGCCATTGCGACAGCGCAATGCCGAGTTCACTCCGCGCAAGCTCCCTGAGGCGCGGGGCCGAGAGCCCGGCCGCCTTCGCCGCCGCACTGATGGCTCCCGGTTCGCCGGGGCTCCGGCGAAGGCCCGCAAGCGCCGCAGCGAGACGCGGGTCCGGCGATTCCTGCGCGCCCATGTCGAGAAACGCCGTGAGTGTGGCGACGGTCTCTTGCGGATCGACCGTGGACAGGGCCCGTGCGAGACTTTCGGGGAGCGGCGCGATCTTGTCGCCCATCAGCCGCCGCAATGCGCGGCCTAGCGGCAACTCAGCCTCGAGATAGAGCGCCGTCACTTCACCGCCGGCATTCAGGAACTCATGCCGCACCATCGGCGGAATGACGATTGCGCGTGCCTCCAGCACCACGCCATCGCTCCGCATTGCAATTCCGGAATCCCGGCCCGCCGCGATCTGGATCGCGGCATGGCGATGCGGCGCGTTGACATCCGTTCGTCCGCGATAGACGGCCCAGCCCTCGCCGAACTCGAAGCGCCCGGCCCACATGCTGTCTATTCCGCGGCCTTTCGGCCCCGCTGCAGGATTTCCCAAAGCTTGAGCGGCGTCACCGGCATGTCGATTTCCTCGATGCCGTAAGGCGCAAGCGCATCGATCATCGCATTGATGAAGGCCGCCGGCGCGCCGACCGTGCCGGCCTCGCCCGCCCCCTTCACGCCAAGCGCATTGGAGCGTGCGGGAATTTCATTGTAGCTCACGTCGAAATCCGGGAAGTCGGCCGCGCGCGGCATCCAGTAATCCATGAAGGAGCCTGTGACGAGCTGCCCGTTCACATCATAGACAGCATGCTCGCCCATCGCCTGGCCAAGCCCCTGCACGATGCCGCCATGCACCTGTCCCGCGACAAGCAGCGGGTTCAGGATCTGCCCGAAATCGTCCACCGCCGTGAAGCGCGTCACGCGATAGACGCCGGTATCGCCGTCGATCTCCACTTCGCAGATATGCGCGCCGTTCGGGAAGGTGTTTCCCTTCTGCGTATATTCGCCGTCTCCTGCGAATTCGCCGAGATCGGCTTGACCTTCCGCGATCTTCGCCACGGCAAAGAGGTCGATCGCCTTGTCCGTGCCCGCGACCGCGAATACAGGCTCGCCATCGGCCCCGCGATATTCGATATCGGCCTTCGCCGCTTCGAGTTCGTTCGCCGCGATCTCCCGGCCCTTCTCGATCAGCTTGTCGGAGGCATCGGAAATCGCGCCGCCCGCCATGTAGAGCGCCTTGGAGCCGCCGGTCCCCGCCCCGCCCGGCAACACATCGGAGTCGCCGAGATGCACCTTGATCTTCTCGCCATCGATGCCGAGCCGCGACGACACAAGCTGCGTCCAGGCCGTCTCATGCCCCTGCCCGTTCGTCTGCTGCCCGGTCCATACATGGACGAGCCCGTCCTTCGGATCGACCGAGATGCGCGCATAATCGGCCATGCCCGCCGCCGTGCGCTCGACGTAATAGCTGTAGCCGATACCGAGAATCTTGCCTTCGCGTTCGGCCGCCGCGCGCCGCGCGGCAAAGCCCGCCACATCGGCGCGTTTCATCGCATCGTTGAGATTGCGCTCGAAATCGCCGGAGTCGAAAGGCAGCGACGGCGCCGCATTGAGCGGCATGGCGCTCGGCGGCACGAAATTGCGGCGGCGGATGTCGTCAGGCGAAAGGCCCATCTCCCGCGCCGCCTTTTCCATCAGCCGTTCGATCACATAGGAAGCTTCCGGCCGTCCTGCACCGCGATAGGCGTCCACAGGCACCGTGTTCGTATAGACCGCGCGCACGTGATTATGCATCGCGGGCACCATATAGACGCCGACATGCATGCCGCGCGGCGCGAGCGAGGGAATGAACGGCCCGAACTGGCTCTGGTAGGCGCCGAGATTGGCGATCGTGTCGACCTTCACGGCGAGGATCTTGCCGTCCTTGTCGAGGGCAAGTGCCGCTTCCGTAACATGGTCGCGGCCCTGGCTGTCCGTGAGAAAGCTTTCGGAGCGATCCGCCGTCCACTTCACCGGGCGGCCGATCGCTTTCGAGGCGAAGAGCACCAGCGGATATTCCGGATAGACGAACGTCTTCATGCCGAAGCCGCCGCCCACATCCTCCGTCACCACCCGCAGCTTTTCGACAGGGATATTCAGCGAGTGCTTCGCGATATTCGTGCGCATGCCATGCACGCCCTGGCTGCACACATAAAGCGTGTAGTGGTCGCGATCCGCCTCGTAATTTCCAAGCGCCGCGCGCGGCTCCATCGCCGCCACGACGATGCGGTTGTTGACGAGCTTCACTCGCGTCACGTGATGCGCGGCCTTCATCGCCGCTTCGACGGGCTCGGCATCGCCGATCGACCAGTCATAGGCAAGATTGCTGCCATTCTCTTCCCAGATGACCGGCGCATCCGCCGCAAGCGCGCCCGCCGTATCCGCGACCACAGGCAGGTCTTCATAGTCGACCATCACGAGGTCCGCCGCATCGCGCGCCTGCGCCGGCGTTTCGGCCACGACCATCGCCACAAGATCGCCGACATGGCGCACGCGGTCGCGCGCGATCAGCCAGCGCGTCGTCTTGAAAATCGGCGTGCCGTCCTTGTTCTTCAGCATGTCGGCAGCAGGTGAATAGACCGTGCCGAGCCCCGCCTCTTCCGCGTCCTTGCCGGTATAGATGGCGACGACGCCCGGCGCCGCCTTCGCATCCTCCGTATCGATGCTCGCGATCCGCGCATGGGCATGGGGACTGCGCACCATCACCGCATAAAGCTGGCCCGGCAGCGAGATGTCGTCCGTGAACCGCCCCTGACCTGAAATCAGCCGCATGTCCTCGACGCGCCGCGCCGGCTGCCCCACACCGAACTTCACCATGAACGGACCTCACTCGAATGCGTGAAGGGTGCGAGGATTGGAGCTCGCCGCACCCGAAATGGAATATCGCCGCCGGAGCGCGGATCAATCGCGGAACGAGGGATCGATCCGGTCGAGCGTGCGCAGAAGCGCCGGCCAGGCGAGATTGCCGATGCCGTGCTTCTTGTGGAACATGCCCTGATCGGCCGTCTTCTCCGGCACGCCGGGATTGGGCATGGTGAGCTTCACGCCGCCCGAAAGCGCGCGCACCTGCATGGTGCAGGCCCGCTCCAGGAAATAGAGCCGGAGGAAAGCATCGGCGCAGGTCGCGCCCGCCGTCAGCAGTCCGTGATTGCGCAGGATCATGCAATGCTTGGTGCCAAGATCGGCGACCAGCCGCTCGCGCTCGTCATGTTCAAGCGCGATGCCTTCATAATCGTGATAGGCGAGGTCTTCGAGCACGATCATCGCCGTCTGCGACAGAGGCAGCAGCCCGTCCGCCTGTGCCGATACGGCCACGCCATCGTCCGAATGGGTGTGGATCACCGCATTCGCATTCGGCACCGACATGTGCACCGCGCTGTGGATGGTGAAGCCTGCCGGATTCACCGCATAATCCGTCGGCATGACGATATTGCCGTCGAGATCGATCTTCACAAGGCTCGACGCCGTGATCTCGTCGAAGCTCATGCCATAGGGATTGATGAGGAAGTGATGCTCCGGCCCCGGCACGCGCGCCGAGATATGCGTGTAGATGAGGTCGCTCCATCCGTAATGCGCGACCAGCCGGTAGGTGGCCGCAAGGTCCACACGCACCTGCCATTCCGCCTCCGTTACCAGTTCGCGAACGGGAACGTCTCTGAAATCTGCAGCCACGGACATGGCGCCCTCCACTTCCTGAAAACCGGATTCTGTGTTCCGGTCAGTGTGGCACGAGGCAGGGCCCGCCTGCAAACCGTGAACCGCCCGATCAGGGGAATCCGGGCTCGCGCGCCTCGGCCGAGCCGAGTTCCTTGTCATAAAGACAGGCCCAGTCCGTCACGCGGCCCGCCGCCTCCGACGAAGCCGGCCATTTGCCATGCACGACGACAAAGACATGCCGCTCGAAATTCGTCACCGGCGTGTCGATTTCCGGCTCGTCGAGCCCGGAGGCAGCGATGCAGGCGGCCTTTGCCGCCTCCTCGAGCTCCGCCCAGGCATCCGGCGACGAGGCAAGCGCCCCGGAAACGGAGAGGGCAAGCGCACCCACCGCTAGTGCAATCCGTTTCATTCCGCTGCCCTCGCCTGGGGCACGGGCTCAAGCACCTTGCCGGGGTTGAGAATGTTTTTCGGATCGAGCGTGCGCTTCAGCAGCCGCATCAGTGTCACTTCCTCAGGGCTCCGCGACCAGTCGAGATAGGGTCGCTTTTCGAGCCCGATCCCGTGTTCCGCCGAGACGGAGCCGCTGCGCTTGCGCAACTCTCCATACACGACGGCTTCCACGCCACGCCGCGTCTCGATATTCGCATCCGGAAAGCGCCCCGGAATGACATGCAGATTGCCGTCGCCGAGGTGACCGAACACCATCAGCGAACTGGAAGGCCACTGCACAGCGAGGCCCTTCCGCACTTCCGCGATATAGCTTTCCATATCGGCAATGCCGAGGCTCACATCGAAGGTGAACATCGGATAGGTGTGCACCACCTGCCCCACATCGTCCCTGAGCGCCCACATCGCATCGCGCTCCGCCTGGCTCTTGGCGATCACCGCG
>JAHBYL010000055.1 GCA_019635955.1 Parvibaculum sp.
GTACCGGACGGGCCTTGCTTCCGGGCTTCGGAAACCGGCCACTGAATACTGTGTCTGAACGCCGGAACGCAGGCCGAATTCGGGCCGCCCGCTGGCGCTGTCGCGTCGCGCGAAGGCGACCTCAATAGCACCGAAATCTCCTTTTTGCCAACGGCTTGGCCGCCATTCCTCCGGGTGGGAGGGAACCTCGCCCCGGGCCAGCGGCTACGCTGCGTTAGCCGGGG
The DNA here is from genome assembly GCA_019635955.1 of Parvibaculum sp. Lineage (GTDB taxonomy): Bacteria > Pseudomonadota > Alphaproteobacteria > Parvibaculales > Parvibaculaceae > Parvibaculum. The sequence goes on from JAHBYL010000055.1 coordinate 225, forward strand.
CCGCAGCGGCCGGATTCAGGCAAGGAGCGAGATGAAACGGCCCGTTTCGGCAAGTTCCGAACGGCGGATTTCGAGTCTCGCGCGCTCTTCCTCGTCCTCGCCGGAGAGCTCCATCTGCCAGTTTTCGTCGAGATAGGCGAGATCGAAGGCCTCATCCGGTGTGAGCCGGCCGAGCACCATGGCAAGCCCGGTCACCGCCGAACCGGTCAGCGTGACGGCGTTATGAAGGGCGGCGATACGGAAGGCGTCGAGCGCCTCGACGGCGCGGCCATAGGCTTCGAGCGAGGCAGGGGCCTGCGTGACGTGGAGGATACCGGCGGTCGGTACAAGCGAAATGCCCCGCTCTGCCGCCCAGTCGAGAAGCGGATCCCAAAGCGCGGCCTGCCGCGCGACCAGGGCATCCGGATGCTCGGCGCGGTAACAGAGAAGATCGGTGCCCGCATAGGTGACGAGTTCGGCAATCACCTCGGCCCGGCGTGGTGCCACGAGATCGATCGCTGTATTCGCAAGCTTGGTGAGCCACATTATGCGCGGGTCGATCACCTCGCGCTGCGCTTCCCACTCGGCCGCCATCGCTTCGGCAAGCGCGAGCGACGGCACGGCAAGCGCCTGTTTCGACGGCGTCTTCACGACCTTGCCATCGAGCAGCACCGCATGGCCTTGCTCATGCGAGCCCGCCTCGGCCCTCTTGTAGAAGCGCTTCGGCAATTTCGGCTTGTCACGACCGGGATGCGAGACCTGCTGATCCAGCGCGCGGTTGCGCGCGAGATCGAAGATCGCTGCGGTTGTGTCGTCGTTGTCGCTTCCGCTCATCGAGTACTGCTTACTGTCCGAAAATATTGCCGATGCCGCGGCCGACGCCTTCAAGCACTTCGCCGGCGCCTTTGGCAGCGCCTTCCGCCGCGCCGCCAATCGTGCCGACCACGCCGCTCGACTCCTGGCTCGCCGCCGCTGCCGCCGCGCCGCACTCGCCACCCGAAGCTACGGAGCCGGAGCCTGTGCTCATCAGAGGCAGCAAGGCGCCGACGCCGCCTGTCAGCGCCGCACCGCCGACAGCGGTGGCAACGCCGGTGGCAACGCCTGCGCGGTCGAGCCCGGTCGTGGGCGAGGTCAATGGGCCGGAGAGCCGGACTGGAAAGGCGAGGCTCACAAGGCTAGCTTTCTTGGGCTTCGGCTTGAAGAGAAGGTCGATGCGCTCCCGGCCGAGATCGACATTGCCCGAACCGGTCGTGATCAGCGTGTCGGTTTCGAGCGCGAGCGCGGAGGCCTTGCCGACACCGCCCGCGAAGTCGAAGCGCGAAATGGCGCAGACGAGCTTCGCCGTGCTCCCGCTTTCGCCGGACGGAATGAGAATCCTCGCAAGGTCGTCCGACACGATGGCGAAGGCGCGCGAATTGATCGTGCCCTGACCGATCACGAGATTCGTCTGGCCGTTGAGCGACGATGCGATGGCGTTGAGCGATTTGCCCTGCCCTTTGAGGCGCGCGCCGAAATCGGCATTGGCCGTAAGCATGGTCGTAAGCTCGAGATCGGAAAGGAGTTTGCCGAGATCGAAATTCGTTGCATCCGCATCGAGCGAGACATTGCCGCGCCCATCCGCACCAAGCCCGAGCTTGACCGGTCGTCCGCGATAGGACGCCGCGAGCGGCGCTGAAAGCCTGCCGCCTTCAAGCTTCAGCGGAAGCTTGAGGTCTGTCAGCGTCACTTTTCCATAGCGAAGCTCGTCCAGCGCCAGGTTCAGATCGGCATCGGCGCTGGTCAGCGCATCGAATGGCAGGGGATCCTTGCTGAAGAGCGGCCCGCCGCTGCTACCTCCATTCCCTTTCAGGAAGGGCGTGACGTCGAAGGCGGGGCTTATCAGCGCACCGCTGAGTTTCGGCCTGTTGCGAAGATCGAGCGCGAGATCACCGCCAATGCTCGTGCCGGCAACGGTAAGCGCAGCATTGTTGAGCGCGATGCTGGTCGCGTCGCCCGCAATGTCGGACGCGAAGGAAACGGCAGACCCGTTCACCTTGCCTTCGACAACGGCGTGATAGCCGCTCCCCTTCGCGGCAAGCGTCACTTCGTCGAGCGCGGCCTCGCTCACCTGTCCGGTCGCGCCGTCGCGATAGGCGAACCGGAAATTGGAAACATTGAGCTCCGGCACGCCCGCAAGCGCGAGACCGCCGCCCTCGCCTTCCGGCGCCGCTGCAGGAGGCGCTTCGCCTTCGGCGAAAACCCAGTTGCCGCGTCCGCGCCTGTCCGTTTCGAGGAAGATGTCGGCATCCTCGATCTCGACACGGCGCACATCGACGTTGCCGGACAGGAGAGGCAGCAGCGAGACTTCGAGTTCGAGCCTCCCCGCGGAGAGCATGTTGGGCTTGGTGCCCCACTCCGCATTGGAGAAACTGACCTTCTCGGCGACGATGGTCGGCACCAGCGAGAAGCCGATCCGGAGGGGGCCCTCGATCCGGAGCGTCCTCCCCGTTGCGTCCTTCGCAGCCGCCTCGATCTGCGGCGCGAAGCGGCCAAGGTCGATCAGCGTGAGCGCATAGAGACCGCCAGCAAGAAGCAGCGCAACGACAAGAATGAATCCGAGAAATTTCCTCATGATCTTCATGCCCCTCCGGTAATGGCCATCGGCGCCCAGATATCCTCGAGCGCCGGCGTGAGCCCCGCGAAGTCGCCAAGCACCGCCCGCGCCCCGCATGCCGTCAACAGATGGGGCTCATGATAACCCCAATCGACGCCGAGCGCATGCGCCCTGGCAGCTCGCGCCATTTCCATGTCGAAAGTCGTATCGCCGATCAGAACCGTGTCCGCGGGATTGACGCCGGTCTCGCGCATGGCGCGCCGCAGCATCTCGGGATGCGGCTTCGACGGCGCGTCATCCGCTGTCTGCAGCGTTACGAAATAGTCGCGAAGCCCGTGCGTTTCGAGTGCATGGCGGAGCCCGCGTTGCGACTTGCCGGTCGCGATGCCGAGCAGCACATTCTCCTGGGCGCCCAGCGCGTCGAGCACCTCCCGCACGCCCGGAAAAAGCGGCTCGGCGAGTTCCTTGCGCGTCCGCAACTCGAAGAAGGCGCCCTTGTAGCTTTCGGTGAGGAGGCGGCGGACCGGCAATTCGACCTGCGGCACCAGCGCCTCGATCGCCTCATCGAGCGACAGGCCGACAATGGACAACACCTTCTCCCGCGGCAGACGCGGCAGGCCATGCGCATCGAATGCGTGGTTCATCGCCGCCACGATCATGTGCTGGCTGTCGATCAGCGTTCCGTCGCAGTCGAAAACGACGAGGCGAAGGGGTGCACTCATTCGTCAAGCCCCTCGAAAGCATCCTTCGCATCGCGTTCGTCGAAGCCGAGTAGCTTCCAGCTCGCCTTCATGTGCGGCGGCAGTTCGGCCTCTATGAAGAAGCGGCCGCCATCGGGATGCGCAATGTCAATGGAGCGGGCATGGAGATGCAGGCGGCGCGGTATCTCGCCGCCCGGATGTGCATTCACGCCGCCATATTTGCCATCGCCCACGATGGGCGTACCGATGGCGGAAGCATGCGCGCGGATCTGGTGCGTGCGGCCCGTGAGCGGCATCAGGGCAAGCCAGGCAAGCTTGTAGGAGGCCGTCGCAACGGTGGAGAAATGCGTGACGGCATGGCGCGCATCCTCATCGTCCTTCTCCGCCGCGAAGACGCGTTCGGCGCGCGGACCACCCTGCTTCGTCAATGCAAGATCGATTGTGCCTTGCCGCGGCGTCGGCACGCCGACGACCAGCGCCCAGTAGATCTTGCGCGCATCCTTCTGCTTGAAGGCACGGGCGAGCACCGCGGCGGCGTTTGCCGTTCGCGCCAGCACGAGCACACCGGATGTATCCCGGTCGAGGCGATGCACAAGGCGGGGCCTTTCCGCCGCATCGAAGGTGAGCGCATCGAGCATGCCATCGAGATGGCGCTCGGTTTTTGTGCCGCCCTGCACGGCAAGGCCCGACGGCTTGTTGAGCACGAGGATCGACTTGTCCTTGTGAATGACGAGCGAACGGACGAAAGCCGCATCCTGTTCGCTGACGCCGCGCTCGGCCTTCGGTGCGGGCTTCGCAGCGTCGTCTCCCAGCGGTGGCACGCGCACGACTTGCCCCTGGTCGAGCCGTACATTCGCCTTCACCCGCGCGCCATCGACCCGCACCTGCCCTGTCCGCAACAACTTTTCGAGGCGGCCATGCGTAAGCATCGGGAAATGCCGCTTGAACCAGCGGTCGAGGCGAATGCCGTCTTCATCGGCACTCACGGCAATCTGCGAGACTTCCTTCATGCCTGAAACAACATCCTGACAAGTGCGAGGCCGACAAAAAGCGCGCCGACACTGAAAACGACTGAGCCGCCCATATAGGCAAGGCCAAGGCTCAAGTCGCCGCGTTCCAGCATGTTCACCGCGTCGAGCGAATAGGCAGAGAAGGTGGTGAAGCCGCCAAGGATTCCGGTCGTGAGAAAGCTGCGCATCTCGGGCGAGAGGTCGAGCTTCAGCGCGAAGAGTCCGATCAGCAGTCCCATCAGCAGCGAGCCGATGACATTCACACCGAATGTGCCCCAGGGGAAGCTCGGGCCAAAGAACCGGAGCATCTGCACATTGAAGAGATGCCGCGCACCTGCGCCGATCGCGCCGCCCGCTGCAACAGCAAGAAGTGTGTTCATTCGCCCCTCTCTTCCCTCAGCTTGCGCCAGTATGCGAGCCGCTTTGAAATCTCTCGCTCGAAGCCGCGCTCGACCGGACGGTAGAACTCCTGCCTGCCGACTTCCTCCGGGAAATAGTCCTGGCCGGAGAAGGCCTGCGGTGCGTCATGATCGTATTCGTAGCCCGCACCATAACCGAGCTGCTTCATGAGCTTCGTCGGCGCGTTGAGAATATGGGCGGGTGGCGCAACGGAGCCCGTCTCGCGCGCACTGCGCAGCGCCGCACCGAATGCCATATAGGAGGCATTCGATTTCGGCGCGGTGGCGAGGTAGAGCACCGCCTGCGCAAGCGCGAGCTCCCCTTCGGGCGCGCCGAGAAAATCGAACACGTCTTTCGCGGCCAGCGCCTGATGCACGGCTTCGGGATCGGCAAGACCGATATCCTCGATGGCGGCCCGAACGAGACGGCGCGCGATATAGAGCGGGTCTTCGCCACCCGCCAGCATCCGCGCGAGATAGTAGAGCGCGGCATCGCAATCCGACCCGCGGATCGACTTGTGCAGTGCACTGATGAGATTGTAGTGGCCCTCGCGCCCCTTGTCGTAGAGCGGCGCGCGGCGCTGCACGGCGGCGATGAGCGCGGCCGTATCGAACGGTTCGGCAGGCGCGAGCGTGTGAACTTCCTCGGCAAGATTGAGCGCGTAGCGCCCGTCGCCATCCGCCATCGCGCGAAGCGAGGCGCGCGCATCGTTGTCGAGCGGCAGTGCCGCGCCGTAATAGTCCTCCGCGCGTTCGAGCAGCTTCTCGAGCGCCGCGTCGTCCAGCCGGTTCAGCACCATCACCTGCGCGCGGGAAAGGAGCGCCGCATTGAGCTCGAAGGACGGGTTCTCGGTCGTGGCGCCGACCAGCGTCACCGTCCCGTCCTCCATGACCGGCAGGAAACCGTCCTGCTGGGCGCGGTTGAAGCGATGGATCTCGTCCACGAAGAGCAGCGTGCCCTTGCCGGTGGAGCGGCGCGCGCGGGCCGCTTCAAACACCTTCTTGAGGTCGGCAACACCGGAGAAGATCGCCGACATGGGCTCGAAATGAAGCCCCACCCGGTCCGCCAGCAGCCGCGCGATCGTGGTCTTGCCGGTGCCGGGAGGCCCCCAGAGGATCAACGAGGAAAGGTGCCCGGCGGCAAGCATCCGCCCCAGGGGCCCCTTTGGGCCAAGCAGATGGTCCTGCCCCACCACTTCTTCGAGCGTCTTCGGGCGCAGCCTGTCCGCCAGCGGGCGCGGGGCGCCCTCATCCATGCCTGCGGCTTCGAAAAGTGTGCTCATGGCGGCTGTTTAGCACGGATTCCGGGCCAAGCTGAGCGGCCTTTCGGGCCTTCCGCCCCCCTGCGTCAATTTTGCAAGCGATTGTCAATCACAACGCTATTGCAAACCATTCGCAAGGGTGGCATCTTCCCCGCCTAACCGCCGGAAATGGCGGCAACGGGCCGGAATGGCCGGGCAGGAAACGGGCGTCAGATGATCGTTTGCGTGTGTAATGCCAAGAATTGCCGGACCGTCCGCGAGGTCCTGACGCAGTCCCCCCATATCGACACGCCGGCCGCCGCTCACCGCGCCATGGGATCGACCCCGCAATGCGGCCGCTGCCTGCCGACCATCGCCGGCATGATCTCCGACGTGCGCAACGAAAATGCGGTCGTAACGGCGCTGGCCGCCGCCGACTGAGCGCATCAGTCGAGAAATATTCTCAAAATCATTATCAAACTATTGTTTTTGCTGCATTTTTTGAAATGCGGCTTTGACGTTTGACGGCTTCGGCCTACTCTTCCCGAACGAGTCGGCGAAAGAGGTTAATCATGCGCGGCGATGCCAAGGTCATCGAATATCTGAACAAGGCCCTCCGGGCCGAGCTTACGGCCATCAACCAGTATTTCCTGCATGCGCGCATGTTCAAGAACTGGGGCCTGAAGAAGCTTGGCGAGGTCGAGTATCACGAGTCGATCGACGAGATGAAGCATGCCGACAAGCTCATCGAGCGCATCCTCTTCCTGGAGGGCTTGCCCAACCTGCAGGACCTCGACAAGCTGCTGATCGGCGAGACGCCGGTCGAATGCCTGGAATGCGACCTGAAACTCGAATATTCGGGCCATGCCTTCTACAAGGAGGCCATCGCCTATTGCGAGCAGGTGCGCGACTACATCACCCGCGAAATCTTCGAGGACATTCTGGAGGATGAGGAGGAGCATATCGACTTCCTCGAAACCCAGCTCGAACTGGTGAAGACGGTGGGCCTCGAGAATTACCTCCAGTCGCAGATGGGCGATCACGAAGCCTCGTAAGCGCCGCCCTACCCGCCCACGGTGGCTGTGAAGCTGCGCTCGCCGCGCTTCACGGTGAAGCTCCATTGCGGCCGCGTGCCTGACGTCGCGCGGACGAACTCGCGCACATTGGCGATCTTCTCGCCCATTACCTCGACGATCACATCACCCCGTTGGAACTGGATGCGGTTTGCGGCGGAGCCGGGCTCGACATTCACGATGACGACACCCTTCTCCGTCAGCGAGTCGAAGCCGAGGCGGTCCGCAATCGCGGGCGAGAGGTTGGCCACGGTTGCTCCTGCAAAGGGGTTGCGCCCCGTGATGGCGGTTTCCTCCGCAGGCGGGTCCTCCGGCGGCGCGACAAGGGCGACTTCCGTCTCGCGTAGCTTGCCGTCGCGCAGATAGGAGATCCTCGCCTTGCCGCCAAGGCCTTTGGTAGCGAAGCGATAGCGCAGCGCCTGGGGCTCATCGACCGTAAACCCGTCCACCTCGCGAATGACGTCGCCGACCTTGAGCCCTGCCTTGTCCGCGGGGCTGCCGGCGGCCAGATCGCGGATCAGGCTGCCGCCCGGCCGATCGAGGCCGAGCGAACGGGCAAGCTCCGCATCGACCGGCTGCAACGCGGCGCCAAACCAGGGCCGCTTCACATGTCCGCCATTCCGCGCCGAGGCGACGACGCTCTCCACCATGTTGGAAGGAATGGCAAAGCCGATACCGATGCTCCCGCCGGTCTGCGAATAGATGGCCGTGTTGATGCCGATGAGCTGTCCATCCATTGTGACGAGCGCACCGCCCGAATTGCCCGGGTTGATGGCCGCATCCGTCTGGATGAAGAACTGGTAGTCGGATACGCCGACATGCGTGCGCGCGAGCGCCGAGACGATGCCCGAGGTCACGGTCTGGCCGACGCCGAAGGGGTTGCCGATCGCGAGAACGAGATCGCCGACTTCCACCGCATCCGAATTCTTGAATGCGAGATGCGGGAGCTTCTCGCGTCCGTTGTCGATCCTGAGCACGGCGAGATCCGTCCGCTCGTCGGAGAGAATGAGTTCCGCCTCGAACTCGCGCCGGTCCGCGAGCGCAACGGTGAATTCCTGTCCGTCCCTGATGACGTGATAATTGGTGACGACGAGGCCTGCGGGATCGACGATGACGCCCGAGCCGAGCGATTGCTGCACGCGCTCGCGCGGCACGCCGAAGCTGAACCGGTTGCCGAAGAACTGCTGGAAGAAGGGATCGTTGGCGAAGGGCGAACGCACCTGCTCCTTCACGACACGCTTGGTATAGACGTTGACGACGGCCGGAGCGACACGCTTCACCACGGGCGCATAGGAAAGCTCCACTTCGCCGCGGCTGCCCGGCACGTGCTTCTGGCTTTCCGCTCTCGCGCCCCAAGGAATGAGCACAAGTGCGACGGTAAGGAGAATACCGGCCAGCACCATGGCGAGCGCACCCGCCCAGTTCGACTCCGACAACATTTCCACCACCATCCCGCGCGTCCTCGAGAGAAGGACGGGCACAGGCCCCTTTGACGCCCGCAACATTCGCCGCACGGGAATTCTGCGAAGCCGCCGCCGCGATGACAAGGCCGAATTGCCGGCGCGCGTTACGGGACTGTCATGAAAACAAAAAAGGCGGCATCCGCAGATACCGCCTCAATGCCCCTTTCGGGAAGTCTGAAGATCAATCCTCGGCGTCGTCGTCCGAGAAGACCGGGCCCGAGTCCTGGCCCTTCGCGCTCTCGTCGCGATCGACAAATTCGATCACGGCCATCGGCGCGCTGTCGCCATGGCGGAAGCCCGCCTTGAGGACGCGGATGTAACCGCCCGGACGCTCCTGATAGCGCGGACCGAGCACGTCGAAGAGCTTGGCGGCCCAGAGCTTGTCGGGCAGCGCGGCATAGGCCTGACGGCGGGCGTGCAGGTCGCCGCGCTTGCCGAGCGTCACGAGCTTCTCGACATAGGGGCGAAGCTCCTTTGCCTTGGGCAGCGTGGTGACGATCTGCTCATGCTTGATCAGCGCCACGGCCATGTTTGCGAGCATGGCCTTGCGATGGCTGGCGGTGCGATTGAGCTTGCGGCCGGCTTTTCCGTGGCGCATGTGCCCTACTCCTCGTTAGATGCGGCGTCGTCAGGACGCGGCGTTGATTACTCAGTATTGATCTTCGTACCGCTTCGCCAGCTCTTCGATATTCTCCGGCGGCCAGTTCGGGACTTCCATGCCGAGATGGAGCCCCATCTGGGCAAGCACTTCCTTGATCTCGTTCAGCGACTTGCGGCCAAAGTTCGGAGTGCGGAGCATTTCGCTCTCCGTCTTCTGGATGAGGTCGCCGATATAGACGATGTTGTCGTTCTTGAGGCAGTTGGCCGAACGAACGGAAAGTTCGAGCTCATCCACCTTCTTGAGCAGCGCCGCATTGAACTCGAGTTCCGGGCGGCTCTCTTCGACATGCTTCTGCTCGGGCTCTTCGAAATTCACGAAGGTCTGGAGCTGGTCCTGCAGGATGCGCGCGGCATATGCCACTGCATCTTCCGGCGTCACGGCACCGTTCGTCTCGATCTGCATGGTGAGCTTGTCATAGTCGAGAATCTGGCCTTCGCGGGTGTTCTCGACCTTGTAGGAAACGCGCTTCACCGGGCTGTAGAGGCTGTCGACGGGGATAAGGCCGATCGGCGCATCTTCCGGGCGGTTGCGATCCGAAGCGACATAGCCCTTGCCAAGCGCAACCGTGAATTCCATACGGATCTCGGCGCCATCGTCGAGCGTGCAGAGCACGAGATCGGGGTTCAGCACCTCGATGTCGGCACCGGCCGTGATGTCGCCGGCGGTCACGGCGCCGGGGCCCTTCTTCGACAGCGTCATGCGCTTCGGGCCTTCAGCATGAAGGCGCAGCGCAAGCTGCTTGATGTTCAGAATGATGTCGGTGACGTCTTCGCGGACACCCGGGATCGAGGAGAACTCGTGAAGCACGCCGTCGATCTGCACCGCCGTCACGGCAGCGCCCTGCAGCGACGACATCAGCACGCGGCGAAGCGCGTTGCCGAGCGTCAGGCCGAAACCGCGCTCCAGCGGCTCGGCAACCACAGTCGCAAAACGCTGTGCGTCATGACCGGAGTTGATTTCGAGCTTGTTCGGTTTGATCAGCTCTTCCCAGTTCTTCTGGATCACTTTGAAACCTCGTGCCGTCGTTTGCGGCGCGCAAGCCATGCGCACCGGGCGGGAGACATCCGCCACCTGATCTCTTTAACGTCCACTCCACCATTCAATCGTGCGAACGGACGTGACCGGCGCGGCCGGAGCCATGCCGGTCAGATACGGGTCACCTCAGACGCGGCGCCGCTTGGGCGGGCGGCAACCATTGTGCGGGATCGGCGTCACGTCGCGAATGGTCGTGACGGTGAAACCCACCGACTGCAGCGCGCGAAGCGCCGACTCGCGGCCCGAACCCGGACCGCAAACCTCGACTTCGAGGGTGCGCATACCGTGTTCCATGGCCTTCTTGCCGGCATCTTCCGCCGCCATCTGCGCGGCGAAGGGCGTCGACTTGCGGCTGCCCTTGAAGCCCATCATGCCGGCCGACGACCAGGAGATCGCGTTGCCCTGGGCATCCGTGATCGTGATCATCGTGTTGTTGAACGTGGAATTCACGTGGGCCACGCCCGACGAGATATTCTTCCGTTCCTTGCGCTTTACGCGAACCTTGTCTTTCGCCATCCGTCTGAAACCTTCGTGTCACGCGGGAAACGCGTTGCCTGCGCCCCGGAATAAAGAACCCTGGGCCTGTTACTTCTTCTTGCCGGCAATCGCCTTCGCCGGACCCTTGCGGGTGCGGGCATTCGTGTGCGTGCGCTGGCCGCGGACCGGCAGGCCCTTGCGGTGGCGCAGACCGCGATAGCAGCCGAGATCCATCAGCCGCTTGATGTTCATGGCGACTTCGCGCCGCAGATCGCCTTCCACGAGATAGTCGCGGTCGATCGTCTCGCGGATCTGGATGACCTCGGCGTCGGTCAGTTCATTCACGCGGCGCTCTGCCGGAATGCCGACCGCAGCGCAGATTTCCTTGGCCTTGGCATTGCCGATGCCATGAATATAGGTCAGGCCGATGACCACCCGCTTGTTGGTCGGGATATTGACGCCAGCGATACGAGCCACGTGTCTCTCCTAAACTTCGGGAATCGCTTAACCCGGCACCTGAGTAAAAACCCGCCTCGGACCGCCCGAAAACCGCGGAATTCCGCCATTTTTCGGTCCTGAGCCGGTTCGTTCTCTGAAAGTACCGCCGCGAAGGCCGGGATTATAGAATTTACTCATCCCCAGTCAACCGGCTAAGCGAACTCTCCTTTTCTCGTTTCAAAGCCCGAGGGCCGCCTCGATCTGGCGGGTTACCTCATCCATTTCCTTCATGCCGTCCACGGCCTTCAGCCTGCCCTTGCCCTTGTAATAGGCGGAGAGCGGCGCCGTCTGCTCGTGATAGACCGCGAGACGCTTCTTGAGCGCTTCAGCATTGTCGTCTGCCCGTGCGCCGCCGACCGTTTCGGCCGCACGGGTCTCGATCCGCTGCAGCAGGATACGGTCATCGACCACCAGCTCGACGACGGCATCGAGCGCGGTGCCCTTGCCCTTCAGCATCTCGTCCAGCGCTTCAGCCTGGGCGACGTTCCGCGGAAAGCCGTCCAGAATATAGCCCTTGGCGACATCCGGCTGCTCGATCCGCTCGGCGATGATGCCCACCACCACTTCGTTCGGGACGAGCTCGCCACGCGCCATGATGGCCTCGGCCTTCTTGCCGGTCTCCGTGCCGGCGGCAACGGCCGCCCGCAGCATGTCGCCGGTCGAAAGCTGGACGAAGCCGTACTTGTCTTCGAGCCGCTTCGCCTGTGTGCCCTTGCCCGCTCCGGGCGGTCCCAGAAGGATCAGTTTCATCGGCGCTGGCCCCTCAGCTTCGATTTCTTGATCAGCCCTTCATATTGATGGGCCAGAAGATGGCTCTGCACCTGCGAAACCGTGTCCATGGTCACGCTCACCACGATGAGGAGCGATGTACCGCCGAAATAGAACGGCACGTTGTACTGCGAGATCAGGATTTCGGGCAGCAGGCAGACCAGCGTCAGGTAGATGGCGCCAACCACAGTGAGCCTTGTCAGCACATAGTCGATATACTCGGCCGTGCGCTGGCCGGGCCGGATGCCCGGGATGAAGCCGCCATACTTCTTCAGATTGTCAGCCGTATCCGCAGGGTTGAACACGATCGCCGTATAGAAAAAGGCGAAGAAGATGATGCCCGCGGCATAGAGCGCAATATAGAGCGGCTGTCCGTGCTGCAGCATGGCCGTCACGGTGTTCAGCCAGTCGGGGCCCTGCCCGCCGCTGAAATTCGCCACGGTGATCGGCAGAAGCAGGATGGACGAAGCGAAAATCGGCGGAATGACGCCGGCGGTGTTCAGCTTCAGCGGCAGATGCGAGCTGTCGCCGCCGTAAAGCTTGTTGCCCACTTGTCGCTTCGGATACTGCACGAGCAATCGTCGCTGGGCGCGCTCGACGAACACGATACCCATGATAACGATGACGACCATCACCGTGAGGAAGAGGATGATCGCCATGGAAATGGCGCCCTGACGGCCGAGTTCGAGCGTCCCGGCAAGCGCCCGCGGCAGTTCCGCGACAATGCCCGAGAAGATGATGAGCGAAATACCGTTGCCGACGCCGCGAGCGGTGATCTGCTCGCCGAGCCACATCAGGAAGACGGTGCCGCCGACCAGCGTGATGACGGTCGTCGCACGGAAGAAATAGCCGGGATCGATGACGACGCTGCCCATGCCGCTCGCCGCGCCTTCAAGACCGACCGCAATGCCATAGCCCTGCAGCGTGGCGAGGATCACCGTGCCATAGCGCGTATACTGGTTGATCTGCTTGCGGCCCTGCTCGCCTTCTTTCTTGAGCTGGGCGAGGTGCGGCGAGACCGCCGTCATCAGCTGAATGATGATCGAGGCGGAGATGTAGGGCATGATCGTGAGCGCGAAGATCGCCATGCGCCCGATCGCACCGCCCGCCAGCATGTCGAACACGCCGAGCAGACCCGACTGCTGCTGCTGGAACACCTGCGCCAAGGCAACGGGATCGATGCCCGGCAGCGGGATATACGTGCCGAAGCGATAGACGATCAGCACACCCAGTGTGAACCAGATGCGCTTCTTCAACTCGGTCGCCTTGGAGAAGGCCGCGAAGTTGAGGTTCGCCGCGAGCTGTTCAGCCGCTGATGCCATTCATCTCACCCTGTACGCCCCGGACATCCGGCCCGTAGAAACGACTTCGCCTTACTCGGCCGCTGCCTTCGCCTTGGGCTCGATAACGGTCACCGAACCGCCCGCCTTTTCGACCGCCGCCTTGGCGCCTGCGGATGCGCCCGCCACTTCGAAATTGAGCTTGGCCTTGAGCTCGCCGCTGCCGAGAAGACGGACACCGTCCTTGGCGCGGCGAATGATGCCCGCCTCGACCAGCGCGGCAGCATCGACCTTCGCGCCGCTCGCAAGCTTGCCGGCATCGACCGCTGCCTGGATGCGGCCGACATTCACGGCCACGAAGTCCAGACGGAACAGATTCTTGAAGCCGCGCTTCGGCAGGCGCATGTGGATCGGCATCTGGCCGCCCTCATAGCCCTTGATGGCGACGCCGGTACGGGACTTCTGGCCCTTCACGCCGCGTCCGCCGGTCTTGCCCTTGCCGGAGCCGATGCCGCGGCCCACACGCATGCGCGATTTGCGGGCGCCCTCGTTGTCGCGGATTTCATTCAGTTTCATCGTTCTGCCTCGCGAGCCGAATGGCTCTCAATAAAATGCGTTCAGGCCTCGTCCACGACGCGGACGAGATGGGGCACCTTGGCGATCATGCCGCGCACGGAAGGCGTGTCCTCGAGCGTGCGGGTGCGGTGCATCTTGTTCAGGCCGAGCCCGATCAGGGTCTGGCGCTGGGACGGCTCGCGGCGGAGCGGGCTGCCAACCTGCTGCACCGTTACCGTCTTGCCGGCGGATTTCTTCGCTGCCATCGGTTCGTCCTCCAGCCTTACTCGACGCCGGCTTCGGCAGCGGCGTCCGAACGGCGTCCGACGATCTCGCTGACCTTCTTGCCGCGGCGCGCCGCGACCATGCGCGGGCTCTGCTCGTTCTTAAGCGCGTCGAAAGTGGCGCGCACCATGTTGTAGGGATTGGACGAGCCGAGCGACTTCGCCACCACGTCCTGGACGCCGAGCGTCTCGAACACGGCGCGCATCGGGCCGCCCGCGATGATGCCGGTGCCGGGAGGCGCCGCGCGGAGAACCACGCGGCCCGCACCATGGCGGCCATCGACGTCGTGATGCAGCGTCCGGCCTTCGCGCAGCGGCACGCGGATCATCGCGCGCTTGGCGGACTCGGTCGCCTTGCGGATCGCTTCCGGCACTTCGCGCGCCTTGCCGTGACCGAAGCCGACACGGCCCTTCTGATCGCCCACCACGACGAGCGCGGCGAAGCCGAAGCGACGGCCACCCTTCACGACCTTGGCGACGCGATTGATGTGGACCAGCTTGTCCACGAATTCGCTGTCGCGCTCTTCCCGATCCCGGTCTCTGTTTTCCTTACGTGCCACAGCCAGATTCCTTTAGAAATTGAGACCGCCTTCGCGGGCGCCTTCGGCGAGCGCTTTCACACGCCCATGATAGATGTATTCGCCGCGATCGAAGACGACATCGGTCACGCCGGCCTGCTTCGCGCGCTCGGCGACGAGCTTGCCGACCGCCGAAGCCGCATCGACATTCGCGCCCGACTTCGACTTCAGCCCCTCGTCGAGAGAGGATGCCGCCGCCACGGTCACGCCGCGCGCATCGTCGATCACCTGCGCATAGATATGCTTGGACGACCGGAACACGGACAGACGGGGCCGGTTCGTCGAAACTCGCGCGAGCTTCGAGCGATTGCGCATGGCCCGGCGTTGAGTGAGGTTGTTCATCTTGCTCATGGCCTGGTTCCGATCACTTCTTCTTGCCTTCCTTGCGGAAGATGTATTCGCCGGCGTACTTCACGCCCTTGCCCTTGTAGGGCTCCGGTCCGCGGTAGCCGCGGATCTCCGCAGCAACCTGCCCGACCTTCTGCTTGTCGATGCCGCTCACGACGATCTCGGTCGGCTTCGTGCACTTGATGTCGATGCCTTCCGGGATCGGATAGAGCACTTCATGGCTGAAGCCGAGGTTCAGCTGAAGGTTCTTGCCCTGGATCGCCGCACGGTAGCCGACGCCGTTGATCTCGAGCGTCTTGGTGAACCCGTCGGTCACACCGTCGACCAGGTTCTTCACCAGCGTCCGCGACAGGCCCCACATGGCGCGGGCGCGCTGCGAGTCGTCGCGCGGAGACACCTTGATGCCGCCTTCGCCCTGCTCGACCGTCACATCGTCCACCAGGGTGAGCTTGAGCTCGCCCTTCTGGCCCTTTACAGCCACTTCCTGGCCGTTCAGCGTCACCGTCACCCCTTTAGGGACTTCGATGGGGTACTTACCAATTCGCGACATGGTCCTGTTTCCTGTCGTCTCGTGCCGGGTTCCCTGCCTGTCTTAGAAGACGCGGCAGAGCACCTCGCCACCCACATTCTGTTCCCGCGCGGCCGCATCGGACATGATGCCCTTCGGCGTCGAGAGGATCGAAATTCCGAGGCCGTTATGCACCGTCGGCATTGCCTTCACCGAGGAATACACGCGGCGGCCCGGCGTGGACACACGCTCGATCATCTGGATGACGGGTGCGCCCTCGTTATACTTCAGTTCGATCTCGAAATCGCTCTTGCCGCCCGGATATTCGACACGGGAATAACCGCGGATGAAGCCTTCTTCGGCGAGTACGTCGAGCACCCAGCCGCGCAGCTTCGAGGCCGGCGTC
>JAHBYL010000056.1 GCA_019635955.1 Parvibaculum sp.
GGTCATGGCGCTCCCTGCCTTTTTCGTTCTGGATTTGGGAATCCGTTTGTTGGCCGGGATTATAGCGGCGGATGCCCCGCGCGCCAGACGGGGGCATGTGCAGGGGAGAAAAGGGTGCCGTCCGGGGGTGAACAGGGCTCCGGCGTGATAGAGTCCGCAGGAATCGGCCCCATCGCGAAGGCGGCAGCGCGTGACGAAGAGCCACATGAAGGAAAAGCAGGCAAGGGCCGTGGGGCGGCCGCGCAAGGCGGATATGCCGGTGCCCGCCGATCCGCGCGGCGAGATCATCGCCGCCGCCGCCCGGCTCTTCCGGGCCAAGGGGATCGCCGGTGCCTCGGTGCGCGAGATTGCCGAGGAGGCGGGGCTGCGCAAGGCCTCGCTTTATTACTACTTCCCGTCCAAGGAAGAGATCGTATACGCGATGATCGAGGGCGTGCTCGCGCCCGCGCTTGCGACGCAGCGAAAGCTCGGCCGAGCTGCCCTGTCGGAGCCCGCCCGGCTTTTCCTCTATCTCCGCTTCGATGTGGAGATGCTTTGCAGCGCGCCCTACGACTGCACCTGGCTGCTCTCTCACGGCACGCTCGGCGACGAGCGGATGGCGACCTACTGGAAGGAGCGGCAGAAGCTCATCGTCTGGCTGGCGGCGCGGCTCAAACGGGGACAGGAGAGCGGCGACATAAGGGTCTGCGATGCGGAGAGCCTTGCGCGGGCCATGCTTGCCGCAACGGAATATTCGGTTACATGGGCCGAGCGCACGGATCGCGCCCGCATGAGAAATCAGGCGGAAGAGCTTGCGACGCTTCTCGTTCGCGGCGTGCTTTCCCGCAAGCGCGGTTTTGCCGAAGTCAAGGCAGAAGCGGAAGCAGGCGCGTAGCGCAACTCCTCATTTGAAGTGCATTGTGCCCGAAACGCATTGTGTGATCCGGCGGCTCTGGATTCCTGTCCGGGGTTCAATACACTGGCGGCATTCACCGGAGGAGACGGATATGAGCGAAGATCGGGTAGCTGTCGGACGCGACTATACGCGCAGCAATGCAGAGCTTGCCGCGCGATGGAAGATCGACGTCAACCGGGACCCATGGTCGATCCCGCTCGAGGAGCTCGACCCCGCGCATGATGAATTGTTCGGGGCGAACAAGGTGCTCCCCTATTTCGAGCGGTTGAGAAAGGAAGACCCGGTTCACCTGAACGAGAGCGGGCCTTACGGGCGTTACTGGTCGATCACGAAATATGAAGACGTTATGTTCGTCGACACGAACCACAAGCTCTTCTCGTCGGACATTCGCAATGGCGGCATCCGTCTCGGCGGATTGCCGATCGAGGGCGAGCCCGATCCGCTCACCTATCTTCCCATGTTCATCATGGAGGATCCGCCGAAGCATGACGAGCAGCGCAAGGTCGTGCAGCCCATGTTCACGCCGCAGAACCTTGCGGCGCTCGAGCCCGTCATTCGCGAGCGGGCAGGCCTCATTCTCGATGCGCTGCCGCGTGGCGAAACCTTCAACTGGGTGCGGGAAGTGTCGGTGGAGCTCACCGGGCGCACGCTGGCGACGCTCTTCAACGTGCCGCAGGAGGACCGCCACAAGCTCATCCACTGGTCCGACACGGTGGAGCGGATCGGCGATCCTGAATATTTCGAGACGCCGGAAGATGCCTTCAAGGAACTCTGGACCTGCTGGGAATATTTCGACGGCGTGTGGAAGGACCGGCTGAAGAATCCGGGTTCCGATCTCATCTCGCTGATGGCGCATGGCGAGTCGACGAAGAACATGCCGCCGAACGAATATCTCGGCAACATGCTGCTGCTCATCGTCGGCGGCAACGACACGACGCGCAACTCGATCACCGGCGGCGTGCTCGCGCTCAACCAGCATCCTGCCGAATACAAGAAGCTGATCGATAATCCGGGCGTCATTCCCAACATGGTGTCGGAGATCATCCGCTGGCAGAGCCCGGTGGCGCATATGTGCCGTACGGCGATGGAAGATGTCGAAATCCGCGGCAAGACCATCAAGAAATGGGACAAGGTGGCGATGTGGTACGTCTCCGGCAACCGGGACGACGAGAAGATCGAGCGCGCCAACGAATTCCTGATCGACCGTGAAGGCGCGCGGCACCACCTCTCCTTCGGTTTTGGCATTCATCGCTGCATCGGCAATCGCGTCGGCGAGATGCAGCTCCGCATCCTTTGGGAAGAGATCATGAAGCGCTTCAGCCGCGTTGAAGTGGTAGGCGAGCCGAAATATCTCCGCTCGAACTTCATCCGGGGCATCACGGAGCTGCCTGTCGTCGTTCACGCAAAATAAGCTTCGCCCATCCGTTGCCCGGCGCCATGGCCCGTTTCCTGGGCCATGGCGTTTTCCTTTGGGCTGGCCTTTCGGTTGACATTTCCTGCTGTCTTCCCTAATTTCGACCGAACGGTCGAAATTAGGTGACGTCATGCCCGCTTCTCTTCAAAACTATCTAGAGGAAGGCCGCCGCGCCGTGATGCGGCCGCTTGCGGAAGCCTCGACGTTGCCGCCCGCATTCTATACCTCGCCGGATGTGTTCGCGGCGGAAGAGGCGCATGTCTTCAGGCGCAACTGGGTAGCGGTCGGCCGTGCGTCGGAGATTCCCGAGGCGGGCAACCGCTTTCGTATCGATGTGGCGGGCGAGCCGCTGCTCATCGTGCGCGGCAAGGAGGGTGCGGTACGTGCGCTTTCCGCCGTCTGCCGGCACCGCTGGATGCTGCTCGGGACGGACGGCACCGGCACGATATCCTGCCCCTATCACAAATGGACCTATGCGCTGGATGGCTCGCTGATGGCCGCGCCGCTGATGGAACAGGCGGAGGGCTTCGACCGCGCGGAATGCGCGCTTCCCTCTTTCGCCTGCGAAGTCTGGAACGGCTTCATACTCGTCAATCTGAGCGGCGATGCAGCGCCGCTTGCCGGGCAGTTGCAGCCGCTCGCCGCCGAGCTCGAGCCATGGAAAATGGACGAGATGGAGATCGTCGGCCGCATCGAATTCGACCAGGCTTACAACTGGAAGGTGCTGGTCGACAATTTCATGGAGGCCTATCACCATTTCGCCATTCATCCGGAAACATTCGAGCCGAACTATCCGGCGGCGATCTCCTATTGCGAGCCGTCGAACGGGCCCTATGCGGCGCTGCGCATGCCGCACAAGGACAATGAGCTGAGCCATCCGCTCTTCAAGCCGCTCGGCGGCATACCGGAATTCGCGCAGCGCGGTTTTTCCGTCTTCAACATCTATCCGTTCATGTTGATTGCGGTGCTTGCCGACAGCGTGATCTGGTACCGGATGGAGATTGCGGGCATCGACCGCTTCAAGCTCACGATCTATCTGCTGGCGCATCCCGCCTCGACCGACGTCCCCGACGCCGAAACGCTCAAGCATTTCCTGCGCGAGGCGACCTTCGCCGTCCATATGGAAGATCTGCCGGCCTGCGAGGGCGTGCAGCGGGGCCTCCAGAGCGGCACAGCGCGGGCGGGCCGCCTCAGCCATCTCGAAGGCGCGATCCATGCGCACCAGACATGGCTGCTCGGGGAACTTGGGCGGGCGTAGCGTCTGCCTTGCGTTTGTATCGGCGGCGTTCACCGGCGATCAGCGCGGGGTTCGCGCATGTACAGCCCGGTCGATTTTGCGATGGCGATTCCGGGGTGCCCCTGTGCTAGGTTGCGGCATCGAAATTGACGCAATCAGGGAAGGGGCCTCGTCGCTCCTCTTGTTCATTGACCAGCGAACGGAAAGACGCCACGGGCGATATCGAAGCGATCCGCAAGGGTTTCGAGACCCGCGGGTATATCTGCAACGCGCATATCGCGACCTCGATCTTCCTTGCCGAGAAGCTTCAGAAGCCGCTGCTTGTCGAGGGCCCTCCCGGCGTCGGCAAGACGGAGCTTGCCAAGGCGACGGCGGAGATGGTCGGCAAACCGCTCATCCGCCTGCAATGCTATGAAGGGCTCGACGAGGCGAAAGCGCTTTACGAGTGGAAATACGGCAAGCAGCTTCTCTATACGCAGGTGCTGAAGGAAAAGCTCGGCGACCTGATGACCGGCGCGCAGGGTCTGAAGGAGTCCATGGCGCGGCTCCATGATTTCGACGACACATTCTTCTCCGAAGAGTTCCTGGAGCCGCGGCCGCTTCTGAAGGCGCTGTGGCAGCCGGGCGGGGCGGTGCTTCTCATCGACGAAATCGACAAGTCGGACGACGAGTTCGAGGCCTTCCTGCTCGAGCTTCTTTCCGACTACCAGATTTCGGTGCCGGAGCTCGGCACGATCAAGGCGCGGACGACGCCCATCGTTTTCCTCACCTCCAACAATACGCGCGAGATCGGCGATGCGCTGAAGCGGCGCTGCCTGCATCTCTATATTCCATTCCCGGATACGGGGCTCGAGCAGCGCATCATTGCTGCGCGCGTGCCCGAGATGGAAGAGAAGCTGCGCAATCAGCTTGTCGCCTTTGTGCAGGGGCTTCGCCAGATCGAGTTGAAGAAGCTTCCCGCCGTCAGCGAGACGATCGACTGGGCGCGGACGATGGTTCTGCTCCATGCGCGCGAACTCGACGCCGACCTCGTCCGCAACACGCTCAATGTGCTGCTGAAGTTCCAGGACGATATCGACAATGTCGAGGGCGAGGTGAACGCTCTGGTCGCGAAAGCCGTTCAGGCGGGGTAGGCCATGAGCGAAGTCCTCGGCGATTTCATACGCGCGCTGCGTTCCGCCGATGTCCGGGTTTCGACCTCGGAGTCTATCGATGCGGGCAATGTGATCGATCTCGTGGGCTTCAGCGAGCGCGAGACGCTGCGCGATGCGCTTTCGCAGGTGCTTGCGAAAAGCGACGACGAGAAGCAGGCCTTCAGCGAGACATTCGACAGTTTCTTCTCCTTCGATCAGTTCAAAGAGAAGCCCGCATCAGCCACGCCGCCTGCCGCCAACGAAAACGACGAGCCGGAAGACCAGGCCGAGGCCGATGGCGGCAAGGGCGAGGGCGGCGAAGGCGGCGAGAGCGCGCAGCAGGGAGGTTCGGCCTCGCCCGGCGGCGGCTCGGGCGGTGAGCGAGAGGGGGGCGAAGGCCCGCAGCCGCGCGATGACCTCGTCTCGCTGCTGGAGCGGGGCGATCAGGCGGCACTGCAGATGGCGCTGGCGGAAGCGGCGCGGCAGGCCAATCTCAATCGCATCAGGCTGTTTACCCAGCGCGGCATGTTCACGCGGCGCATCATGGAACTGATGGGGCTCGATGGCCTCAATGACGAGGTCGAGCGGCGCGAGCGGGCAAGGGATGCTGCCGGTGCCGAAAGGCTCACGCAGGCGCGCGAGGAACTTCGCGGCCAGGTGCGCGACTATGTCGAGAAGCAGCTCGAAATCTTCACCGCAAATTCCGGGCGGCAGTTGCGCGAGGAAGTGCTCTCGAAGATGCGGCTCTCGAATGTCGACCGCTCCGACATGCGCATCATGCGCGAGCTGGTGCGCAAGATGGCGAAGCGCCTCATCGCCATGCATTCGCGGCGCAAGAAGGTTGCGCGGCGCGGCACGCTCGATGTGCGGCGCACGATCCGGGCGAATATCGAATATGACGGGCTGCTCTTCCACACGATCTGGAAGCGCACCAAAGTGGACCGTCCGAAAGTCATGGCGATCTGCGACGTCTCCGGCTCCGTCGCGCAGGTTTCGCGTTTTCTGCTGATGTTCCTCTACAGTCTGCAGGAAGTGCTGCCCAATGTGAGGAGCTTCGCCTTTTCAGGCGAACTCGGCGAAACGACGGAGATGTTCGAGCGCGAAAAGCTCGAACAGGCGCTCGCCCTGGTGTTGCGCGATTTCGGCGGCGGCTCGACCGATTACGGCCGCGCCTTTGAGGACTTCCAAGCGCTCGCCATGAACGATATCGACCATCGCACGACCGTGCTCATTCTCGGCGATGCGCGCTCCAACTACGGCGATCCCCGCGCCGACATCCTGAAGCTCGTGCATGCCCGGGCCCGGCGCGTCATCTGGCTCAATCCCGAGGCGCGCTCGATGTGGAATTCGGGCGACAGCGAAATGCGCCGCCTCACGCCCTATTGCGACCGGGCGATCACCTGCGCCTCGCTGCAGGATCTGGAGCGCGTGGTCTCCGACCTTCTGCGAACGGCTGTCTGATCTTCCATAACAAGGCCGGTTTTGCCTCCCTAGGCAAGCCCAGACGCGCGCGTTAAGCTTTTCGTCTCATTTCGGGGCATATGGGCAGGCTGCGTTCGGGCATGTCTGCTGCACCGGCCAGGGGCAGGACGGCCATCCCGGCCACCCTTTGTGCCGGAATGGGCCGGAATATCAGTCAGTTATGCGTATCGGGGGCAATATGGCGGGGCGCGCCATCGCGAAATCCGAAGTGGCGGAGAGGAAGCGCGCGGCGCTCATCCTCGGGCTATTCCTGCCGCTCGTCTTTCTCGCCTATGCCGTCGCTGCGTCGGCGCAGCCGATGCAGCTTGCGCCGCGCTCCGTCGAAAGCGCCGCGCTCGTCCAGGATGTTGCCGCCGAGACGGCGCCTCAAGCAGAGCCTGCCCCCGCACCGGCCGTGAAACGCGAGCGCTACAATGTGGTGGTGCTAGGCGACTCGCTGGGGGACGGTACCTGGGCCGGGCTCTATCACGTGCTGCGCCAGGACAAGCGATTCAACGTCATCAAGAAATCGCGCGTCGCGACCGGTTTTTCGCGTCAGGACTATTTCGACTGGAACGCCGAAGTTCGCAGCATCGCGGCTGAAACGCGCATCGACATTGCCGTCGTCGTGATGGGCACGAACGACCGGCAGCCGATCGTGGAGGAAGGCCGGCGTCATGCGCTGTTCGAGCCGGGCTGGCGCGACATCTATGAGCGCCGCGTCGATGATTTCACGACAACGCTAAAGGCGACGGGTGCGCAGATCTACTGGCTCGAACTGCCGGTGATGAAAAGTCCGCGCTTCGGTGCCGACATGGCGCAGTTCAACGGGATATTCGAGGCGCGCGCGCGGGCGAACGGCATCACCTTCGTGGATACGCAAGGTCTCGCGACCGGTGCCGATGGCGGCTACACCGCCTACGGGCCGGACCGTTTCGGCCGCACCAAGCTTCTGCGCGCAGAAGACGGCATTCACTTCACCATGCCGGGCTATGAGCTTCTCGGTGAGCGTATCGCCAATGCGGTGCTTGCCGATATGGATGGCGGCAGGATCGCCGCGGCGCAACCCGCCCTTTATGTCGCGCCGGAGGCGCCGGAAGAGGAAGCCGGAAAGGCGGCAGGCTATGACATGGCGGACAGGCGTCCCGGCCGGTCGGATGACTGGCTCTGGCTTGGCGCGACCAACTGACAGGGCGAGATACCGCCGCGCCCTGCCTCTGCTTGCGGGGCTCGCGCTTTTCATGGCCGCGCATGACGCGGCGGCCAATGAATGCACCGCGCCGCCGCGCGGGCTCGAGAAGTTCCATTCCGCGATAGAGGACGCGGAAGCAGGGAGGCGCTCGCATCCGCTTACCGTGCTTCATGTCGGCGACAGTCATATCTCGCTCGACAGTTTCACCCGCGGATTGCGCTCGCGCTGGCAGGCGCGCTTCGGCGATGCCGGGCGCGGGTTCATGCCGGGCGTCCCCTTCCGCTATTACGCGCCGGACGGCTACGAGATTTCGATGGCGGGGGAGTGGAACATCTTTTCGAGCCTCCCCACCGATGCGGCGGGCCCTTTCGGGTTGCAGGGGTTCCGTGTGGAAGCCGAAACGCGCGAGGCGGAAATCTCCCTCCGGTCGGACACACCATTTTCCGGTGTCGAGATCGAGGCCTATGGCGGGCCCGAGACGGGTGCCGTCCTGGTGAAGATCGGCGATGCGGCGCCGCTCCGTCTGCAAACGCGGCAGGCAGAGCCGGGCTATATCCGCCTTCGCGTTCCAGCGGCGGCGGCCGTGGAAGTCCGGCTTTCGCCTGCGGGCTCTGGCCCCGTTCGTCTTCTCGGCTGGGGCGTGACGAAGGAGGCCGGGCCCGGCCTTCGCTATGACAGCTTCGGCGTGGTTGCGGCGACCGCCGCCATCACCACCAGGTGGGATGCAGACATCGTCCGCGCGCAGATCGCCGCGCTCCAGCCCGATCTCGTCATTCTGGGCTTCGGTACCAATGAGGGCTTCAACAACGGGCTCGATCTCGATGCCTATCGTGAACTGGCAGGCGGCTTTGCGGAGGCGGTGAAGGGATCCGCGCCCCAGGCCTCGCTTGTCTTCCTCGGGCCGTTCGATGGCGCACGGCAGGGTTCGGGCGAGAGTTGCGGCGAGGGTTGGGCAACGCCGCCCAAGCTCGATGCCGTGCGCCGCCTGCTCAAGGCGCTTGCCGAAGAGGGGGGCGATTTCTTCTGGGATGGCGCGGCAGCCATGGGCGGACGCTGCGCGGCGGACCGGTGGGCGCGGGCGGAACCGCCGCTGATGTTCGCCGACCGCGTTCATCTGCGGGCGGCAGGTGGCGAGGTGCTCGCCGCATCGCTTCATGCTGCGCTCATGGGCGAAGCCTGTCACGCGGATGACGCACCGGATTAACCATGAAATCAGGCTCCGATTGAGCTTTTCCACCCGAACGGGGATGATGCAGCCCATGCCGTCATGCCCCCCTGATGGTTAGTGTGGGCGACATCTGCGCAGATGACAGGCGCGCGAGTACCGGGGCGGCATGCTTTTTCCGACGATAGAGTTCGGCATCTTCTTTCTGATCGTTTTCGCGGTCAGCTGGGCCGTGCGCGGATTGCCGGAAGCGCGGAAGCTCATTCTCGTCGGCGCGAGCTACTTCTTTTACGGCTGGTGGGACTGGCGCTTTCTCGGCCTGCTGTTTCTTTCGACGCTGATCAGCTATCTCGCCGGCCTTGCGCTGGCCCGGACGGAGCGGACAGGGCTTCGCAAGTTCATCGTCGGTGTTGCGGTCGTCGCAGGGCTCTCGATTCTC
The DNA here is from genome assembly GCA_019635955.1 of Parvibaculum sp. Lineage (GTDB taxonomy): Bacteria > Pseudomonadota > Alphaproteobacteria > Parvibaculales > Parvibaculaceae > Parvibaculum. The sequence continues at coordinate 8,937 of JAHBYL010000056.1, forward strand.
GGCTTCTTCAAATATTACGACTTTTTCCTGTCGTCGTTCGCAGCGGTTCTCGAAGTGGCGGGGCTGACGCGCGACCTGCCCTTCATGCAGGTGATCCTGCCCGTCGGCATTTCCTTCTTCACCTTCCAGGGCATTTCCTATGTGATCGATGTCTATCGCGGGCATGCGACGGCGGAGAGGTCGCTCGTCAATGTGATGCTCTACATCTCCTTCTTCCCGCAGCTTGTGGCGGGACCGATCGTGCGCGCGGCGGATTTCCTGCCGCAGCTTCACCAGCCGGCGCGGCTTTCCCGCGCCCATATCGGCGTCGGCACGGTGCTTATTCTCTCGGGTCTCGCCAAGAAGATGGTGATCGCGAATTATCTCGCGACGGAGATCGTCGACCCTGTCTTCTTCGATCCTTCGGCGGTTGGCGCGCTCGACCTTCTGATCGGCATCTATGGTTATGCCGTGCAGATCTATTGCGACTTCTCGGGCTATAGCGACATCGCCATCGGCGTTGCGGCGCTGCTCGGCTATCGCTTCCTGGAGAATTTCAACCAGCCCTATCGTGCGGCGAGCCTTCAGGACTTCTGGCGGCGATGGCATATTTCGCTCAGCACCTGGCTGCGCGACTATCTTTATGTGCCGCTCGGCGGCAACAGGCATGGCGAGGCGAAGACCTACCGCAATCTCTTTCTCACCATGTTTCTCGGCGGCATCTGGCACGGCGCGGCCTGGACCTTCGTCTTCTGGGGCGCGTTTCACGGTGCGATGCTCGGTATCGAGCGTTACGCGAGGCGGAAGCTCGAGGAATTCGCGCCCGCCCATACCGATCCCGGCGGCGTCATCGCCGCCTTTGGCAACAGCGCGCGGCATATCGTCGGTATCTTCTGGACCTTCCATCTCGTCTGCTTCGCCTGGATTTTCTTCCGGGCGGACAGTTTCCAGACGGCGGCGAGCTATATCGCCGGCTTTGCGCGTTTCGGCGAGCCAAGCCAGTATGTGACGCCCTTTGCGGTCGGTCTCATCCTGCTTGCGATGTTCTTCCAGTTCACGCCGCAGCATCTTGGCCGCTGGCTGGCGCGCATCGTACAATATCTGCCGGCGCCGCTGCTTGCGCTTTTGCTTGGCGGCGGCATCTGGCTCATCTGGGCTGTGGCGCCGGAAGGCGTTGCCCCCTTCATCTATTTCCAGTTCTGAGGCAAGCCGATGCTCGACATGCTTCACGACAAGCCGGATGACGATGCCGATGCGCAGAGTGAGCGCGAGACGGTGCGCGCCGTGCGGCGCATGGGGCTCACGCTCCTGCTGACCACATCGATGCTTCTCGTGCTCAACAGCGGTCACCTCGTCACCTGGGTCAACGGATTCGAAGTCGGCCCGGTGCAGGACAGGATCGTCGGAGTTTCGGCGAGCTGGAACGCATGGATGGAAGAAGCGGGCCTCACCCAGCCGACCGAGGCCGCGCGCGAAAACGTCAACAATGCGCGGCAGGTGAACTGGGACGAGGTGCGGCGCTGGATCGAGCAGGAGCAGGCGCGTTCGCGCGAAGGCGCCCGGGCGCTGCGCGGCATGGTCGGCGAAGGCTAGGTCAGAGAACCGCCTGCATCCCCCAGAGCGTACCCATGCCCGCGGCGAGAGTTGCGAGCACGCTTTTCGTCTTCCACGCAACGAGCGTTGCCACCACGCCTGCGATGAGGCGCGGATTGGCAGGATCGAAGCTGAGCCCACCGGCCTCGGCGCGGAGCAGGGCGGGCAGGATGATGGCCGAGAGCACGGCCGCCGGCAGGAAGCGCAGCGCCCGGGTGACAGGTGCGGGCAGGGCGAAGCGGCCTCCGATCTCGATGAAGGAGGCGCGCAGCGCGAAAGTGCCGAGGCCGATCACGATGATCGCGAACCAGATCGTCTGCTTGTCCATCAGGCCTTCTCCCCTTGCCGGGCCTGCCGCTCCACGACATAGCCGGCCGCAATGCCCGCCAGCGCCGCGAGAAAGAGACCGAGGTTGAAGGGCAGGTCCCAGGCCAGTACGGCGGTGGTGCCGCCCGTCAGCGCGGCCACGGCATTGGCGCGGTCGCGGATCGCGGGCACGATGAGCGCGAGGAAGCTCAGCGGCACGAAAAAGTCGAGCGACCAGCTTGCAGGAATGCGGTTGCCGAGGAAGTAGCCCGCCGCCGTTGCCGCCAGCCACACCACCCACATCGGTATCGCCCCGCCCATATAGAAGGCGAATTTGGCGGCAAGACTCATCTCCGGCCGTTGCGTGTAGCGCATGATGCTCAGCGCGTAGGACTGGTCGGTCATGAGGTAGGAGACGAGCCAGCGCTTGCCCCGCGGCAGGGCGGAGAGATGTCCGGCCAGCGAGGCACTGTACATCGCCATGCGCAGATTGATGACGAGGCCGGTCAGGATCACCACGAGGGCGGGCGCCGCATCGGCGATGAGCTGCGTCGAGGCGAGCTGCGCCGCGCCCGCAAACACGATCACCGACTGGCCGATGCCCGCCAGCGCGTCGAGCCCGGCATTGGAGGCGACGACGCCCGCGATCATGCCGAAGGGCAGCGCGCCGGGCAGCAGCGGCAGCATGACGCGCATGCCGTCGATCCAGTCCTGTCTCAGGTTTTCGCCGCTCATGCCTTCGTCTCGCTTACCCACAAAAAAGCCCCCGTGACGTCTATCACGGGGGCTTTGATTTCCGATCCCTTGCGCCGGTTCAGCGCGGCAGTTTCGTTTCCCCCATCAGGAACAGGTCTACCTCGCGGGCAGCCTGGCGGCCCTCGCGAATGGCCCATACGACGAGCGACTGGCCGCGGCGCATGTCGCCGGCCGAGAAGACCTTGTCGAGGTTCGACTTGTAGGTCGCCGTGTCGGCCGCCACGTTGCCGCGCGGGTCGAGCTGGACGCCCAGTTCCTTCAGCATGCCTTCATGCACGGGATGCACGAAGCCCATGGCGAGGAGGACGAGATCGGCCTTGATCTCGAATTCCGAACCCGGCACCGGCTGCATCTTTTCGTCCACGCGCACGCATTCGATGGCGGTGACATGGCCGTCCTTGCCGATGATCCGGCGGGTCATCACGGCGAAATCGCGCACCGCGCCTTCGGCCTGGCTCGAGGAGGTCCGCATCTTCAGCGGCCAGTCCGGCCAGGTGAGGAGCTTGTTCTCGCGCTCGGGCGGCGCCGGCATGATTTCGAGCTGGGTCACGCGCACTGCGCCCTGACGGAACGAGGTACCGATGCAGTCCGAGCCGGTATCGCCGCCGCCAATCACGACGACATGCTTGCCGCCGGCGAGGATCGGCTCGACCTGGCCGATCGGCTCGTCGGATACGCGGCGGTTCTGCTGCGGCAGGAATTCCATCGCGAAATGGACGCCCGAAAGTTCGCGGCCTTCAACGGGAAGGTCGCGGGGCTTTTCCGAGCCGCCGGTGAGGATGACCGCGTCGAACTCCTCATTGAGCTCCTTCGCGGGCTTCGTCACGCCGATATGGACCCCGTAATGGAAGGTGACGCCTTCGGCTTCCATCTGCTCGACGCGACGGTCGATCAGCGTCTTCTCCATCTTGAAGTCGGGAATGCCGTAGCGGAGCAGGCCGCCCGCCTTCTGGAACTTTTCGAAGACATGAACGTCGTGACCGCGGCGTGCAAGCTGCTGCGCGGCGGCGAGACCGGCCGGGCCGGAGCCGACGATGGCGACGCGTTTGCCGGTCTTCTTCGCCGGCACCTGCGGCGCGATCCAGCCTTCCTTCCAGCCGCGATCGACGATCGTGCATTCGATGGTCTTGATCGTGACCGGCTGGTCCGTGAGGTTCAGCGTGCAGCTTGCCTCGCAGGGCGCGGGGCAGATGCGGCCCGTGAATTCCGGGAAGTTGTTCGTCGAGTGGAGGTTGCGGCAGGCTTCCTCCCAGTCGGCGTGATAGACGAGGTCGTTCCAGTCCGGGATCTGGTTGTTCACCGGACAGCCATTGTGACAATAGGGAATGCCGCAATCCATGCAGCGCGCAGCCTGATCCTTCACCGCATCCTCGGTGAGCGGAATCACGAATTCCCGGTAATTGCGGATCCGGTCGGCGGCGGGCAGGTACTTGCGGTCCTGCCGGTCGATTTCCAGAAAGCCTGTAATCTTGCCCACGCTTACTCTCCTGCTGCCGCCACGGCCTGCGCAGCGTCCTGCGCCTGCTGCATTTCCCGAAGGGCGCGGCGGTATTCCACCGGCATCACCTTGCGGAACCTGGGCAGCATGGCCTCCCAATTATCCAGAATTTCACGCGCACGGGCCGAATTGGTGTAGTGCGCGTGGTTTTCAATGAGCTGGTGCAGCCGCTCCGCGTCGAAGCGGGTCATGTCGCTCATCACATCGACACGGCCATGGCTTTCGAGATCGCCCGTCTGGTGGCGATGCCGCTCCATCAAGTCGTGCTCTTCCTTCACAGGTTCGAGATCGACCATGGACATGTTGCAGCGCCGCTCGAACATCCCGTCCTCGTCGAGCACATAGGCGATGCCGCCCGACATGCCTGCGGCGAAGTTGCGGCCCGTCTGGCCGAGTACGACGACGATGCCGCCCGTCATGTATTCGCAGCCGTGGTCGCCCGTGCCTTCGACAACAGCGATGGCACCGGAGTTGCGCACGGCAAAGCGCTCGCCCGCGACGCCGCGGAAGTAGCATTCGCCGCTGATCGCGCCATAGAGCACCGTATTGCCGACGATGATCGACTTCTCGGGCACGATACCGCTCTTTGCCGGCGGATAGACGATGAGCCGGCCGCCGGAGAGGCCCTTGCCGACATAGTCGTTCGCTTCACCTTCAAGCTCGAGCGTCACGCCCGCCGCGACCCAGGCGCCGAAGCTCTGGCCGGCGGTACCCTGGAACTTCACATGGATCGTGTCGTCGCCAAGACCAGCATGGCCATGGCGCTTCGCGATCTCGCCCGAGAGCATGGCGCCCGTCGTGCGGTCCGTGTTGCGGATCGGCAGTTCGATCTGGACAGGCTTCTTCTGCTCGATGGCGTCCTTCGCCTTTTCGATGAGCGTGCGGTCGAGAACATTGTCGATCTTGTGGTCCTGCTGCTCGCAGAGATGGATCGCAACGCCCTCAAGCGCTTCCGGCTTGTGGAAGAGCTTCGAGAAGTCGAGGCCCTTCGCCTTCCAGTGCTTCACGACCTTGCGCTTGTCGAGCATCTGCATCTGGCCGGTCATTTCGGACATCTTGCGATAGCCCATGGCGGCCATCAGCTCGCGCACTTCCTCGGCGACGAAGAAGAAGTAGTTGATGACGTGCTCGGGCGTGCCGACGAAGCGCTTGCGGAGTTCGGGGTCCTGCGTCGCGACGCCGACGGGGCAGGTGTTCAGATGGCACTTGCGCATCATGATGCAGCCCGCCGCGATGAGCGGTGCGGTGGCGAAGCCGAACTCGTCCGCGCCGAGCAGCGCGCCGATCACGACGTCGCGGCCGGTGCGCAGACCGCCGTCCACCTGCACGGCGATACGGCCGCGCAGACGGTTCATCACCAGCGTCTGGTGCGTTTCGGCAAGGCCGATTTCCCAGGGGCTGCCCGCATGCTTGATCGAGGTGAGCGGCGAGGCGCCGGTGCCGCCTTCGAAGCCCGAGATCGTGACATGGTCGGCACGCGCCTTGGAGACGCCCGCGGCGACCGTGCCCACGCCGACTTCCGAAACGAGCTTCACCGAAATCAGGGCGGCGGGGTTCGTGTTCTTCAGGTCGTAGATGAGCTGCGCCAGATCCTCGATCGAATAGATGTCGTGATGTGGCGGCGGCGAAATGAGGCCGACGCCCGGCGTCGAGTGACGGACCTTGGCGATCACCGCGTCCACCTTGTGGCCGGGCAGCTGGCCGCCTTCACCGGGCTTTGCACCCTGCGCCATCTTGATCTGGATCATGTCGGCATTGACGAGATATTCCGTCGTCACGCCGAAGCGGCCGGAGGCGACCTGCTTGATCGACGAGCGCATGCTGTCGCCGTTCGGCAGCGGCTTGAAGCGGTCGGCTTCCTCGCCGCCTTCGCCGGTGTTCGAGCGGCCGCCAATGCGGTTCATGGCGAGCGCCAGCGTCGTGTGCGCCTCGCGGCTGATCGAGCCGAAGGACATGGCGCCGGTCGCGAAACGCTTCACGATTTCCGATGCAGGCTCCACTTCGTCGAGCGGCACAGGCTGACGGCCGTCATCCTCCGCCGTCTTGATGTCGAAGAGGCCACGGATCGTGAGCAGGCGCTCGTTCTGCTCGTTGATCTGGCGCGCGAAGGCCCGGTACTTGTCCTGGCTGTTGCCGCGCACCGCGTGCTGCAGGTCGCGGACGCTGTCCGAGGTCCAGGCATGGTCTTCGCCGCGGATGCGGTAGGCATATTCGCCGCCCACTTCAAGCGAGTTGCGGAGCACCGGCGCATCGGAATAGGCGAGGCGATGGCGCTCGAAGGTCTCGCGCGCGATTTCCTCGATACCCACACCCTCGATCATCGAGACCGTGCCGGTGAAGTACTTGTCGCAGAAGCCGGTAGCGAGGCCGATCGCGTCGAAGATCTGCGCACCGCAATAGGACTGATAGGTCGAGATGCCCATCTTGGACATGACCTTGAGCAGGCCCTTGTCGATCGCCTTGATGTAGCGCTTCTCGGCTTCCTTCTGGGTCAGGCCCTCGTCGAGATGCGGCAGGAGGTTCGCCAGCGTCTCGAAAGCGAGATAGGGGTTGATCGCCTCGGCGCCATAGCCCGCGAGGCAGGCGAAGTGATGCACTTCGCGCGCTTCGCCCGTTTCCACCACGATGCCGACCTTGGTGCGGAGCCCCTTGCGGATCAGGTGGTGATGGACGGCCGATGTCGCGAGCAGCGCCGGAATGGCGATGCGCTCCGCCGAGATCAGGCGGTCCGACAGGATGACGATGTTGTAGCCCTGATCGACCGCTTCTTCCGCGCGCTCGCAGAGCCGTTCCAGCATTTCGGCCATCGCCTCTTCGCCGCGATCCACGGCAAAGGTGATGTCGAGCGTCTGGGTGCGGAAATGATTGTCG
>JAHBYL010000057.1 GCA_019635955.1 Parvibaculum sp.
GGGCTTGTTGATCTTGACGTTCTCGATCTCGAGCGGCTTGCCTACCTGGCGCAAGACGGCAGCTTTCATGGCTTTCTCCCTGTATCCGGATTTCTGGGGATTCGCGTTCCGGTTAGCGGGAATCTTCCCCTGTGGCCGCCTCCGGGTCAACTCGGGCAGGCGGGGAAGGGGTCACAGCTTCACCATATTTCGCCATTTAAGATGCGTTTCGGGGCTGTTCTGTCAGAATGGCCCCCGCGTCTTTCCGCCCTACAGGGAGCATCCATGACCGTCCGCAGAAGTCTTGCCGCCCTTGCCGCCGCTCTAGGCCTCACGCTTGCCGTGAACGGCGCCGTCTTTGCCGAGCCGGGCCCGCAGGCCCAGGCCGCCTATGACCGGGGCCTTGCAGCACATCGCGCGGGCGACCTTCCCGGCGCCGTGGTGGAGTGGGAGGAGGCCGCAAAGCAGGGCCATGTCGCGGCGGCCTGGATTCTCGGCAATCTCTATGACAAGGGCGCGGGCGTGCCGCAGTCCGACGCCAAGGCCTATGAATATTACCTTCAGGCGACCCGGGGCGGGCAGCCGGAGGCTGCCGTCCGTCTCGGTCTCCTCTATCTCGAAGACAATGAGGCAATCGGGCTCAAGCGGAATTATCCGGCCGCGCTCAAGGCCTTCGAGGTGGGCGCGCTCGCGGCGCGCGGCGATGCGCAATATTACCTCGGCATGATGCACCGGCGCGGCTGGGGCACCTCTGCCGACCGGACCGAGAGCTTGCGCTGGCTCATCCTCTCGTCCAAGAAGCGCTACGCTCCGGCCCTTGCCGAGCTTGGCCGCATCTACATGGAGGGCGAGGGCGTCGAGCGCGATCGCGCGGATGGCTGGGCCTATTTCCTGCTCGCCAACCGCTATGGCGACGAGACGCAGCGCGCGGAAGCCAATGCCTATATGGAGCGATATGACGGCTGGATGAAGCGCGGCGAGAAGGACGAGGCGCGCAGCCGCGCCGATGCCTGGGTGTCGGCCTTCGGCGGGAGTTGAGATTTAACCAAAAACGACTTTCTCCTCGCCGAACCAGAGCGGCGAGCGGGCGAAGTCGATGAATTTCTTCTCGTCCTCGTAGAGCTCCCGGCCGGCCGCGATGCCTTCCGGCGTCGAGGTGGCGGCGGCGAGGTTATCCATGCTCTCCCACCAAAGCTGCGCCACGCCGTCATAAATGGCCGGCGCCTTGTCGAGCCCGCCGCCGCGCACTTCGCGGATCCCGTCCGACAGCGATGCCTCGAAGGAGTGAAGCTGCACATAGCGGGCGATACGCAGCACCTTGCGGTGGCTCGCGACCAGCGGCGCATGCTTGTTCCACCAGTAGTTCTGGAATTCCTCCAGCGTGAAATTCGGCAGCCTTGTCAGGCAGAAGGTGAGCTTGATCATCTGGTCCTCCCGGTTGTTCGTTCAATTTCGTTGATCGTAGTTTGCTACGTACATGGCCAAAACCAAAGGTGTCATCCTGGGATTTATTCCCGGGACCCACTGGTTGTCGTTCTCGCCGGAGAGGTGGATCGGTTCCCGGCAACAAGTGCCGGGATGACACTTGAGTTTCGCGATAGGCCCTGCATCATCGGGTGCCCGCATCGCGGGAATGACGGACAGGGAAGTGGACTAGCCCATGCGTATCGCCGTTGGCGGTTTCCAGCACGAGACGAATACATTTGCGCCAACCAAGGCGGACTTCACGGCTTTCGAGCAGGCGGATTCCTGGCCGGCGCTGCAGCGGGGCGAGGGACTGCTGTCCGCCTTTGAGGGCATGAATGTACCCATAGCCGGCTTCGTCGATGCGGCCTCGGCAGGGAACACGCTGCTGCCGCTCGTCTGGTGTTCGGCGACGCCTTCAGCACATGTCACAGAAGACGCGTTCGAGCGCATCATGGGTATGATGATCGACGCGCTGCGGGCGGCGGGTAGCGTCGATGCGGTCTATCTCGATCTCCACGGCGCGATGGTGACCGAGCATTTCGATGATGGCGAAGGCGAGATATTGCGCCGGGTGCGGACCGTCATCGGGCGGGACGTGCCGCTCGTCGCCTCGCTCGATCTTCATGCGAATGTGACTGAGCGGATGGTGGCAGAGGCCGATGCACTGATCGGTTACCGGACCTATCCGCATGTCGACATGGCGGAGACGGGTGCGCGTGCAGCGGCGCACCTCCTCAAACTTGCAAAGTCGGGGCAACGTCAGGCAAAGGCGATGCGCCGTCTCGACTATCTGATACCGCTGACCGCGCAATGCACGCTGATCGAACCGGCGGCAGAACTATACGCCCTTGTCACCGAGGCGGAGGGTCGGGTCACCGGCAATGGCCGCGTCACAAGCGTATCCTTCACAACGGGATTTCCGCCTGTCGATATCCCGGAATGCGGACCGGTCGTTATTGCCTATGGCGAAACGGAGGCCGCAGCTGCGGAAGCGGCGCAGCGCATTGCCGATGCGGCGCGGGAGGCCGAGCCCGATTTCAGCGAAAAGCTCTGGTCCGCGCGCGATGCCGTTGCTCACGCGATTGCGCATTCGGCACCGGGCAAGGGCCCGGTCGTTCTCGCCGATACGCAGGACAATCCGGGCGCTGGCGGCAATGGGGACACGGTCGGGATTCTTTCGGAGCTGATATTGCAGGACGCGCAGAATGCCTGTCTCGCGGTTCTGTTCGATCCCGAAAGCGCTGCGCGGGCGGCGGAGGCGGGCGAGGGCGCGAGCGTGAAGCTCTCGCTCGGGGCAAAGACCGGCGGCGCGCCGGGCGAGCGGCCCATCGAGGCGGAGTTCGAGGTGATGCGGATCACCGATGGCGAATTTCTGGCGACCGGCCCCTTCTATGGAGGCTCGCGAATGTCGCTCGGCACGACGGTGAGGCTTCGCAGGGGTGGTGTGCAGGTGGTGGTCGCTTCACGGAAGGGGCAGTGCGCGGACAAGGAGATGATCCGGCACACGGGCCTCGATCCGCGAAGCCTCGGTATCCTCGTCGTGAAGAGTTCGGTGCATTTTCGAGCCGATTTTGGGCCGATGGCGAGCGAGGTACTCGTCGTCGAAAGTCCGGGGCCCAACATCGCCGATCTCGCGAAGTTGCCCTTCCGGCGCTTGCGGAAGGGACTTCGCGTGACGCCCATGGGCGAACCGTTCGGGGGTTAGCGGGGTTCTACCAGGCGCCGGTTTGCTCAAGCAGTTGCTTGGCCAGCGGGATGCGTATCGACGCTTGCTCGTTTTCTGTCATGTCGATGTTGAGCGCGAAGCTGCGGGCAACACCGTCCTTTTCTGTCCAGCCCACGAACCAGCCAAGCCCGCCGCCGCCTTCCGCAAAATCCCAACCGGTCTTGCCATAGAGGCGCGCGCCATCTTTCTCCTCGAGCAGAAGAATGTCCCGGACGGATTGTTGAACCTCAGGTGAAAGCGGGAGAGTGCCTGCCGCCAGTTGCGCCAGGAAAACTGTTTGTTCCGCGGCACTGATTTGGAGAGGGCCGTCGAGCCAGAAGCGATCGATCACTTCTCCTGTCTCGCCATTCCCATAATCGAGGCGCTGCAACGCCGTCGCCATACGTTCCTTGCCGATACGGCGGGCGACGCCCTGATAGACAGGTACATTCGATACAGCGATTGCATCGCGCATGCTCATGTCCCGTTCCCACTGCTCGAAAGGCTGGGGCTGCCCGCCATAGGGCAGAACTTCGTTCACGCTGGACACGGCACCGGTCTCGAGGGCGATCAGGCTGTTCACGATCTTGAACGTGGAGGCAGGAACGAATCTCTGTTCTGCGCGATCCGGGTTCACGGCGATCGATTTATTCGTTCGGGGGTCGAAAAGGACGAAGGTGCCACTTACTCCTGCGCTGTCGAATGATTTATGAAGCTCTTCCGCTGCGGGAACAATTTCCGCGCGGGCGGGCGCGACAAGTGCAAGGGTAATAGCTGCTGCCAGCATCAGGCCGGGCTTCAACACGTTCATGCAATCCACCTTCAGGAACGGGATGCACCTGGTAAACCGGATTCGTGGTGCAAATGAGGCCGGGCCGGCCTCAGCCGAAGTCAAGCTCCGCCCAGATCGGTACGTGGTCCGATGGTTTCTCGCGGCCGCGGACGTTGCGGTCGATGTCGCTGCCTGTCAGCAGGTCGGCCGCTTGCGGTGACAGCAATATGTGGTCGATGCGGATGCCGTTGTCCTTGGCCCATGCGCCTGCCTGATAGTCCCAGAATGTATAGCGATGGGCTTCCGTGTGGCAGGCACGGAAAGCGTCGGTCAGACCGAGATTCACGAGCTCGCGAAATTTTGCGCGTGTCTCGGGGCGGAAGAGCGCGTCGTTTGCCCAGGCGGCGGGATCGTGAACATCGTCAGCCGTCGGGATGACATTGTAGTCGCCGGCGAGCGCCAGCGGCTCTTCGTAGGAAAGAAGCTTCGCTGTCTGATCGATCAGGCGGTCCATCCAGCGGAGCTTGTACTCGAACTTGTCGGTACCGACAGGATTGCCATTAGGCAGGTAAATGGAGGCAACGCGAAGCGCCGTGCCATTTGCCGAGACGACCGCCTCGATATAACGGGCATGATCGTCGCCATCATCGCCCGGCAGTCCGCGCGTCACATCCTCGAGCGGGAGCTTCGAGAGGATGGCGACGCCATTGTAGGTCTTCTGCCCGTGCGTAGCGACATTGTAGCCAAGGTCTTCGATTTCGGAGCGTGGGAAAGCCTCGTCGAGACACTTCAGTTCCTGAAGGCAGACGATGTCCGGCGTCGCTTCCTTGAGCCAATCCGTCAGGTTGGTCAGGCGGGCCTTGATCGAATTGACGTTGAAACTCGCGATCTTCATTCCGCTTCTCTCTATCCCTTTTCCGCAGGCGCAGGCTGCAGTCCGGCGATTATGCTGGCGTCGTCCGGAACGTCGCTTCCGAGATCGATATATTCGATATGGGTCAGCGGACGGAGAAAGAGGGGCGTGTTGCTTTTTTCGGCAAGTCCTTTGCCGATTGGCGTGACGCTGAGAACCATCATCATTTCCCCATTGTCGCCGCGAAGCGGGAAGGAGGCGAGTTCTACAGTCGATGAAACGCCTCGGCCGTAGTCCTCCCGGTGAATCGAGAGGATGCCACATGGCCGTTCCCATGCCGCCCGAAACCTGCGGCTGGCGCGGGCGACCTGATCGGGCTGGGCGACATCGCTGTAGCGGCTGCCCGTAATGTCGATCCCCTGATGCTCGGCCAGGCCCGTTCCGATCAGCCGGAAAACGATATCCTCATCGGCAAGTTCGACGATGACCAGAAAAGGGAGGAGCGAAGCTATTCCGGAATTGACCCGGAATTCGCTGCGAGCAGGCACATTCTTCCCCGGTACTCTTATTTCACGCCAGTATTTCTCTAGTTTCTTGCCGTTTTCGGTTCTTTGGTGAAGCACCATCGAGTTACGCCCGCATACATCCAAGCAGAATCAAACTGTGTGTCTCAGGATACGCTTTGCGGAACCTGGGTAAAATGACAATTGTGCCAATATGGCACAGGAAGGCACGATTTACTCCGTGCAGGGAGCTGTCAGATCGAGAAGGAGGTGCCGCAACCGCAGGACGAGGTCGCGTTCGGATTGCTGATCTTGAAGGCCGAGCCAATCAGATCGTCCACATAATCGATCTCGGATCCGGCCAGATACTCGACCGACACGGTATCGATCAGCACGGTCACGCCGTCCCGCTCAAGCGCGAGGTCGTCATTGTTCCGTGTACCCTCCAGGGTGAAGCCATACTGAAAGCCAGAGCATCCGCCGCCCTGGACGGAGACGCGAAGCATGGTGCCGGAGGGCTCGCCTTCCAGGATGCGGGCAACCTGCTTTGCGGCGCGGGCCGTGAGCGAGACGGGGACGGCGGGAGCTTCGAGAGTGGCGGACATATCGGTTTCGGCTTTCGGAAAAGGACGATTTAGCTTAGCAGATATGTAAGGCCGGTGGGCCCGGGTTTCAAACCGGCCCTCCGCTAAGTCCATAGAATGTCGAGGGATATTGTGCCGATCGTCAACCCTGCCGCCACCGCCCGGTACGCGTCGAAGGCGGAAGAGACGAGGGGGAGGCTATTTCCGGAGCCTGAAAGCGCGACCCGAACCCCCTTTCAGCGCGACCGGGACCGCATCATCCATTCGGGGGCCTTCCGGCGGCTCAAATACAAGACGCAGGTCTTCGTCTATCACGAGGGCGACAATTACCGGACGAGGCTCTCCCATTCGCTGGAAGTCGCGCAGATCGCGCGGTCGGTGGCGCGGGTGCTCGGTCTTGATGAAGACCTCGCCGAGACGCTGGCGCTTGCCCATGATCTCGGTCACACGCCCTTCGGGCATGCCGGAGAGACGGCGCTCGACGCCTGCATGAAGGATTATGGGGGCTTCGACCATAATGCGCAGACGCTCCGGATCGTCACCAAGCTCGAGCACCGCTATGCGTCGTTCGACGGGCTGAACCTCACCTGGGAGACGCTTGAAGGTCTCGTGAAGCACAACGGGCCGGTGATCGCGCCGGGTGTTTCCGCCGACGACCTGCCGCGCGCCATCGCCGAATATGCCGAGACGCAGGATCTGGAGCTGGAAACCTATGCCGGGCCGGAGGCGCAGGTGGCGGCTCTGGCCGACGACATTGCCTATAACAATCACGACATCGATGACGGGCTCCGGGCAGGCCTCTTCAGCATCGACGATCTGATGGCGGTGCCGCTTGTGGGCGACGTTTTCCGGAGAGTGATGGACCGTTATCCGGGGCTGGAGGAAGCGCGGGTTATCCATGAGGCGGTGCGCGAGCTGATCGGCGCCATGGTGGGGGATGTGCTCGACGAAACCAGGGCGCGGCTCGCTGCCGCGAGACCTGAAACAGCGGCCGATGTGCGGGCGATGGACCGGCCGCTGGTCGGCTTCACGCCCGAAATGAACGAGCACAATGCCGCGCTGAAGGCCTTCCTCTTCAAGCGCATGTATCGCCACTACAGGGTCAACCGATCTATGAGCAAGGCGAAGCGCATCGTGCAGGACCTTTTTGGCCTTTTGCATGAATCGCCGGACCAACTGCCGCCGGAATGGCAACAGGGCTGCGATGGGGCGCAGGGCTTCAAAACAGCCCGTCGCGTGTGCGATTTCATTGCCGGCATGACCGACAAGTTCGCCATCGAGGAGCATCAGCGGCTATTCGACCTGCACGATCCGAGGTCGTGAGGACGGGGCGCCCGGGGGGCTGGAATACCATCGGCCTCGCGGCTAGAGTGCGCGCCCGGCAGGGTCCATAAGTGGCGGCAGTAATGAATATTTTTCGATATTTCGGCGAGCGGGTGGAGGCGGCGGTCAGCGGTCTCGTGAGCGAGGGCGTGCTGCCGCCCGGTCTCGATCTTTCCCGCATTACGGTCGAGCCACCGCGAGACGCGTCCCATGGCGATCTCTCTACCAACGCGGCCATGGTGCTGGCGAAACCCGCAGGAGCGAAGCCGCGCGAGCTGGCCGACAGGATCGCCGCGAAGCTCGCCGGTGAAGAGGCGGTGACGGAAGTGACGGTTGCGGGGCCCGGCTTCATCAATCTGCGTCTCAAGCCCGCCTTCTGGCTCGCCCGCATTCCGGACATGCTTCGCGCGGGCGACGCCTATGGCGCGAGCGATCTCGGCACCGGCGAGGCGGTGAACGTCGAATATGTTTCCGCGAACCCGACCGGCCCCATGCATGTCGGCCATGTGCGCGGCGCCGTCTTCGGCGATGCGCTGGCGAACCTGCTCGAAAAGGTCGGTTATCGCGTCTGCCGGGAATATTACATCAACGATGCCGGCGGGCAGATCGAGGTGCTGGCGCGCAGCGCGATGCTGCGTTATCGCGAGGCGCTGGGTGAGACGATCTCCATTCCGGAAGGTCTCTATCCGGGCGACTATCTGAAGCCGGTCGGGCAGGCGCTAGCGGCAACGCATGGCAAGACGCTTCTCGAAATGGACGAAGCCGAGGCGCTGAAGATAGCGCGCGAGACCGCGGTCGAAGCTATGATGGAACTTATTCGCGGCGACCTTGCAGTGCTCGGCATCACGCATGAAGTCTTCTTCTCCGAGCTTTCGCTGCACAGGTCAGGTGCTGTCGAGAAAACGCTAAAGAAGCTTGAGGAAAAAGGGCTCATCTATGTCGGGGTGCTGGAGCCGCCGAAGGGTGAGTTACCCGACGACTGGGAACCCCGACCGCAGACGCTCTTCCGTTCGACGCAATTCGGCGACGACACCGACCGCGCGCTGAAGAAATCCGATGGGAGCTGGACCTATTTCGCGCCCGACATCGCCTATCATCTCGACAAGTTCGAGCGCGGCTATCGCACACTGATCGACGTCTGGGGCGCCGATCATTCCGGCTACATCAAGCGGATGAAGGCTGCGATCGAAGGCGTGACCGGCGGCGAGGCAGAATTCGACGTGAAGGTATGCCAGATGGTCAGGCTTTTCCGGAATGGCGAGCCTGTGCGCATGTCCAAGCGGGCGGGCGATTTCGTCACGCTACGCGATGTCGTGGACGAGGTGGGCAAGGGCGTTGTGCGCTTCATGATGCTCACGCGCAAGAACGACGCGCCGCTTGATTTCGACTTCGCCAAGGTGATGGAGCAGTCGCGCGACAATCCGGTCTTCTACGTTCAATACGCATATGCGCGCATTCACTCGGTGCTGAGGAATGCCGCCGAGACGGGAAGCCACGACCTTTCCGACGCGGCGCTCGCCAATGCCGATCTGTCCTGCCTCAGGGATGAGGCGGAGATGACGCTGGTCCGGCTTATGGCGACGTTTCCCCGGCAGGTGGAGCAGGCGGCGCTGGCGCATGAGCCACACCGCGTCGCCTTCTATCTCGACGATCTCGCCGCCGCCTTCCACGCCTTGTGGAACAAGGGCAAGGATGATCACTCGCTGCGCTTTATTCAGACGGACGACCGGGATGGTACGCTTGCGAGACTTGCGCTGATTCGTGCTGCGGCTCATGTCATAGCCGCCGGTTTGGGCATATTGGGGGTCGAACCGATCGAGGAGATGCGCTGATGCCGCACCGGGACGGTTGGGATGAAGATCCGGAATATGATTTCGATCCGGATGTCGAAGAGTATGAGCGCTACGAGGATGAGGGCGAGGAAGAGGCGGGGTCCGGCAGGCGCCGCACGCTGATGCTTCTCACCGTGGTGGCGCTGCTCGTCGTCTTCGGCGGGGTGATGCTGCTTGCCTATCGCGAAGGCTCGCATGAAGGCGCAGGCGGTGTACCGCCGCTTCTTCGCGCCGATGGCGGACCGGTGAAGGAACCGCCGGAGAACCCGGGTGGCCGCAGCTTCCCGCACCAGGATGCGGGCGTCTACAACCGTATTGCCGGCGATCGCGGCGGCGAGGAGGGCGAACAACTTCTCCCTCCGGCTGAGGAGCCCGTTCAAATCGAGGGGCCGTCGATCCGCCCGGAAGATCAGATGGCGCTCGACCGCATGGCGCAGGCGATCGAGAGCAATCCCCTCGAAGCGCCCGCGCCCTCGGTTGAAGAGCGTCGCGAGGAAACCGGCCCGATTCAAATCACGCCTTCGGCGCCAGCGGCTGAGCCCGAGGCCGCCGTTCAGCCACCGGCACAGGTATCGCCTCCTCCGGCAGCTTCCGGCGGAAGCTATGTGGTGCAGCTCGCGGCGCTGCGCGACGAGCAGTCGGCACGCGACACCTTTGCGCGCTTGCAGTCGCGCTATCCCGAGCTTCTGGGCGGCCTGAGCGCCGATATCCAGCGCGCCGATCTCGGCGACAGCGGTATCTACTACCGCGCCCGCGGCGGCTATCTCGACAAGGCCGCAGCGACCGGCATTTGCGAGAGGCTGGCTGCGCAAGGCCAGGCCTGCATAGTGAGGGAGCGGTGAGCGTTTACGCCTCGATATACGGATGTTCGGGAACGGCGCTCACGGACGAGGAGCGCCGTTTCTTTCGTGAGACGCGGCCTTGGGGCTTCATCCTCTTTGCTCGCAATATCGACGAGCCGGCGCAGGTTCGCCGTCTCATCGGCGATTTGCGGGAGGCGGCGGGGCATGAGGCGGAAGTCCTGATCGACCAGGAAGGCGGCCGCGTGCAACGGTTGCGCCCGCCGCATTGGCGTGCCTATCCACCGGGCCGCCGCTATGGCGAGCTTTACGAGCAGGATGCCGAAACCGGGCTTCATGCAGCACGCCTCGGCGCAAAGCTCATCGCGGCGGAGCTGCGTTATCTCGGTTTCACGGTCGACTGCCTGCCGGTGCTCGACGTGCCTGTGCCCGGCGCCCACGACGTGATCGGCGACCGCGCCTATTCGCTGGAGCCGGGGCCCGTCGCGGCGCTCGGTCTTGCGGCGGCGGAAGGCATGCTTGCGGGCGGCGTGCTGCCGGTCATCAAGCACATTCCCGGACACGGGCGCGCCGGGGTGGACAGCCATCTGAGCCTGCCCGTGGTCGATACGCCGGCGGCGGAGCTCGAGCGTGTCGACTTTGCGCCGTTCCATGCGCTACGCCACATGCCGCTCGCCATGACGGCGCATGTCGTTTATTCGGCTTTCGATGCGGAGCGGCCCGCGACGACTTCGCCGGTCCTGATCGACAAGGTGATCAGGGGCCATATCGGGTTTGACGGGCTGCTCATGTCGGACGATCTCTCAATGGAGGCGTTGTCAGGCTCACTCGGCGAGCGGGCGAAGGCGAGCATCGCGGCGGGGTGCGACCTCGTCCTCCATTGCAACGGGAAAATGGACGAGATGAGGGCCATTGCGCCGGAAGTGCCGATTCTCTCCGGCGAGGCGCTCCGGAGGTCCGAAAAGGCGATTTCGCTGCGGAAATCATCGCTTCTTCCCCTCGATATCGACATGGCTTGGCGCCAATTCTCCACCCTCACTGCGGTTTCGTGACAGAAGGCTGGGGATAAGCCGAGAAACGGGGTACCGGCCCCATAGGGTGCGGGTTATAAAGGCCAATCGTCCTTCGCCGGCGGGAAAACGGCGCGGGTTCGCGGGGATTTCACTATTTCGGATCGGATGCAACAGGCAGTCATGAGCGGGGCGCCTACCGAGAGCGACGCTGACGGCGGATCGCAGCCCGACGAGGCTGCCATGCCGGATGCCGCCTCGACTTTCGAGGAAGGCGCGCCGCGTGCTGCCGTGGAGCCGGATGAGAACACCCTCATCGTCGATCTCGATGGGTTTGAGGGTCCGCTCGACGTCCTGCTGATGCTTGCCCGCAACCAGAAGGTCGATCTCACAAAGATTTCGATCCTGAAGCTGGCCGAGCAATATCTCGACTTCATCGCTCAGGCGAAGCGGATGGAGCTCGATCTGGCCGCCGACTATCTGGTGATGGCGTCCTGGCTGGCCTTCCTGAAGTCGAAACTGCTGCTGCCGCCGCCGGAAGAGGAAGAAGGCCCGAGCGGCGCCGAAATGGCGGCCCGTCTCGCCTTCCAGCTGCAGCGTCTCGAAGCGATGCGCAAAGCGTCGATCGAGGTGTTCGCGCGGCGCTGCCGTATGGGGATTCATGTCTTCCCGCGCGGGGCGCCGGAGGGCATTCGCCTCATCAAGACAAGCGAGTATCAGGGAACGCTCTACGAGCTTCTCAAGGCCTATTCGGATCAGCGGCTCAAGGGCCATGAAACGAAATGGGAGCCGAAGCGCCTGCCGATCATGGCGATCGAGGCCGCGCGGCACCGGCTCGAACGCATGATGGGCATGATGTTCGACTGGGACCGGATCGACAATTTTGTGCCCGTTGACGACATGACGCCAGCCATGCGCCGCTCCGCCATTGCCAGCACCTTCAGCGCGGCGCTGGTGCTTGCGAAGGACGGGCTCATGGAAATCCGCCAGTCCGGCGCGTTCGGGCCCGTTTTCGTCCGTCGCCGCGAGAAGCAGCCCGATCCATTGCCGTCGGAGGCCGACGGCGAGCCTGAGAAGACCGAAGAATGAGCGACGAGACCAGCGTGACCGAAGCCGAAGACGGAGCCGAAATGGCCGCCGAAGATGCCGATCTGCCCGAAAATGACGACGAGACCGTCGAGGAATTCGACGGTGAGGACGAGGGCGCGCCGGAGAATGTCGTCCGCTTCCCGGGCAATGCGACGGATCACGCGCAGCTCATGCGGATGGTTGAGGCGCTGCTTTTCGCGGCTGCCGAGCCGCTCGATATCGACAGCATCGCAGGGCGCCTTCCGGAGGGAGCGGATGTCGGCGCGGTCATCGAGGATTTGCAAAAGCTCTATAAGGACCGCGGGGTCCATCTGGTGCGGATCGCCAACAAGTGGATGTTCCGCACGGCCGACGATCTCTCCTTCCTGATGGAGCGCGAGGCGGTGGAGCAGAAGAAGCTCTCCCGCGCCGCCATGGAGACGCTTGCGATCATCGCCTATCACCAGCCGGCGACGCGCGCGGAAATCGAAGAGATCCGGGGCGTATCCGTGTCGAAGGGTACGCTCGACGTGCTCATGGAGACGGGCTGGGTAAGGCTGCGCGGCCGCAAGAAGACGCCGGGGCGCCCGGTGACCTATGGCACAACGGAAGCCTTCCTCGTCCATTTCGGGCTGGAGAATATCGGCGACTTGCCTGGCTTTGACGAGCTCAAGGCGGCGGGTCTCCTCGACGGGCGGTTGCCGCCCGGCTTCGATATTCCGAACCCGAGCGAAACAGGCGGCGAGGGCGATGGCGATTTCTCGGACGATGAAGAGGAATATGGCGCCGCGCTCGACGATCATCTTGCGCAGGATAAGGTGGACGAGGACTGATCTACTTAATCCAATTTCTCGGGATTAGGGGAAATCCGTTGAAAATCCGGATATTTGCGCCAGTCGCTTAATCGTGTTTCTCTCCCTGTGTGCAGCTATTTGTGCCTTGATGTCGCAATTTCTGCGTGGAACGCCCATATTGGGCGAAGGTAGTGCTTCTTTCTGAGCAAGGCGCTTCAAACGCCTCTGGAGATCAAAATGCCGGGTTGGACGCAAATTCTTCTGGTTCTCGTGCTGATCGTGCTGCTGTTCGGCCGGGGCAAGATTTCCGACATGATGGGCGACGTGGCGAAGGGTATCCGCAGCTTCAAGAAGGGCCTGGCGGATGAGGATGAGAGCCAGGCCGCGAAAGCGGAGCCCAAGACCATCGACGCTACCGTCACCCGCGAGGAAAGCGCCGACGCCAAGAACAAGGCGACGCAGGGCTAGGTTTGACGCGGCGCTGCCCGGTACTTCCGGGACGGCGGCAATTCGGTACGGTTCATGTTTGATCTTGGCTGGTCGGAGCTTCTGCTCATCGTGATCCTTGCCATCATCTTCGTCGGTCCCAAGGACCTGCCGAAGCTGATGCGTACGGTCGGCCAGGCCATCGGCAAGGTGCGGGCCATGGCCCGCGAGTTCCAGAGTTCCTTCGACGAACTCGCGCGCGAAACCGAGCTTGAGGAACTTCGCAAGGAAGTGGCCTCGCTGAAAAATCATGCGACAAAACCGCTTCGCGCACTTCAGGACGAGATCAACAAGCCGGTGAATATCGGCGGCGGCGGCGCGGGAGCCGACGCCAATGCGCAGGCCGAGGAAGAGCGCAAGCGGCTGCTCGATACGAGCGGCGTATCCGACGGGATTGCGCAGTCGATCCGCGAGGCGGAGGAGGTTGAAGCATTTGGCGCAAGCGATCCTTCCGTCAAAGCGGCGCCAACCGCCGGGCAGGTCAAGGAATGAATGCGCGTACTGCAGGGCCCGAGCCCGACGACGAAATCGAAGCGTCGCGCGCGCCGCTGCTTGACCATCTGATCGAGCTTCGCTCTCGTCTCGTCAAGGCCGTGATCGCGATCGTGATCGCCTTCGCCGTGTGCTTCTTCTTCTCGAAGGAAATCTTCAATTTTCTTGTAGAGCCCTATAACCGGATCGTGACGGCGGAGGGCGGCGCCCATCTCATCTACACCGCGCCGCAGGAATTCTTCATCACGCGGTTGAAGCTCTCGATGTTCGGGGCGATCTGCATCGCTTTCCCGATTATCGCCGCGCAGATCTACATGTTCGTTGCGCCCGGCCTCTACAAGCATGAGCGCGGCGCCTTCATTCCCTATCTGATCGCAACGCCGATCCTGTTTCTTATGGGAGCGGCGCTCGTCTATTACGGGGCGCTGCCCGTCGCGCTCAACTTCTTCATGGGCATGGAACAGAGCGGCGGCGAGGGCATGGCGCGGATCGAACTCCTGCCCAAGGTCAGCGAATATCTCGGCCTCGTGATGACCTTCATCCTCGCCTTCGGCATCTGCTTTCAGCTTCCGGTGATCCTGACGCTGCTGGGAAGGGCGGGGGTCGTCACCTCCGCGCAACTCAAACACGGCCGGCGTTACGCCATCGTGGCGATTTTTGCTGTGGCCGCGGTGCTGACGCCGCCGGACTTCTTCAGCCAGATTGCGCTCGGCGTGCCGACGCTGCTGCTCTACGAGATTTCCATCTTCAGCGTCCGCTGGATGGAAAAGAAGAAGGAAGAGGAAGAACCGGCGGCCGATCCGGCCTGACCTCGAGGCGCTTGCGGCTCGTCTGGACGCTCCGGGCCTTTCCGCCTATACAGGGCGCCGAAAACGGGCGTCCGGGCCATCGCTGATTCGGGCCGGATTTCGCCCATGTTCCGCGATATTTCTTTCCTCCTTCGAGGTGTCATGTTCGACATCAAGGCCATCCGCGAAGACGCCCAAGCCTTCGACGCGGGGCTCGCCAAGCGCGGGCTCGAACCGCTATCGGCTCGTCTGATCGAGATCGACGAGCGCCGCCGCGCCATCATCACCTCTCTGCAGGAATTGCAGCAGCGCCGCAACGATGCCTCGAAGCAGATCGGTCAGGCCAAGGCGAAGAAGGACGAGGCGCTGGCCCAGAGCCTGATGGACGAAGTGGCGGGCATCAAGAACGCCATTCAGGAGGGCGAGGAGAAGGAGCGGGCGGTCAATGCCGAGCTCGAAGCCGCGCTTGCCTCGATCCCGAACATCCCGCAGGACGATGTACCGGTCGGGCCGGACGAGAGCGCCAATGTGGTGCGCCATACGCATGGCGCCGCCCGCGCGATGAACTTCGCCGCTAAGGAGCATTTCGAGCTTGGCGAGGCGCTCGGCTTCATGGATTTCGAGGCGGCCGCGAAAATGTCCGGTGCGCGCTTCACGGTGCTCAAGGGCCCGCTCGCCCGGCTCGAACGCGCCATCGGCAATTTCATGGTCGATCTTCACACCAGCGAGTTCGGCTATGAGGAAGTCATGCCGCCGCTGATGGTGCGTGACGACGCCATGTTCGGCACGGCGCAGCTTCCGAAATTCGCAGACGATCAGTTTGCAACCTTCAAGGGGCAGAGCAGGGACGATCAGGAGAAATACTGGCTGATCCCGACCGCAGAAGTGCCGCTGACCAATCTCGTGCGCGAGAGCATTCTCGCGGAAGAAGAACTGCCTAAGCGTTTCACGGCCTACACCGCCTGTTTCCGCGCGGAAGCGGGTGCTGCGGGGCGCGACACGCGCGGCATGATCCGCCAGCACCAGTTCTCAAAGGTTGAACTCGTCTCCATCACCACGCCGGAGAAATCCGGCGAGGAGCATGAGCGGATGCTTGCTTGCGCCGAGGAAGTGCTGAAGCGGCTCGACCTGCACTACCGGGTCATGACGCTTTCGACAGGCGATATGGGCTTTGCCTCGCGCAAGACCTATGACATCGAGGTCTGGCTGCCGGGGCAGAACGCGTTTCGCGAGATTTCATCCTGCTCGGTCTGCGGTGATTTCCAGGCGCGGCGGATGAATGCGCGCTACAGGCCGAAGGGCGAGAAGGGAACTCGCTTCGTCCATACGCTTAATGGGTCGGGCCTTGCGGTCGGCCGTACGCTGATCGCCGTCATGGAAAACTGCCAGCAGGCGGACGGCTCCATCGCCGTGCCGGATGTGCTGCGGCCTTACATGGGCGGCATGGAGGTCATTTCGGCACATGGCTAAACCT
>JAHBYL010000058.1 GCA_019635955.1 Parvibaculum sp.
CGTGATGTAGAGAACGATGCCGATGGTCGCGATCCAGAAGTGCCAGCTCACCAGCGCGAGCGAATAGAGCCGTTCGCGCTTCCAGAGCCAGGGGATGAGGCAGTAGACGGCGCCGAAGGAGATGAAGCCGACCCAGCCGAGCGCGCCCGAATGCACGTGGCCGATGGTCCAATCCGTGTAATGCGAGAGCGAGTTCACGGCCTTGATCGACATGACGGGGCCCTCGAAGGTCGACATGCCGTAGAAAGCGACGGAGACGACGAGCATGCGGATCACGGGGTCCGTGCGCAGCTTGTCCCAGGCGCCCGACAGCGTCATCAGCCCGTTGATCATGCCGCCCCAGGAAGGCATCCACAGCATGATCGAGAAGGTCATGCCGAGCGTCTGCGCCCAGTCGGGCAGCGCCGTGAAGTGCAGATGATGCGGGCCTGCCCAGATGTAAATGAAGATCAGCGACCAGAAATGCACGATGGAGAGCCGGTAGGAATAGACCGGCCGTTCGGCGCGCTTCGGCACGAAGTAATACATCATGCCGAGGAAGCCGGCGGTGAGGAAGAAGCCCACCGCGTTGTGGCCGTACCACCACTGGATCAGCGCGTCCTGCACTCCGGGGAAAAGCGCATAGCTCTTGGACGAGGTCAGCGTCTCGGGGATCGCGAGATTATTGCCGATATGCAGCATCGCGATGGTGACGATGAAGGCGAGATAGAACCAGTTCGCCACATAGATATGCGGTTCCTTGCGCTTGGCGAGCGTGGCGAGGAAGACCAGCAGATAGACGACCCAGACGATGGTCAGCCAGATGTCGGCATACCATTCTGGTTCGGCATATTCCTTCGACTGGGTAACGCCCATCAGATAGCCGGTGGCGGCCATGACGATGAAGAGCTGGTAGCCCCAGAAGACGAACCAGGGGGCGATGTCGCCCGCAAGCCGCGCCCGCGAGGTGCGCTGCACCACATAGAAGGAGGTCGCGATCAGCGCATTGCCGCCGAAGGCGAAGATCACCGCCGAAGTGTGAAGGGGGCGGAGACGGCCGAAATTCAGGAAATCCGTGTCGAAGTTGAGCGCCGGAAAGGCCAGCTGGAAGGCGATCACGACGCCCACCAGGAAGCCCGCCACGCCCCAGAACAGGGTGGCGATGGCGCCTGCCTTGACCACGCCGTCGGCATAGCCCGTGCCGTCATCGGCAAGCGGGCGGTTATGCGCCATCGCCTCCGAGACGGTCATGTGTCTTTGGCCGATCAGCATGACGCCTGCAAGGAATGCAAAGGCGAAGAGCCATGAGTGGACCGCCATGGGGGCGTCCTGCGCATTGGCTGCGATGGCGATGAAGAGAAATGCTCCGGCGACCAGGGAGACCAGAACGGCCCAGGCCGAGGAGGTCATGATGCCGGGAGGGGTGGCCGTGCCGGGCGCGGTTGAAATCGCCATGTCCCGATGTCCTTGCTTGTGTTGCCTCAAGCCGGGAGAACGGGTTTCGCGGCGCGACTCAGCCCCGCGGATGCCCCCTGCAACCCAGCCCTAAAACCATAGCATGTGTGCGGTTTTCCGGGAATCGGCCAGCTTGCCGCGCTGCAAATTGTCACAGAGGGGGCACGGGCCGCTCCCGGTTTCGCAGTCGGGGCGCGCGGTCATGACCACTACGGAGTGTCGCACCGCATTAACCAAGAAGAGGAATTGAATGCGGCCGGCGCGAGGAACGGGCCGGCGATGGATAGATGCAGATTCGATGTTTTCCCGCCGCGAGCGGAGGTTCTCCCCGTTTTCAAAGGCACAATAAGACTGTGCCAAACCTGCATGTCGTGATAATTGAAACCGCCCGACGGGGTGGCACGATTGCGAAATTCACTGAAAGCCGCTATTCCGCCCCGGCCTGCGAGCAGGCATACGGAAGGCGATGAGCGACAGTCCTGTTGCGATCGTCAAACCGAATGCCGGGCAGCATGTGGTGCACGCTTCGCCCGCCGCACCGACCGGATGGAACGATTTCACACGGCCGTTCCGCCGGGACATGGATAACAGAGAAGAGCTGAAGCTCTCGCCGTACCACAAAGCCTTCGACGCATCCGGCTTGCAAACGGATGCCGATCCCACGGGGAGGTTATTTTGCAGCGTATTGAAAATATCGTCTTTGGCCTGCGTGCGCCGATTCTGGTGCTGCTTGCGATCTTCACGGTCGTCATGGGCATTTCCGCGTCGCAGCTTCGCATGGACGCCGGTTTCACGAAGATGCTCCCGATCGGGCATCCCTATATCGAAACCTTCTTCGAATATTCCGAAAGCTTTGGCGGCGGTAACCGCATTCTCGTCGTTCTCGAGAACAAGGAAGGCGACATCTTCGATCGCGACTTCCTCTACAAGCTGAACGACATCACGCAGGACCTCTTCTACATTCCGGGCGTTGCGCGTCACACGGTGACGTCGCTCTGGACGCCGAACACCCGCTTCATCGCGGTGACGGAAGAAGGCCTTGAAGCGGGCGACGTGATCCCGGCGAACTTCTCGGGCACCGACGAAGACATCAATACGGTCCTCCAGAACACGCTGCGCGCCGATCTCGTCGGCCGCCTCGTCTCGACCGATTTCCAGGGTGCGATGATTCGCGCCGAGCTTCTCGACTTCAATCCCGAGACGCAGCAGCGTCTGGACTATTTCGAAGTTGCGCGGAAGCTCGAAACAGACCTCCGCGACAAATACGTCTCGGAAACGACGGACGTGAAGATCGTCGGCTTCGCCAAACTCACGGGCGACATCGCAGACGGCGCGCGCTCGGTGGTGATGTTCTTCTCCATCGCCTTCCTGCTTACCTGCTTTGCCATGTGGCTCTACTGCCGCTCGTGGATTCTCACGGCGGTTACGGTTGGTGCCTCGCTCTGCTCGCTCGTCTGGCAGTTCGGCCTGCTCCACATTCTGGGCTTCGGTCTCGACCCGCTCGGCGTGCTGGTGCCGTTCCTCGTGTTCGCCATCGGCGTCAGCCACGGCGTGCAGCAGATCAACATGGTGGGCGCCGAAATGGCGGCGGGCCTCGACAAGATGGCTTCCGCCCGCGCGACCTTCACCTTCCTGTTCCGCCCGGGCGTCGTCGCGCTTCTGACGACGCTTGCAGGCTTCGCGACGCTCTACATCATTCCGATCGGCATGATCCAGGAACTCGCGATCACGGCTTCGATCGGTCTTGGCTTCAAGATCATCTCGAACCTCATCATGCTGCCGCTTCTGGTGTCCTATATCGCGCCGCCGGAAGAGGAATACGGTGCGAAGGTGCGCCGTGCGATGGAAACGCGCGCGAAGCTCTGGCCGGCGCTCTCGAAGATCGCCACGCCGAAGATCGCGTTCCCCTTCGTCGGCCTCTGCTTCATCATCGCGATGGTCGGTCTCTATGAGGCCCGCGACAAGCAGATCGGCGACGTGCATGCGGGTGCCGGCGAACTCTGGCCCGATGCCCGCTACAACCAGGACAGCCGCTACATCGCGGAAAATTTTGCGCTCGGCCTCAACGTGCTGACCGTCATCGTCGAATCCGACGGCGTGGTCTGCATCGACTACGGCAAGATGCACCATCTCGAAAAGATGAGCTGGTACATGCGCAACGTCGATGGCGTGCAGTCGGTCATCAGCCTTCCGGTTCTCGCCCGTGCGATCAACAGCATGTGGCAGGAAGGCAATCCGAAGTGGCGCAACCTGCCTCGCAATTCCGCGGCGCTCGCCCAGGCGACGTCGAGCATTGCGAGCGCATCGGGCGTCGTGAACACGGACTGCTCCACGGCGGCCGTCGCGATCTTCATTCGCGACACCAAGGCCAAGACCGTGAACCACGTCCGGGCCGAGCTCGAGACCTATATCGCCGAGCATCCCTATGACGGGCTCAACATGCGTATCGGTACGGGCAACGTGCCGATCGTGGCGGCGACGAACGAGATCGTGCACAAGTCCGAGCTGCCCATGCTGCTCTATGTGTACGCGGTCATCATGACGCTGGTGATCATCACCTATCGCGAGTGGCGCGGCGCGCTTTGCTGCGTGCTTCCGCTCATCCTCGCGACGATCATCGGCGACTGGTTCCTCACCGCCTTCGGTGTGGGTCTCAAGATCTCGACGCTGCCCGTGCTTGCCATCGCCGTCGGTATCGGCGTCGACTACGGCATCTACGAGTACAACCGCATGCAGCGCTACATGCGCATGGGCAAGAACCCGCATGAGGCCTATCTGCAGGCGCTTTACGACGTGGGTTCGGCGACCATGTTCACCGGCCTCACGCTCGCCGTCGGCGTCAGCACCTGGGCCTTCTCGGCGCTGAAGTTCCAGGCCGACATGGGCCTCCTGCTCACCTTCATGTTCATCGTGAACATGCTGGGCGCGGTGACGCTGCTGCCGGCGCTGGTTGCGGTCTTCGAGTATCTCTGGCCGCTGAAGCGCAAGCCGCTGTCGGAAGAAGAAGCCCGCGCGGTGATGCGCGGCCACTGATCCGGCAGTCCCTGCGAAATCGAAAGGGCGGCCCTCGCAAGAGGAGCCGCCCTTTCTCTTTGGCCGCGGCGGATGAGGGAGTCCGCCTCGATGTGCGGCCGGAGGATCAGTCGGCCGGCCGCGCCAGCGCGCCGTCCATGCCGTGTCCCGGGAGGTTCTCTTCCATCTCCCGCGGAGCGAGCAGGTAATACATGGCAGGCGTCACGAGCCGCGACAGCACGGTCGAGGAAATGAGGCCGCCGATGATCACGAAGGCGAGCGGCGAATAGAGGCCGGAACCCTGCATTGCGAGAGGCGTCAAACCGCCGATAGCGGTGAGCGAGGTGAGCAGCACGGGCAGGAAGCGGATTTCACCCGCCCGCTCCACCGCCTCGCGCAGTTCCACGCCCTCGCGGCGCAGCTGGTTCGTGAAATCGACCAGCAGGATCGAGCTCTTGATCTCGATGCCGATCAGCGCAATGAAGCCGATCACCGCCGTGAAGGAGAGCGAATAGCCGGAGACGAGAAGCCCGAGCAAGCCGCCCACCATGCCGAGCGGGATCACGCCCGCGACGACCAGCGTGGTGCGGAAGGCGCGGAATTCGAGAATGAGCACGCCGATGATGCCGAAAATGGCGATCAGGATGGCATTGCCGAGACCCGCAAAGCCGCGCTGGCGCGCTTCGATCTCGCCGCCCGCCGCAAACTGGTAGCCGGGCGGCAGCGGCAGTTCCGCGAGGCGGGCGAAGACTTCGTTCGTCACCTTTTCGGTGTTGTAGCCCGTCTGCGTATAGGCGGTGACGGTGGTCAGGCGCTGCCGGTCGAAGCGATCGATGCGGGCAGGCGCCGTTTCGAGGCGCGGCTGCGAGAGCTGATTGAGCGGTATCGCGGCGCCGCCCGCCGCCGGTACATAGATGTCCTGCAGCGCCTCGATATGGTGGTGCCGGACGAGCGGCAGCCGCGTCACGATGGGAAATTCGTCGCCGTCGGCCTCGCGGAAGGCGCCCACCGTCTCGCCGACAATGGCCAGACGGACCGTGCGGTCGATTTCTCCCGGTGCGACGCCGAGAAGGCCCGCCTTCTGCGTGTCGATGCCGAGATTGTAGTCGGTGCGGTCGAGGCGGACGGGGTTCACCACGTCGCGCGTTCCCTCGACGGATTCGATGACGCTCGTCGCCTCCGCCGCCAGCTCCTTCAGAATGTCGAGATCGGTGCCGAAAATGCGGACGGCGATCGGCGCCTCGATGGGCGGACCGTTCTGGAAGGTGCGCAGCACGATCTGCGCGCCCGGATACTTGTTGAACTCGGCGCGCAGCTCGTCATGCAGCTTCGGCGTCCGCTCGCGGTGGAACTCCGTCATCTGCACGAAGGCTTCGGCCTTGTTGGGGCGCTGCTCGCGCGCATTCTCGTTGTAGAAAATCTGCGGGTTGGAGCGGCCGGCATTGCCCATCACCCATTCGATCTCCGGGCGCTCCAGCAGTTTCTCCGTCACATAGTCGAGCGCCTTCGCGGTTTCCTCGATGCCGATGCCCTGCGGCATCTCGATGCGCACCACGAACTGGCGGCTGTCTGCCGGCGGGAAGAGGCTGAAGCCGATTACCGGGATGAGCGTGAAACTCGCGAAGCAGAGCGCCATGGCGCCGATCACGGTGCTGCGCGGCCAGGTCAGCGCGACATGGAGCAGGGGCCGGTAGAATTTATGGATGCCGCGCATCACCACGCGCAGGAAGATGTTGCCTTCCGGATGCGCCTTGTCGCTGAGAAGGCGGCTCGCAAGGAAGGGAATGATGGTGAGCGCGATGCCGAGCGATGCCGTGACGGTGAAGAGTACGGCGACCGGCAGCGAGCGCGTGAACTTGCCCGCTCCCTCCGGCAGGAAGAGAAGCGGCAGGAAGGCGAGGATCAGCGCCGCGGTGCAGCCGACCACGGCGAGCGATATCTGCGATGTCGCCGCGATCGCCGCTTCGTAGCGGCGTTTTCCCTCGCGCAGGTGCCGCTCGATATTCTCGACCACCACGATCGAATCGTCGACGAGAAGGCCGAGCGAGAGAACGAGGCCTGCAATCGAAAGCTGGTTGAGCGAAAAGCCTGTCGCGTTCAGCAGCGCGATGCCGACGGCAAGCGATAGCGGGATCGACACCATGACGATGCCCGCCGCGCGAAAGCCGAGCGGCAGAAGCGTGATCATGACGAGGCTGACCGCAATGGCGAAGTCGAGATAGAGGCGGTTCAGCCGGCTCGCCACCGATATCGACTGATCGAAGGCGCGCTCCATGCGTATATCGGCCGGCAGGCGCTCCTCGAATTCGTCGAGCACGTCGAAAATGCCGTCGCGCACCTTGAAGACGTTCTGGCCTTCCTTCTGGTTCGCGGTGACGAAGGCCGCCCGCTCGCCATTGTACCAGCCGAGATAGGTCGCCTCTTCCGTCGCCCATGACACTTCCGCCACGTCGCGGACGCGCACGACATTGCCGCCGAAATTCCCGACCACCGTGTCGCGGATCTGTTCGAGATCGTCATAGCCGCCCGCGGTCTTGAGGTTGAAGCGCTGTGCGCCCGCATGGATCGGGCCGCCCGGCACATCGGCGGCATTCGCGCCGACCGCGTTCGCGACCGCCGTCACGGGAATGCCGATGGCGGCGAGGCGGCCGAAGTCGAGCGCCACGCGCACTTCCGATTGCGGCAGCGCCCAGACCTCGGCATCGCGCACGCCGGGCACGCGGTAGAGCTCATCCGTCAGGTCGTCGGCAAGGTCCTCGAGCACGCGGTTCGGCGCCGTTTCCGAAACAAGCGCGACCTGCACGATATTGGTGAGCGATGTGCGGAACTTGCTGATGTCGAGGCGGCGGATGCCGGAAGGAAGCGTCGGCCTGAGCGCGTTGATCTCGCGCACCACGTCGTCATATTTCTTGTCCGGGTCCGTCGACCAGTCGAACTCCACCTGGATGACGGCGAGCCCGTCTTCGGCGCGGCTCTTGATTTCCTTCAGGTCGTCGAGCCGGTTCACCACATCCTCGATGGGGCGGATGACGAGCTTTTCGATATCGGCGGGGTCGGCGCCCGGCAGCGCCACATTGACCACGGCGAAGGGCCCCTTCAGTTCCGGGTCCTCCGCGCGGGGGATCGAGTTGAAGGCGCTGAAGCCGATCGCCGCCAGCATGGCGAAGACGACGAGCGTGAACTGCCAGTTGCGGACGGCAAAGCCCGAAATATTGCTGAGGATCATGGCTGCGCCGTCTCCGGCGCGGCGGCACGCGCCGCCTTGAGATCGGTGACGACCTTGATCTTTGCGCCGGGCCGCAGATAGGGCGCGCCTGCGCTCACCACGCGGTCGCCTTCCTTCAATCCGCCGGTGACGATGATGTTCTCACCCATGAGATGCGACACCTGCACTCGCGCGGGGCGCACCGTCATGCTCGCCTCATCGACGACATAGACATTCGCGCTCGAGCCATGGCCCTCGAGAATGGCGGTTGCGGGAATGGCGAGGTTGGCGGCGTTTTCCGCCGCGCGCGCGGGTTCGATCCGCGCCTGACCGATGAAGCCGCTCGCTGTCCCTTCCGGCAGGCCGGCAAGCTCGATCTCGACTTCGAATGTACCGGTCCGCACTTCGCTCGCCGCGGAGATGCGCCGCACGGTGCCGGTGAAGCTCTCGCCCGGGAAGGCGTCGATCGCGACCTGCGCAGTAGCGCCGATGCGGATGCGCGCAACGTCGCGGTCGGCAAGGCCCGCCTTCATGATGAAGCCGCCGCCGCCCTGGCTCACGGTGAGGATAGGCACGCCCGGATTGACGATCTCGTTCGGCTCGGCAAGGCGCGTCAGCACCACGCCATCGGCAGGCGCCACGATGCGCGAAAGGCTGCGGTTGAATTCGACGCGGGCGCGCTCCGCCGTTGCGACATCGAGGGCCGTCTCCGCGTCCTGGATCGTCTGGCGGCTCGCGAAGCCCTTCTCCGCAAGCGGGCGCAGCCGCTCCACATCGCGTTTCGCCTTTTCGACGGCCGAGGCGGCGCGGCTCGACTCGGCCGCGATTTCGCGCAGGTCGAGCTCGGCCAGCACATCGCCCTTGCGGACAAGGTCACCCCGGTCGACGGCGATCGATTTCACGAGACCCGCAATCTTGAAGGAGAGCACCGCCTCGCGATCCGGGCGGACGATGCCATAGGCCGTCACGTCCTCGGCCTCGGGCGCCGGGCGAACCGGAGCGACCTGCACAGGAACGGCGGTTTCCGCTTCCGCGGCCGCCTTTCCATTTGCTTCCTCGCCGCAGCCCGCGAGCAGACCCGCGCTCAAGATTGCGACCAACACCAGACGCGGCGAAGCGGCCATCCCCAACCCTCCTCAGTTACCTAACAGTGTTTATTTAGGGAGGGGCATGTGCTGGTCAAGCCTACCGAACGGTGTTAATTAGCGGCATGGATAAAAAAGTCGTGAAGACGCAGGGGAAACAAGGGGCGGCGGCGCCCAAGCCGCGCCGCAAGCGGCTCTCGCCGGAGGAGCGGCGGGGCCAGATCGTTGCCGCCGCGCGTTCCCTTTTCGCCGCCGAAGGCACCGACAATGTCTCGATGCGCAAGATCGCGAATCGCGTGGGCATCACCCAGGCGGCGATCTACCAGCATTTCGAGAACAAGGAAGCGATCTTCTTCGTCATCATCGAGGGCTTCTTCGCAGATCTTCTCGCTGCGCTTGAAACGGCGATCGAGCAGGAGACGGAGCCTCTTCGGCGTTTGCGCAGCGGGATGCGGGCCTATGTCGATTACGGGCTGTCGCGGCCCGAGGAATACCGCCTGGTCTTCATGACGCCCATGTCGGGGCTCGTCCGGGCGGGGCTTGCCGTCCCGCGCACCGATGAGGCGCTGCATTCTCCCTCGCCGGGCTCGCTTGCGTTCGATGTGCTGGACCGGGCGGTGCGGGATGTGGCGCTCGCCGGCCGCACGCGCTACGCCGATACGGACCTGCTGGCTGAAGCCGTCTGGGCGGCGATGCATGGCATCGTCTCGCTGCTCATCACCCATGACCTCTTCCCATGGACCGACCGCGAGCGGCTTGCCGATTTCCAGCTCGACCTCGTGTTCCGCGGCCTGCTGCATGACAAATGCCCAATGCGGCAAGGCATGGCCGGCACCTTCTGAATCTTTTTTCTCCCGAAAGTCCAGCATCGCCGCGGGTTTGACCGGCGGGGACCAAAACTGACCGGCCGTCTAGTTGACTATTTCGTCACCAAATGACCAATTAGTCAAAAGATCGGAAGGGAGAGCGCCATGGCCCGTCAGGCCGCTGCAAGGATCGAGGAGCCGGGCGCGCGGCGGCGCGAGCGGATGCGCGCCATCCTGGTGGAAGCGGCGCTCAGGCTCTTTGCGAGGCAGGGTGTCGACGCGACGACGATCGACGAAATCGTCCATGTCGCCGGCGTCGCGAAGGGCACCTTCTACAACTACTTCACCGACCGGGCGGATATTGCGCGCGCCGTCGCCGCCTTCGTCCGCCATTCGATGAATGCGGCGGTCGAGGAGATCAATCGCGGCATCGACGATCCGGCCGAGCGTATCGCGCGCGGCATACGCCTCTTCATGGCGGGCACGGTGCTTGATCCGGTGAAGGCCGCCATGCTCGCGCGCATCTATGACGCGGGCGCCGCGCTCGATGCGGAAGGCAATGCGCATCTTCTCGGCGATATCCGCGACGGGATCGAAATGGGCCGCATCCGCGTACCGGGCGAGCTTGCCGCGCTCCATCTCGTCGTCGCCATGGGCACCATCGCGATCCGCCATCTGCTCGACCGGCGCGAAAGCGGCTTGGCGGGCGAGGAAATCCTGCGCGGCGAAGGCTATGCCCGCGAGATGGCGGCGGTGCTGCTCGGCGGTCTCGGTCTCGCCGAAAACGAAATCGAGGAAATTCTCGCGCGGCCATTCGATGCCAGCGGCGTCACGCTTTTCACCTGAGACTTTCGGGAGGGATTCATGATCAAGGTCACGGATATTGCCTATGTGCGCTTTCGCGCGCCTGATCTCGACGAGATGGAGAAATTCCTGCTCGAGTTCGGCATGGTTCGTGCCGAGCGGCGCGGCAAGGCGCTCTTCATGCGCGGCACCGACCCGCTTCCCTTCGGCCATGTGACGGAGCTCGGCGAGCCCGGTTTCATCGGCCTCGGCTTCTATGCCGAAAGCGTCGGCGATCTTGAAAGGCTCGCGGGCGAGCATGGCCTTACGCCGCAGGAGAGCGATGCACCGGGCGGCGGCCTGCGCCTTCGCTTCACCGATCCCAATGGCTTCGAGGTCGATGTCGTTGCGGGGCAGGAGAAGTCCGCTGCACTGCCGGTTGCGCGCCGCCTCGTTCACAATGACGGAGATGAGCGCCCGCGCCAGGGCGCGCCGCTCCGCGTTCAGCCTGGCCCGAGCCAGGTGAAGCGCCTCGGCCATTGCGTCATCAATGTGCGCGACTTTCGTGAATCCGAAGCCTGGTACAAATCGCGCTTCGGTCTCGTTACCTCCGATGAAATCGAGATCGCGCCCGGTGCGCCGATCGGCGCCTTCCTGCGCTGCGACCGCGGGTCCGTGCATGTCGATCATCACACGCTTTTTCCCGTTGGCACGGGCACGCCCGGCTTCAATCACGCCGCCTTCGAGGTTGCGAATTTCGACGACCTAATGGCGGGCCGCGAAGTGCTCGCGCAATCGGGACGCCGCCATGAATGGGGCGTCGGGCGCCACATTCTCGGCAGCCAGATTTTCGACTACTGGCGCGATCCCTGGGGCCACACGGTCGAGCACTGGACCGATGGCGATCTCTTCAACAACGAGACGCCGCCCAACGTCACCAGCATTGCGGAATTGATGGGCAATCAATGGGGTCCGCCCGCGCCGCCCACCATGGGCGCCTGACGCGCAGCAAGGAGAGAGACATGAAACTCGCAACATTCGACTACAAGGGCGAGACGCGGATCGGCGTCGTGACCGATGCAGGCATCGTCGATCTTTCATCTGCCGCGCCTTCGCTGCCGCGTGACATGGTGGCGCTGATTTCCGATGACAAGGCCATGGCGGAAGCGCGCGCCGCCGCGGCGAAGGGTGCGGCCGTTCCGCTCGCCGATGTTCATCTTCGCGCACCGGTGCCGTTCCCCGGCAAGGTGCTCGCCATCGGCCTCAACTACCGCGACCATGTGGAAGAATCCGGCCAGCCCATGCCGGAGCATCAGGTCTGGTTCAACAAGCAGCACAATTGCATCACAGGTCCTTACGACGATGTGGCGCTGCCCGCCGTCTCCTCGCTTCTCGATTACGAGGCGGAGATGTGCTTCGTCATCGGCAAGCGTTGCAAGCATGTGCCGAAAGAGCGCGCCCATGAAGTGATCGCCGGTTACTTCGTCGGCAACGATGTCAGCGTGCGCGACTGGCAGCTCCGCACGAACACGTGGCAGATCGGCAAGAGTTTCGACACGCATGGCCCCATCGGCCCGTGGATCGTGACGCCGGACGAGGTAGGCGATCCGCATGCGCTCGATATCAAGTGCTGGGTCAATGGCGAACTCCGCCAGAATTCCAACACGAAGCATCTCATCTTCAACTGCTTCGACCAGATTGCGCATCTCTCCCAGGCCTTCACGCTCGATCCGGGCGACGTGATCTTCACCGGCACGTCGGGCGGCGTCGGCGCAGCGATGAAGCCGATGCAATTCCTGAAGGAAGGCGATGTCGTCCGCGTCGAGGTCGAGAAGCTCGGCCATATCGAAAATCGCGTCGTGCCTGAAAAGGCAGAGACGGTCATCGGCTGAACAAAAAAGGGGCGGGGAATGCGCGAGGAAACGGATGTTCTGATCGCCGGGCTCGGGCCCGTCGGCGCCGCGCTCGGCGTCTATCTCGGCCGTATGGGCGTGCGGGCCATCGCCATCGAGCGCGACATGGATGTCTATCCCATGCCGCGCGCGGCCCATCTCGATCACGAGACGATGCGGCTTCTCCATCTCGCGGGCGGGGCCGAGGCCGTGTCGAAGGCAAGCCAGCCGCTTTCCGCCTATGAATTCCGCAACGCCAAGGGCGAATTGCTGACGGGCTTCCTGCCGAAAGGCGCGCTCGCGCCGACAGGCTGGCCCTGGACCTCCATGTTCCATCAGCCGACGCTCGAACATGCGCTGCGCGCGCGGCTCGCAACGCTTCCCTCCGTTTCCGTCCGCCTCGGCCATGCGCTGAGGGCCTACCGCGTCGAAGGCGAGGGCGTTATTGCCGAAGTCGAGACGCCGGAAGGCACCAAGGAGATTGCCGCGCGCTTTCTCGTCGGTTGCGATGGCGGCAACAGCACGGTCAGGCGCGGCGCGGGCATCACCTTCGACGATATGGGTTTCGACGAGCCCTGGCTCGTCATCGACACGGTGCTGACAGGCGGCGTCACGCGCATCTCGACGGTCGGCCTCCAATATTGCGATCCCGCGCGGCCTGTCACCTCCATGCCGATGGCGCCGGGGCGGCATCGCTTCGAATTCATGCTGCTGCCGCATGAAAAGCCGGAAGACGTCATGGGCGACGAGGCGATTGCCGCCATGATCGCGCCCTATCACGATCCCGCGCTATTTGAGATCGAGCGCCGCGCCGTCTATCGCTTTCATGCGCTGATCGCGAAGGAGTGGCGCAAGGGTCCGGTCATTCTCGCGGGCGATGCCGCGCATCAGATGCCGCCCTTTCTCGGCCAGGGTCTCTGCTCGGGCACGCGCGATGCCGCCAATCTCGCCTGGAAGATCGAGGCGGTGCTCAGGGGCCGCGCGGGCGATGCGCTCCTCGACTCCTATCAGGCGGAGCGCGAGCCGCATGTCCGCATGATTACCGGCATGGCGGTCGCGCTTGGCAAGATCGTCTGCACGCAGGATGCGGAAGCCGCCCGCGCCCGCGACAAGGACATGCTCGCCGCGCCGGAAGACAAGCGCATGAACGAGATGATCGCGCTTGAAGGCTTGAAGTCCGGGGTGCTGCCCGGCGGCGGCATGGTTGCGCCCGACGCGCGCTTCAGGGGCGCGCGGCTCGACGATGCGGCAGGCTATGCGCCGATCCTTGTCACGCGCGAGGAAAGCGATGCGACGCGCGCCTTTGTGGCGTCGGGCGCCTTCACCGTCGCTCTTTCCGCGCTCGAAGACGGGGCGGAAGGTTTCGCGGCGCTGATGAACGGGGCGCCCGCGCTTCTCATCCGCCCCGACCGCTATGTCTTCGGCGCGGGCGAGGCGGCGGCGCTCCTTGCCGCCTGGTCCGCCTATCTCGCAGGCGGCGGCGTGGCGGCAAGCATCGCTGCGGCATGACGCCACTGGAAGGACGTCTCAACTTCTGATCATAATTCCCTGTCAGCGTCTTCGTTTCAGGGGAGGAAGAAGATGTCCGATCTGTCCGCCGGTCCGGCCTTGCCGGGCAGTCTGCCGCGCATCCACACCATGACATTCGGCGATCTCGCCTTCGCCCTGAAAGCGGGGTTTCGGGATTTCCTGCGCGCGCCCTTGTTCGGCCTCGTCATCGGCGGCGTCTTCGCGCTCATCGGTGCGGTCATCGTCGCCTCGCTCACGGTCTGGCAGCTGCCCTGGCTGATCTATCCCTTCGCCATCGGCTTTCCGCTGGTCGGGCCCTTCGCGGCCGTCGGGCTCTACGAGGTGAGCCGCCGGCTTGCCGCGGGCGAGCGGCCCGCGTGGCGCGATGTCGTTTCCGTCATCTGGGCGCAGCGCCGCCGCGAAGTCTCGTGGATGGCTTTCGTCATGCTCTTCGTCTTCTGGATCTGGATGTATCAGGTGCGGCTCCTGATCGCGCTTTTCCTCGGCCTCGTCTCCTTCGCCTCTTTCGAGCAGTTCCTCACCGTGGTCTTCACCACGCAGGACGGGCTCCTCTTTCTCGGCATCGGCCATGTGGTGGGCGCGGTGCTGGCACTCGTCCTTTTCTCGATCACCGTCATCTCGATCCCGCTGCTGCTCGACCGGGAGGTCGACATGGTCACCGCCATGATCATCTCCATCAAGACGGTGTTTCAGAGCCCCGTGGTCATGCTCGGCTGGGGCGTCTTCGTCACGCTTGGCGTGCTCGTCGCCTCTCTTCCGCTGTTTCTCGGGCTTTTCGTGGTGCTGCCGGTCTTCGGCCACGCTACCTGGCATCTCTACCGGCGGGCCCTGCCATAACCCTGCGTCAATTTAGTCCGCCCTGCGGAAATTTAGGGTATTGACCCTAGATTTCATGGCCTCAAGATAGGGGCCATTGAAATCCGGCGACCGAAGAAGCGCCGCTACAAGAAGAGGCAGGGAAATGACAGGAACGGACACGCTTGAAAGGCCGGGGGCAAAGGGCTCTTCCAAGGCCGAGCATTTCGACGTCGTCATCGTCGGTGCGGGTATTTCGGGCATCGGCTCGGCCTGGCATCTGCAGCAGCAGGCGCCGGACAAGAAATTCGTCATCCTCGAGGCGCTCGACAGCTTCGGCGGCACCTGGCACATGCACCGCTATCCGGGCATCCGTTCCGACAGCGATCTCTTCACCTTCGGCTATCGCTTCAAACCCTGGACCGGCGCGCCCATCGCCACGGCGGAAGAAATCCTCACCTATATGAACGAGGTGATCGAGGAGAACGACCTCGAGCGCCATATCCGCTACAGCCACCGCATCTCCTCGGCCACCTGGTCGAGCAAGGACAATCTATGGACGGTCGAAGCGACGCGCACCGACACGGGCGAGCGCTTCACCTTCACCTGCAACTTCCTCTGGATGTGCCAGGGCTATTACCGCCATGCCACCGGCTATACGCCGGAATGGAAGGACATGGAGAAGTTCAAGGGCCGGATCGTCCATCCGCAGACCTGGCCGGAAGATATCGACCTCAAGGGCAAGAATGTCGTGGTGATCGGCTCGGGCGCGACGGCGGCAACGCTCGTCCCGGCCATCGCGGGCGACTGCGGCCATGTCACGCTGCTGCAGCGCTCGCCGACCTATTTCATTCCGGGCCGCAACGAAAACGAGCTTGCGAACCGGTTGCGCGAACTGCAGGTGGACGAGGCCTGGATTCACGAGATCACGCGCCGCGAAATCCTGCACAACCAGAAGGAATTTGCGCGCCGCTCCTTCGAGGAGCCGGAAGAGGTGAAGAAGGAACTGCTCGATGCGGTTCGT
>JAHBYL010000059.1 GCA_019635955.1 Parvibaculum sp.
TAGCGACCGTCGAGCGCAAGACCAAGGAGACGAATGTTTTCGTCTCGCTCGATCTCGACGGACAGGGCGAATATGACGTCGATACGGGGATCGGCTTCCTCGACCATATGCTCGAGCAGCTTTCGCGCCACTCGCTGATGGACCTCAAGGTCCGCGCGCAGGGCGACCTCCACATCGATTTCCACCACACGACCGAAGATACCGGCATCGTGATCGGCGAGGCCGTGCGCCGCGCGCTTGGCGACTTCAAGGGGATCCGCCGCTATGCGACGGCCATCATCCCCATGGACGAAACCTGCACCCGCGTCTCGATCGACGTGTCGCAGCGCCCCTATCTCGTCTGGAAGGTGAATTTCACGAAGCCGAAGCTCGGCGATATGGACACCGAACTCTTCAAGGAGTGGTTCCAGGCTTTCGCGCAGAATGCGGGCATCACGCTGCATATCGAAAACATGTATGGCGAGAACAATCACCATATCGTCGAAAGCTGCTTCAAGGGCCTCGCCCGGGCGCTTCGCGAGGCGGTGGAGATCGACCCGCGCGCGGCCACCCGCATCCCCTCGACCAAGGGCGTGCTCGGCACCTGAGGCGCCCGTGTTTCGCTGGTTTTTGACCGCGATCTGTCATAGACAGGGCGCGAATTAAGCCGTTTGCCCGGTCTCCGGGCGGAATGAGTTCCATGCGCATCTACACGGTCCACGAGCTTCCCGGCGCGCCGCTCGACGGCGACGGGATCGTGCTGGTGAAGGAGGGCTTCTCCTTTCCGGCCTTCGCCTTTTCATGGGCTTGGCTCCTCTACCACCGCATGTGGGTGGCGCTCGCAATCTGGATCGGCCTCGCCGTCACGCTTTCCTGGGTGGCGCAGGCAGCCTTCGGCGCCTCCGCCGCCATGGTGGTCTCGCTCGCGCTCAATTTCATGCTCGGCGCGGAAGGAAACGACATCCGCCGCTGGACGCTTGCGCGGCGGGGCTATTGCGCGGCGGGGCTTGCCACCGGCGCCTCGCTCGAGGAAGCCGAACGCAATTTCCTCGCGGGCTGGGACCGTCCGCTCGCCGTCGAGGAGGTGAAGCCCGTCACCGCGCCGGTCTGGCCGCGCCGCCCGCAACCGGCGCAAACCGAAAGCGGCGTCTTCGGCCTCTTCCCCGATGCCGGCCCGAAGCCCGGACACTGACCCATGATGAAAGTCGCGATCATCGATTACGGCTCCGGCAATCTCCGCTCCGCCGCCAAGGCCTTCGAGCGTGCCGCGCGCGAAGCGGATCTCGCCGCCGACATTCTGGTGACGAGGGAGCCGGAAGCCGTACGCATGGCGGATCGTATCGTGCTGCCGGGCGTCGGTGCCTTCGGCGATTGCGCGGCGGGCCTGCGCGCCATTCACGGTATGGAAGAAACACTGGTGGACACGGTGCGCCGCCAGGCAAAACCCTTTCTCGGCATCTGTGTCGGCATGCAGCTCATGGCGGAGCGCGGGCTCGAGCACGGCGTGCATAAAGGGCTCGGCTGGCTGAAAGGCGAGGTCGTCAAGATCGAACCGGCCGATGCCGCGCTCAAGATTCCCCATATGGGCTGGAACGAACTCGAGGTATTGCGCCCGCATCCGCTGCTCGAGGCGATGCCGGCGACCCACGCCTATTTCGTCCACTCCTATGCCTTTGCGGTTGAGGAGCCGGATGCGCTTGTCGCCCGCGTCGATTATGCGGGCCCCGTCGCCGCCATGGTCGCGAAGGACAATATGGCGGGCACGCAATTCCACCCCGAAAAGAGCCAGGAACTCGGCCTCGCGCTGATCGGCAATTTCCTGAAGTGGCGAGTCTGAAAGACATTCGATGATCCTCTTTCCCGCGATCGATCTGAAGGACGGCCAATGCGTCCGTCTCGTGCATGGCCTGATGGACCAGGCGACCGTCTTCAATGACGATCCGGCGGCGCAGGCGCGCGCTTTCGAGGAAGCGGGCTTCGACTATCTCCATCTCGTCGATCTGAACGGCGCCTTCGAGGGACGGCCCGTGAATGCCGGCGCCGTCGAAAGCATTCTCGCGGCGATCTCCATGCCCGCCCAGCTCGGCGGCGGCATCCGCGATATCGCGACGATCGAGATGTGGCTCGAAAAGGGCGTCACCCGCGTCATCATCGGCACGGCCGCGGTGAAGAACCCTTCGCTCGTGATCGAGGCCTGCCGGAAATTTCCGGGCCGCGTCGCCGTCGGCCTCGATGCGAAGGGCGGCCGCGTGGCGACCGAAGGCTGGGCCGATGTCTCCGACCTCAAGGTGCTCGACATGGCGCGCCGCTTCGAGGATGCGGGCGTTGCCGCCATCATCTACACCGACATCGACCGCGACGGCGCGCTGCAGGGTCTCAATATCGAGGCGACCGTGGCGCTTGCCGACGCGATTTCCATTCCGGTGATCGCATCGGGCGGCCTTTCCTCGATCGAGGATCTGAAGAAACTCATTGCCGCCAATTGCTCCGGCATCGAAGGCGCGATTTCCGGCCGCGCGCTCTACGATGGCCGTCTCGATCCGAAAGAGGCGCTGGCGCTCCTGAAAGGCTCCCGCTGATGCTGAAGGCCCGTGTCATTCCCTGCCTCGATGTGAAGGACGGCCGCGTCGTGAAAGGCGTGAACTTCGTCGACCTTCGTGATGCAGGCGATCCGGTGGAAGCCGCCCGCGCTTACGATGCGGCGGGCGCAGACGAGCTCTGCTTCCTCGACATCACGGCAAGCCATGAAGAGCGCGCGATCATTTTCGATGTGGTGCGCCGCACCGCCGAGCAATGTTTCATGCCGCTCACCGTCGGCGGCGGCGTGCGCACGGTTGAAGATGTGCGCGCGCTGCTCCTTGCCGGTGCCGACAAGGTGTCGGTCAACACGGCTGCCGTATTCAATCCGGATTTCGTGCGCGTCGCGGCGGAAAAATTCGGCAATCAATGCATCGTCGTCGCCATCGACGCCAAGCAGGTCGCACCCGGCAAGTGGGAAATCTTCACCCATGGCGGGCGCAAGGAAACCGGCATCGACGCTGTCGAATTCGCGAAGAAGGTGGCGGCTCTCGGCGCCGGCGAAATCCTCCTCACCTCGATGGACCGCGACGGCGCGAAATCGGGTTACGACATCGCGCTCACACGCGCCGTCTCCGATGCCGTCCCCGTGCCGGTGATCGCGTCGGGCGGCGTCGGCAATCTCGATCATCTGGTCGAAGGCATCCGCGACGGCCATGCGAGCGCCGTGCTTGCCGCCTCGATCTTCCATTTCGGCGATCACACGATCGGCGAGGCCAAGGCCTATATGGCCGCGGCGGGCCTCCCCATGCGGCTCTGACCACAATTCCTTGTGGTCCGGCGCCGCGCGCCACACAACAACCCCCGCGCAAAATGGCCGCAGCCCGTTTGTGACAATTGCGTCCCGGTTCTACTACAGTCACAATGACCGCGAACTGGGGCCCGTTGCGCGTGACCCTCGCCCCCCATCCAGGGCACGAACGAACGAATAATGTCCGACCGCGAAATCGAACTGAAGCTCGTCTGCGAGCCTGCGGAGCTTGAGCGCGTGAAGCGAGCGCCGGCCCTGCAAAGGCTGAAGCGCGGTCGCGCCAGCGGCAAGCATCTCCATTCGGTCTATTTCGACACGGAAAAGCTCGCGCTCGGTCAGAACGGCCTGGCACTCCGCCTGCGCAAGAGCGGCAATGAATTCATCCAGACGCTGAAGACGGAAACCGGTGCCTCCGCCGACGGCACAGGCGCGTTGGCGCGCGACACGGGCGAGCATGAAGCGCGGCTGCCGCGCGGCGCCTCGGCGCCTGACCTGAACCGCCTGCCCGCCGATCTGCGCAAGCGCATCCGCAAACTCGCCAATGGCTCGGCGCTCGCGCCGCGCCTCGAAAGCGATATCCGCCGCACGGTCCACAATCTCGCGACGCCCGAAGGCGACCGCATCGAGCTCGCGCTCGACCTCGGCGCGTTGCGCGCCGGCGGCCGCGATGCACCGGTCAGCGAAATCGAACTCGAGCTGAAAAAGGGCACGCCCGCGAGCCTCTACCGCCTCGCCCTCGACCTGAACGAGGTGGCGGATCTCCGCATCGGCATGCGCAGCAAGTCGGAGCGCGGCTTCGCCCTTCTCAACGAGCAAAAGCCGCAAGCGGTAAAGGCGGAGCCGATTGCGTTGCCCGCCGGCATTTCCCTTGCCGATGCCTATGCGGCGGTGCTGCGTCACTGCCTTGTGCATCTCATGGCGAACGAGGCGGCGGCCATGGAGGCGGGCCTGCCCGAGGCGCTGCACCAGATGCGCGTCGCACTTCGCCGCGCGCGCTCGGCTTTCGAGATTTTCCGCCCCGCCATCGGCGGCGAGCGCGCCGATCATCTCGCCGCGGAAGCGAAATGGCTCGCGAACGAACTCGGCGCGGCGCGCGACTTCGACGTCTTCCTTGCAGACATTCTCGCGCCGGTGAAGCCCGTGAATGCGGGCATCAAGGAATTGCGCATGCGCGCCGAAGCCGCCCGCGCGGAACATTGGGAAAATGCCCGCGCCGCCATTTCCTCGCGCCGCTACACGCGCTTCCTTCTCGAATATGGTCTCTTCCTCGCCGAACGCGGCTTCGAGACAAGGCCGAAGGCGCCGGCCCTCGCGCATGACTTCGCGGAAGACGCGCTTGAGAAGCGGCTCAAAAAGGCGGCGAAACTCGCCCGCGATATCGAGAAGCTCGATATGGAGGAGCGTCACGAGCTGCGCAAGCGGCTGAAGAAGCTGCGCTACGCGCTCCACTTCTTCACCTCGCTCTATGCGGAAGAGGATGTGAAGCCCTGGCTCCGCCATCTCTCGCGCATGCAGGATGTCTTTGGCGGGTTGAACGACGTCGCGACCGCGCATCTCATTCTCGACGGTTTCTCCGACGGCCGCGCCATGAAGGCGGCGTCCGCCCGCGTCATCGCCTTCCATGAAAAGCGCGCCGAGCGCGACTGGAAAGGCGCGATCCGTCTCTGGAAGCGCTTTGCCGAAACCGTCCCGTTCTGGCGCAAGTCAGCGTGAGCGAACGGTAAACCGCCTTCCGCGAGAGCGGCATTTCCCCATTAATCAAATCTGAATTTCTCGGACGATAGGATCGCCCTGTCTCTTCGTTCGTTGAGTGCAGTATCCGCGTAGCGTCAGGGTTCCCCGTCAATGTCAGATCGCTCCCCCACGACCGCCGCCCGCCAGCCCGAACCGTCCCAGACGGCGCGGAGCAAGAGCGCGGACAATAATGCCATCGTCGGGCGGCGCATCAGCCAGGAGGCGCTGAAGAAGCTCTGCGAACTTCACGAGCGCTACCTGAAGGGCATTCCGAACGGCTGGTGCGTCGTGATGAAGGAATGCGATCTCTCCGGTCTCGACTTCCGCAGCCTGAACTTCGCGCAGGGCCATTTCATCGGCTGCGACTTTTCCGGCTGCAATCTCGAAGACGCGCATTTCATGGGCGCAAATCTCTTCGGCGCGAATTTCGATCACTGCAACATGACCCGCACGAACTTCTCCCGCGCCGATCTGCGCGGTGCGAACTTCGCCGATGCCGAA
Organism: Parvibaculum sp.; assembly: GCA_019635955.1. Lineage (GTDB taxonomy): Bacteria > Pseudomonadota > Alphaproteobacteria > Parvibaculales > Parvibaculaceae > Parvibaculum. The sequence goes on from JAHBYL010000059.1 coordinate 5,543, forward strand.
ATGACGGATGCGCAGCTCGACGGCGCGGACCTTCGCCGCGGCGCGGTGATCAAGCGCGGCGCCACCGCGCCGACCGGCCGCGAGAACTCGACCTTCCGCGGCGCGCGCATGTTCGGCACCAACATGTCGGAATGCAAGCTGCTCGATGCGGATTTCGAGGGCGCCTCGATTTCGGGCACGAGCCTGCAAGGCGCGGACCTGCGCGGCGCGAGCTTCGCCGGCGCCGAACTTCGCGGCGTCGAACTGAAGGGCGCCAATCTTGCCGATGCGGATTTCCGCCGCGCCGTGATGGACGAGGCGACCGTTTCGCGCGGCGACCTGATGCGCGCGACGCGGCCTCGGCCTGCGCCGGGGCCCGAACGCATGAAGCGGATTCTCATCGCGCATCTCGAATGGATTCAGACCGGCGAGAAGCAGGGCACGCGGGCGGATTTCTCGCGCATGGATCTCTCGCGGGTGGACTTCTCGCGCCAGGTGCTTGCCAGCGCGAATTTCCACGAGGCGATCCTGGCGGATGCAAATTTTGAAGGGGCGATCCTCGCCGCCGCCGATTTCTCGAACGCCATTCTCTACCGGGCGAACATGAAGAGCGCCGATCTGCGCGGCGCGGACCTGCGCGGCGCGGACCTCAAGGGCGCCGACCAGAGCGGCGCCAAGACCGGCGAACTGGCGGGCACGCGCCTTGCGACGCGGCTCTGACGCCGCGTAAAGCCCGGCCACTGGCCTCAACTCCGTAAATCTGCTACGCAATGCCGCCGCGCGGGGCCATGAAGGGCCCGGCGAGAGCGGCAGTCAACCGCCCGGAGTGCGCCCCATGGCCGCCGATGCAAAGCTGCTCGATCGCCTTTTCGAGGTCATCGCCGCCCGCAAGGGTGCCGATGCGGCCTCCTCCTATACGGCGAAGCTTCTCGCGAAGGGCGTGCCGGCCTGCGCGCAGAAACTCGGCGAGGAAGCGGTCGAAACCGTGATCGCCGCAGCCTCTGGTGACCGCAAGGGCGCCGTCTCCGAAAGCGCCGACCTGCTCTATCACTGGCTGGTGCTTCTTGCCGCGCTGGATCTCGATCCGGCCGATGTCTATGCCGAGCTCGAGCGGCGCGAAGGCCGCTCCGGTCTCGATGAAAAAGCCGCGCGCGCCGAGCGCTGAACGGGGGAACGCGAAACCCATGTCCGCAGCCAAGATCGAAGCGAACGGCAACTCGGCCTCGCTCTCGCCCTTCCGCCATTTCACCGCCGAGGATTGGGGCCGTCTCCGCCAGGACACGCCGCTCCCCCTGTCGGCGGCGGAGCTTGAGGAACTGAAGGGTTTTGGCGAGCGCATCTCGCTCGACGAAGTGTCGGAAATCTTCCTGCCGCTGTCGCGCCTGCTGAACCTTTATGTCGGCGAGACGCAGGAGCTTTATCGCGTGACGTCGAACTTCCTCGGCCGCGCGCAGGACAAGGTGCCCTACATCATCGGCGTCGCGGGCTCGGTCGCCGTCGGCAAGTCCACCATGGCGCGTATCCTGCGCACGCTTCTGGCGCGCTGGCCGAACCACCCGAAGGTCGATCTCATCACCACGGATGGTTTCCTCTATCCGAACAGGGTGCTCGAAGAGCGCGGGCTGATGCAGCGCAAGGGTTTCCCCGAAAGCTTCGACATCAAGCGGTTGATCCGCTTCCTCTCCGATGTGAAGGCGGGCTCGGCCCGCGTCGAGGCGCCGGTCTATTCGCACTTCACCTACGACATCCTGCCGGGCGATGCGGTCGTGGTCGATCGTCCGGATATTCTGGTCGTCGAGGGGCTCAACGTGTTGCAGCCCTGGAAGCCCGCCGAAGGCGACGAGCCGCAGCCTTTCGTCTCCGACTTCTTCGACTTCTCGATCTATCTCGATGCCGATGAAGAAGCGATCCGCCGCTGGTATATCGAGCGATTCCTGAGCTTGCGGCGCACCTCGTTCAAGGACCCGGCCGCCTATTTCCATCGCTATTCGAAGCTGACGGAAGACGAAGCGGTCGAGACGGCGGATTCGATCTGGACCTCGATCAACCTCGCCAATCTCCACAAGAACATCCTGCCGACGCGCCAGCGCGCCGACCTCATCCTGCGCAAGGGCGACGACCACCGCATCCGGGACGTCTATCTCCGGAAGCTGTGAGGGCGCCGGGGAACGAATAGCTCAAAATAGATTCGTCATGGCCCAGCTTGTCCGGGCCATCCACGTCTTGCGAAATATTCCCAAAGAAGAAAGACGTGGATGACCCGCATAAAGCGGGTCATGACGACATGTGAGGAGTTGCGCTCACGCCAATCCCTTCGCCTTCGCCAGTTCCGCCAGCGAGACTTGCGGCCGGGGCCCGTAATGCGAGATCACCTCGGCCGCCGCAAGCGCGCCGAGCCGTCCGCAGGTCACCGGGTCCTTGCCGCGGGTGAGGCCGTAAAGGAAGCCCGCGGCGAAGAGATCGCCCGCGCCGGTCGTGTCGACCACTTTCGCAACCTTCTCCGCGTCGACCACATGCACCTCGCCATCGGCGACGATGACAGAGCCCTGTTCGGAACGCGTCAGCGCGGCGAACTTGCAGTCCTTGCGCACCTGCTGCAATGCCTCGTCGAAAATATCCGTCTCGTAGAGCGATAGGATTTCGGCTTCGTTCGCGAAGAGAAGATCGACTTCCTCCTTCGCCAGCCGGCGGAACTCGTCGCGGTAGCGCGAGACGCAGAAACTGTCCGACAGCGTCAGCGAGACGAGGCGGTCCGCCTCATGCGCGATCTTCGCCGCTTTCAGAAAAGCCTCTTTCGCACCGGGCTCGTCCCAGAGATAGCCTTCCATATAGGTGACGGCGGACACCTTGATCGTCTCGGCGTCGATATCGTCGGCGGTGAGCTTCTGCGCTGCGCCGAGAAAGGTGCTCATGCTGCGCTGCGCATCGGGCGTCACGATGATGAGGCAGCGCCCGGTCGGCGTGCCCTCGCCGGCCGGCACCGCAGGAAAGTGGACGCCCAGCGCCTTGATGTCGTGGATGAAGACCTCGCCAAGCTGATCGCGTTTCACCTTGCCGAAAAAGGCGCCCTTGCCGCCAAGCGAGGCAAGCCCCGCAATCGTGTTGGCGCAGGAGCCGCCCGACATTTCGACCGCCGCCGACATCTTGCCATAGAGCTCGTCGGCGCGCACCGCATCGATCAGCGTCATGCCGCCCTTCTCGATGCCGTTCGCGGTCAGGAAATTGTCGTCGGCGTTCGAAATCACGTCCACCAGCGCATTGCCGATGCCCGCCACGTCATACTTTATTTCGGTCATGATCCTCTGGGAGTCTTTTGAAGAAATTCGGGATGCGGGGCCGCAGTATAGGGATTGCGTCCCATATGTCCAAAGCGGCACGTTAACGCTGATGCACGGCGGAAATTGCAGCAGGGCAAAGGGCGCACTAGGTTAGAGTGTCGAATTCAGGGAACTCTCCATGCTGTCCGATGCGCTGCGCGCCTTCCGCGGAATATTCGCCCCGCCCTATCGCCGGGTGATGTGGCTGACGCTCGCCATCACGCTCGGCGTGCTGGTGCTCTTCGGCGCGGGGCTGCAATGGGCACTGGCGGCGCTCCCGACCTTCGGGCCCGATCTTGCGGGCGGCTGGCTCGATGCGGCGATCGAATTCATTGCCCGCTTCCTCGCGGTGATCGTGCTGATCCCGCTCGTCCATCCGGTCGTCTCGCTGGTCGCGGGCCTCTTTCTCGAGGTGATCGCCGCCCGCGTCGAGGCGGAGGACTATCCGGCCGATCCGCCTGGCACCGACCAGCCCTTCTGGCAGTCGGTGGTGGTGGCGCTCCGCTTCACGCTGGTACTCATCATCGTGAACCTGCTGGCGCTGCCCTTCTATCTGCTGCCGGGCGTCAACCTCGCGCTCTTCTGGATCGTGAACGGCTATCTCCTCGGCCGCGAATATTTCGAGCTCGTCGCGCTTCGCCATCTCGCGCCCGCCGAGGTCGAGGCGATGCGGGAGCGCTACCGCTTCCGGATTTTCCTTGCAGGCGTCGCCATTGCGCTCTTCACCACAGTGCCCCTGCTCAATCTTCTTGCGCCGCTTTTCGCGACCGCCTTCATGGTCCACACCTATAAGGGTCTTGCCGCCCGCCGCACTGCGGCCTGAGGAGAATGAAATTGAGGAAAGCTCTCTTCGCGCTTGCCCTGCCGCTTGTCCTCGCCGCCTGCGCTGCACCGCAGGGCGGCATGCCCCGCGCCGCCTCGCTGGGCTCCGGCCCCCTCACTGCACAATCGCTGATCGGCGCCGCGCCCGCCGCCATTTCCGCCCGTCTCGGTGCCCCCGATTTTCGCCGCACCGAACCCAGCGCAGAGATCTGGCAATATGGCGGGAGGGATTGCAGCCTCTTCCTCTATTTCTACGGTGAGGAAGGCGCGCGCCATGTCGATGCGCGAAAGCTCGAAGGCGGCGCGACGGACAAGGACCAATGCCTTGCCTCCGTCATCGCGAAACGAATCGCGCCGGTGTCGTGAGGTTCAGGCGGCCACCGTCTTCGCCTTGAAGCGGCAGAGATCGCTCACCGGGCAGGCGGGGCAATCGGGCTTGCGCGCCTTGCAGACATAGCGCCCGTGGAGGATGAGCCAGTGATGCGCATGCATCCGGTATTCTTCCGGCACCGCCTTCTCGAGCTTCTTCTCGACTTCGACGACGTCTTTCCCTGGCGCGAGCCCCGTCCGGTTCGAGACGCGGAAGATGTGCGTATCGACGGCGATGGTCGGCTCGCCAAAGGCGACATTGAGCACGACATTGGCGGTCTTGCGCCCCACGCCCGGCAGCGCCTCCAGCGCCGCCCGGTCGCGCGGCACCTCGCCGCCATGATGCTCGATCAGCATGCGCGACAGCGCGATCACGTTCTTCGCCTTGTTGCGGTAGAGCCCGATCGTCTTGATATGCTGCACGAGCCCCGCCTCGCCGAGCGTCACCATCTTCTGCGGCGTATCGACCGTCTTGAAGAGTTCCTTCGTCGCCTTGTTGACGCCGGTATCGGTCGCCTGCGCCGACAGCACCACGGCGACGAGCAGCGTATAGGTGTTGCGGTATTCGAGTTCGGTCCTGGGTTCCGGCAGCTTCTCGGCGAGGCGGCGGAAGAACTCGGCGATATCGGGCTTTTTCATCGGGCTGGCGCGGGTCATGGGCCGGAACTTTGCGCATAAGCCGGGCGCCCCGCAAGGGCATATTGCCGCCTTGCCGGGCCCGGGGCGCAGGCCTACCTTTCACGCATGAGAGCCCCGCCCCCGACCGCCGAGCCGCTCGCGCCGCCGCTTCATTTCGATGCGGTGATCCTGCCGCATCGTTCGCTCTCCATGCGCGGCTTTGCGATCCTGATCGGCGTCGTCGCGGCGGTGAATTTCACGGCCGGGGCATATTTCATGGCGAAGGGCGCCTGGCCGGTGCTCGGTTTTTGCGGGCTTGAAGTGCTTGCCGTCTGGTGGGCTTTCCGCGCGAATTACCGCGCCGCCCGCGCCCATGAAACGGTGCAATTGTCAGACGATGAATTGCGGATCCGCCGCGTCGATGCGAAGGGCCGCGCCGAGGCCGTGAGCCTCCAGCCCTATTGGGTGCGTGTCGCCCTGAGGAAGCTGCCGGACGAGTCGACAAGGCTCCATCTCGTGAGCCATGGCCGCGAGGTCGAACTCGCCTCGCAGCTCTCGCCCGCCGAACGCGCCGATTTCGCCGCCGCGCTCGAGCGCGCCCTCATGAAGCTGAAGGCCGCGCCGCAGCCGGCCTAATGCGCCTCGCGCTCGATCAGCATCTTCTTCGAGAGAACCTTGCCCTTGTCGTCGAGCTCGTAAACGATCGGCGCGCCGGTCGCGATATTGAGCTTGAGCACTTCTTCCCGTGAAAGCCCGTCGATCTGCATGACGAGCGCGCGCAAGCTGTTGCCATGCGCAGCGACGAGCACACGCTCGCCCTTCAGCACGCGCGGCAGGATCGTGCTTTCGTAATAAGGCAGCACGCGCTCCGCCGTCATCTTCAAGCTCTCGCCGCCGGGCGGCGGCACGTCATAGGAGCGGCGCCAGATATGCACCTGTTCCTCGCCCCATTTCTCGCGCGCATCGTCCTTGTTGAGGCCGGAGAGATCGCCATAGTCGCGTTCGTTGAGCGCCTGGTCCTTCACGATCTCGATATCGCTCTGGCCGAGTTCGGCCAGCATGATGCGGTTCGTTTCCTGCGCGCGCGAAAGCGCCGAGGTGAAGGCGACGTCGAAATGGAGGCCGGCCTTCTTCATCGCCTCGCCCGATTCCTTCGCTTCGGCCTTGCCCTGTTCGGTCAGCCCCGGATCGCGCCAGCCCGTGAACAGGTTCTTCTCGTTCCATTCGCTCTGTCCGTGGCGGACAAGCACAAGCAGGTTAGCCAAGTGTCGCTCCATTCATCCGTATAGAAATCACTTGAGGCCGAGCACATCGGCCATGCTGAAGAGGCCGGGGCCCCTCCTTTGACCATCGACGCCTTGGCCCCATTGCGCGGCCTTGAGCGCGCCGCGCGCGAAGATGCCGCGGTCCTCCGCGATATGGCGAAGCACGATACGCTCGTTCTCGGCGGCAAAGATCACGTCATGTTCGCCGACGACGGAACCGCCGCGCAGGCTCGCAAAGCCGATGGCGCCCTCCGTGCGCGCGCCGGTGAGCCCGTCCCGGCCGCGCTCGGAATGGTCGCCGAGCGAGATGCCGCGCCCCTCCGCCGCCGCCTGGCCGAGCAGCAGCGCCGTGCCCGACGGTGCGTCGACCTTGTGGCGGTGATGCATCTCGACGATCTCGATATCCCATTCGGGGCCGAGCGCCTTCGCGGCCTGGGCGACGAGCGCGGCGAGAAGATTGACGCCGAGGCTCATGTTTCCGGCCTTGATAATGGTCGCATGGCGCGCCGCCGCCTCGATGCGGGCCTCCTCTGCGTCCGAAAAGCCCGTCGTGCCGATCACATGGACGATGCGCGCCTGGGCGGCGAGCGCGGCGAATTCGACGCTTGCCGCGGGCACGGAGAAGTCGATCAGCGCATCGGCATCCTTGATGACGGTAAGCGCGTCCGCCGTCGCGGCCATGCCGAGCGGCGCCGCAAGCCCCGCCAGCTCGCCGAGATCGCGGCCGACATGGGGCGATCCTTCGGATTCGATGCCGCCCGCAAGGGCAAGCCCGTCCGTCTCCGCGATGAGGCGGAGAAGCGTGCGCCCCATGCGGCCGCCCGCGCCCGTGACCGCGATCCTGATATCCTGTGCCATGGTTCCGTTTCCCGAGGCCTTTGCGGGCTCTATACCAGTCCCCTTTCAGCCGCGAAAGACAAACCACGCCCCGAGCGCGATGAAGGCGAAGCCGATGCCAGTGTTCCAGGTCGGCGTCTGGCCGAGATAAAGCGCCGAAAACACCACGAAAACCGTAAGCGTGATGACTTCCTGAAGGGTCTTGAGCTGGGCCGCCGAGAAGACCTCATAGCCGATCCGGTTCGCAGGCACTGCGAGGCAATATTCGAAAAAGGCGAGGCTCCAGCTGAGAAGCACCACGGTCAGGATCGGCGTCGAGGTGAATTTGAGATGCCAGTACCAGGCCGCCGTCATGAAGACATTGGAGGCGACAAGAAGGGCGATCGGCACGAGATAGGCGGAGAGCGGCGCTGTCATGGGAAATCCGGACGTGAAAAACCCCCGGGGGAGATCCGCCGGGGGCTTTCAGATTAGCCGGGAATTTCAGTTCTGGAAGCCGTCCCAGAACTCCTTCACCTTGGCGAAGAAGCCGGTGCTTTCCGGGCTGTTGCCGGGGGAGGATGCCTCCTCGAACTGCTTGAGGAGGTCCTTCTGTTTCTTGGTCAGGTTCACCGGCGTCTCGATGGTGATCTGGATATAGAGATCGCCCACCTCGCGGGAATTGACGACAGGCATGCCCTTGGCCCGCAGGCGGAACTGGCGCCCGGTCTGCGCGCCTTCCGGCACTTTCACCTTCACCTTCTTGCCGCCAAGCGTCGGCACTTCGATCTCGCCGCCAAGCGCGGCAGTGACCATCGAGATCGGCACGCGGCAGAAAAGGTCCGCCCCGTCGCGCTCGAAGAGCCGGTGCGGCTTCACCGAAAGGAAAATGTAGAGATCGCCCGAAGGCCCGCCCCGCATGCCGGCCTCGCCCTCGCCTGCTAGGCGGATGCGCGTGCCGTCCTCGACGCCGGCGGGAATGTTCACCGAGAGCGTGCGCTCCTTCTCGACGCGGCCCGCGCCATGACAGGCGGTGCAGGGCTTGTCGATCGTCTGGCCGCGGCCGTGACAGGTCGGGCAGGTGCGCTCGACCGTGAAGAAACCCTGAGAGGCGCGCACCTTGCCGTCGCCATGACAGGTCGGACAGGTAACGGGGCTCGAGCCCGGCGCAGCGCCCGAGCCATGACAGACTTCGCAGGCGACGGAGCCCGGCACGCGGACCTGCGCCTTCTTGCCCTCGAACGCCTCTTCGAGCGTGATCTCCATATTGTAGCGGAGATCGTGGCCGCGCATCTGGCCATTGCCGCGCCGGCCCCCTCGCCCGCGGCCGCCCATGAATTCGCCGAAGAGATCGTCGAATATGTCGGACATGGAGGCGCCGCCGAAGCCGCCGCCCATGCCGCCCGGCCCGCCCCGCGCGCCCATGCCGCCATCGAAGGCGGCGTGGCCGAACTGGTCATAGGCCGCGCGGGACTGTTCGTCCTTCAGCACGTCGTAGGCTTCGTTGAGCTCCTTGAAGCGCTGCTCCGCTTCCTTGTCGTCCTGGTTCTGGTCGGGGTGATATTTCTTCGCGAGCGTACGGAAGGCCTTTTTCAGCTCGTCCGCCGTCGCGTTGCGGCTCACCCCGAGCACGTCATAAAAATCGCGCTTCGACATGAGGGATCACCTTGAAAGCGAATGCGGGACGGATGCGCTTTCGCGCACCCGCTCCGGCTTTGTGTTTGTGAAAGCGGGCGTCATGACGCAGCCGGATCAGGCGGACTTGTCCTGATCTTTCTTGTCGTCGTCGACTTCCTCGAAGTCGGCATCGACGATATCGTCATGGGACTGGCCCCCCTCGCCGCCGGCGGCTTCCGCCTCGGCTTCGGCCTGTGCCGCCTTGTAGAGCGCCTCGCCCATCTTCATCGAGACTTGCGTCAGTGCTTCCGACTTCGCCTTGATGGTGGCGGCGTCGCCATCCTTGAGCGCCGCCTTGAGCGCTTCGAGGGCTGCTTCCACATCCGCCTTCACGTCGGCGCCAATCTTGTCGGCGTTTTCGGCGAGTGTCTTTTCCGTGCCGTTCGCAAGGGCTTCGGCGTGGTTGCGGGTTTCCGCTTCCTCGCGCCGCTTCTTGTCTTCC
>JAHBYL010000006.1 GCA_019635955.1 Parvibaculum sp.
GGAAGGCATGGAGAACGCGCCCAAGGCTTTCCTCAATCTCTTCAAAGGTGCGAATTTCGGCAAGATGCTGGTGAAGATCGGCCCCGACAAGGCGGTGTAAAGCTCTTCTTTCTGCGACGGCATGGTGGCCCGGGTTCAAAACCCGGGCCATACTGTTTTCAAAGAGGGAGGAAGAATCATGCCGACGAAAGCGAAACGCTGGGTGCTGGCCTCGCGGCCCGAGGGGAAGCCGAAGGCCGAGAACTTCCGGCTGGAGGAGATCGAGCTGCCGGACATCGGCGAGCATGAAATCCTGATCCGCACGGAGCATCACTCTGTCGATCCCGGCATGCGCGGTCGGCTTTCCGGCGACAGCTACACGGCGGCGCTTCCCGTGGGCCAGACCATCGACAGCGCGATGGTGGGCGTGGTCGAGCAATCTAAGAACGAGAAGTTCAAGCCGGGCGACCGCGTGACCGGCGGTTTCGGCTGGGTGACCCATGCCATCTCGAATGGCCGCGGCGTGCAGATCCTGCCGCCGGAACTGTATCACGGCAAGCTCCGCCCCACGGCGGCGATCGGCGTGCTCGGCATTCCGGGCCTCACTTCCTATTTCGGGCTGCTCGATCTCGGGCGCCCGAAGGAAGGCGACACTGTGCTGATCTCATCCGCCGCAGGGCCCGTCGGCGCAACGGCCGGGCAGATTGCAAAGATGAAGGGCTGCAAGGTCGTCGGTATCGCGGGCTCGAAGGAGAAGTGCGACTATGTGGAGGGACTCGGCTTCGATGCCTGCTTTTCCTATCGCGGCGCGGACCTGAAAGCCGCCATCAAGGAACATTGCCCCGACGGCGTCGATATCTATTTCGACAATGTCGGCGCGGAAATGCTCGATGCGGCGATCCTCAACATGAAGGAGCATGGGCGCATCGTCGTCTCCGGCCAGGTCAGCGAATACAACCGCGCGGACAATGAACTTGTCGGCATCCGCAATGTGACGCGCTTCATCACGCACCGGCTGCGGATGGAGGGGCTTGTCGTCTTCGACTATTTCAAGCAGTTCCGCGAAGCCCAGGCCGAGATGGCCCAATGGATTCACGACGGCAAGCTCGTCTACACAGAAGACGTTTCGGACGGCATCGAAGGATCGGCGGCGGCCTTTATCGGGCTCTTCGAGGGCGAGAATCTCGGCCGGCGGCTCATAAAGGTCAGCTAGAAGTCGTAGCGCAGGCCCACCGTCACGAAGTTCGAAGCATCCGTCACGCCATTGAAAAGGCCGAACACGCCGGAGCGGTGCTGCAGCCGCGTGACGAGCGAGACGTCCGGATAGGACGGCAGCGCGAAGGTCGCCTGCAGGTTGAACTGGTTGAGCGTACGCGAGCGGCTGCCATCCGGCTGCTGCTCGAGTTGCGGGAAGGCCGTCGTATAGGACGGGCCCAAGCCCACCGCCGCCGTCGTCACGAGATATTCATTCCAGGGAAAATCATGCCAGCGCGCGTAAACGGCGGCGCCGATTTCGTGATAGGTCTCGCGCCCGTGGTGCCAGGCATACATGAGTTCGCCCTCGAAGCTCAGCGCCTCGCCATACCAGCCAAGCAGTCGCGACGCGGTGAGCCCAAGCACATGATCCGAGCTTCCTTCCACATAGAAGAAATTCTCTACAACCGTGCTGAAATTGTCTTCAGAGCCCTCGCCCATGAAAATCGTGACAGCGTGGAGCTTGTCGTCTTCCCCGGGGCCGCGCCATTTCGAGGCTTCCGCAGGCGCGGCAAGCGCACAGCCAATGAGAGCCACAGCGGCAATGCGCAGCGGCGGACAAGACTCGGATGAAACGGTCGCGTTCTGGCTCACGGGCACTCCAGCCTGAAAAGCCCCCCGAGCCCTTTTAGCCGCTCGCGTGCCGATATGCAAAAGGCCCGATGTTTCCACCGGGCCCTTCATTTCGTCTGTGTGCCGCCCTTACCAGGCGCCGAGCGCCACCTGCTGTTCGCGGCGCGCTTCCGCCCTCTCCTTCTTCAATCCTTCGGCGATGAGGAAGGCAAGTTCGAGGGACTGGCTGGCATTGAGGCGCGGGTCGCAATGCGTGTGATAACGATCGCCAAGCTGCGTCTCCGAGATCGCCTGCGCGCCACCGATGCATTCGGTGACGTTCTGGCCGGTCATCTCGAAATGGACGCCGCCCGCATGCGTACCCTCGGCGCGGTGCACGGCCATGAAGGCCTGCACTTCAGCAAGAATGCGGTCCACCGGCCGCGTCTTGTAGCCGGAAGACGCCTTGATCGTGTTGCCATGCATCGGATCGCAGGACCAGACCACCTTCTTGCCCTCGCGTTCGATGGCGCGGATGAGCTGCGGCAGGTGCTTCTCGACATTCTCCGCGCCGAAGCGGCAGATCAGGGTGAGGCGCCCGGCCTCGTTCTTCGGGTTCAGGACGTCGGTCAGGCGCAGCAGCTCTTCCGGGTCGAGCGACGGGCCGCATTTCATGCCGATCGGGTTCTTGATGCCGCGCATATACTCGACATGGCCGTGATCGGGCTGACGGGTGCGGTCGCCGATCCAGAGCATATGGGCCGAGGTGTCGTACCAGTCGCCCGTGGTGCTATCGATGCGCGTCATCGCCTGCTCGTATCCGAGCAGAAGCGCCTCATGGCTCGTGTAGAACTCGGTCGTATGGAGCTGCGGCTGCGAGGCGCTGTCCACGCCGCAAGCGCGCATGAAGTCGAGCGCCTCGGTGATGCGGTTCGCGAGTTCCTCGTAGCGCGCACCTTCGGCGCTGTCCGAGACGAAGCCCAGGTTCCAGCGATGCACGAAGTCGAGATCGGCATAGCCGCCCTGCGCGAAGGCGCGAATGAGATTCAGCGTCGAGGCCGACTGCGAATAGGCACGCAGCAGCCTTTCGGGATCGGGCACGCGGGCCTTTTCATCGAATTCGATGCCGTTGATGTTGTCGCCGAGATAAGACGGCAACGTCACATCGCCGATCGTCTCGGTGGGCGAGGAACGCGGCTTCGCGAACTGGCCGGCGATGCGGCCCACTTTCACCACGGGCGAGGCGGCGGCAAAGGTCAGCACAACCGCCATCTGCAGCAGCACGCGGAACGTGTCGCGAATATTGTCAGCGGAAAATTCGGCGAAGCTCTCGGCGCAGTCGCCGCCCTGCAGCAGGAAAGCACGGCCCTCGCAGACCTCAGCGAGATCTGCCTTGAGCTTGCGGGCCTCACCTGCAAACACGAGCGGCGGATAGGAGCGCAGGCGCGCTTCAACGGCGGTCAGCGCCGCCTCATCCGGGTATGCCGGGAGATGCTTGGCGGGCTTTGCGCGCCAGCTCTCCGGTTTCCAAGTCTCCGCCATCGTCTTCTCTCCGAAACGCGAGGAAAAGCGCGGGAAACGGCCCTTTCCGCCGGGTCCTCGCCAGCCTCATATGGAAGGCGGATATATAGTCCACAAGGGCTCTAAAGGGAAGCCTAAGCCCTTGATCCGGCTGAAAGACACAGGAATCGCGGTTAATCGGCCGCCTTCACCACCGGGGCCTGCCACTTCTCACGAAGCGTCACGAGCTCTTCCGCGGCGGTCGGGTGGACCGCGATGGTGGCGTCGAACTGGGCCTTGGTCGCCCCCATGGTCACGGCGATGCCGACCGCCTGGATCATCTCGCCTGAGGCAGGGCCCATGAGATGGACGCCGAGCACCTTGTCGGTCTTCGCATCCACGACGAGCTTCATGAAGGTCCTCTCCTGCGAGCCGGACAAGGTATTCTTCAGCGCGCGGAAGGCGGTCTTGTAGACATCGACGTCCCCGGGCTTCTCGCGCGCTTGCGCCTCGGTGAGGCCGACCGTGCCCATTTCCGGCTGGGAGAAAATCGCCGTCGGAATGATCGAGTGATCGACCTTGACGTCCCTCCCGCCATAGACCGTGTCGGCAAAGGCGTGGCCCTCGCGGATCGCCACGGGCGTCAGGTTCGCACGGTCCGTCACGTCGCCGACCGCATAGATGCTCGGCGCAGCCGTCTGGGAATATGCATCCACGATGACTTCGCCGCCCTTGCCGAGCTTCACGCCCGCCTCCTCGAGCCCGAGGCCCTTGGTGTTAGGCACACGGCCCGTCGCATACATGACGCAATCGGTGCAAATGACGTCGCCATCGGTGAGCTTCAGGTGCAGTTCGCCATCCTTCTTCTCGATGGAGACGATGTCGCAGTTCATGCGCAGATCCACGCCCTTCTTCAGCATCTCCTCCGAAAGAAGCTCGCGCAGATCGTCGTCGAAGCCGCGCATGAAGAGCGGCCCGCGATAGAGCTGCATGGTCTCGACGCCGAGGCCGTTGAAGATGCCGGCGAATTCAACCGCGATATAGCCGCCGCCAACAACGACGATGCGCTTCGGCAATTCGTCGAGATGGAAGGCTTCGTTCGAAGTGATCGCGTGTTCGATGCCGGGAATATCCGGCAGGAAAGGCGTGGCGCCGACGGCGATCAGGATGCGCTCCGCCGTGACATCCTTCTTTTCCGCGTCGAGATAAACCGTATGCGCATCCTTCACCGTCGCCCTACTGTTCACGATCTCGACACCCGCCTTCTCGAGGTTGCGGATATAGATGCCGTTCAGCCGGTCGATTTCCCTGTCCTTGTTGGCGATGAGCGTTTTCCAGTCGAAGCGCGCTTCGCCGACCGTCCAGCCGAAGCCCGCCGCTTCCTCGAACTCGTCGGAAAAATGGCTCGCATAGACGAAGAGTTTCTTCGGCACGCAGCCGCGAATGACGCAGGTGCCGCCGACGCGATACTCCTCGGCGATCGCCACTTTCGCGCCATGGGTCGCCGCGATGCGCGCCGCGCGCACACCGCCCGAGCCCGCACCGATGACGAAGAGGTCGTAGTCGTATTTGGCCATGGCGGTGCTTCCGGTCGCTCTGTGCGTTAATGCTTCTCGATAATATCGGTACCCGAAGGCGTTCCGACAATGGCGAGCGTGGCGATGCCGGTGAACAATCCATTGTCCACTACGCCCGGAATCCGGTTCAGCGCCGGGGCCAGCGCGTCGGCATCCGGGATCGTGCCGAAATCGCAGTCATAGATGAAGTTGCCGTTATCGGTGAAGAAGGGCTCGCCATATTCATCCGCACGGCGCGACATCTTGCCGGTGCAGCCGAGCGCGCCCGCCACTTCCGCGATCTTGCGCGCGGTGACGGCAGCGCCGAAGGGCACCACTTCCACAGGCAGCGGAAAGGCGCCGAGCGTATTCACCACCTTGGAGGCATCCGCAATGACGATCATGCGATCCGACGCCGTCGCCACGATCTTCTCGCGCAGCAGCGCGCCGCCGCCACCCTTGATGAGGCGAAGGTCGCCATCGAGTTCATCCGCGCCATCGACCGTCACATCGAGATGCGGCGTATCGTCGAGATTGGAAAGCGGGATGCCGAGGCTTTCGGCGAGCTTCGCCGTGCGCTCCGATGTCGGTACGCCGACAATATCGAGCCCCTGCTTCACCTTCTCGCCCAAGGCGCGGACGAAATGTTCCGCCGTCGAGCCCGTGCCGAGGCCAAGCTTCATGCCCGGCTTCACGAAGTCGAGCGCGCGAATGGCCGCTGCCTTTTTCTGTTCGTCAGCATTCATCGGTCAGAGCCCCGCCATCGCCACATATTTCACTTCCAGGAATTCCTCGATGCCCCACGGCCCGCCTTCGCGGCCAAGCCCGGATTCCTTCAAACCGCCAAACGGCGCGACTTCCGTCGAGATCAGCCCGGCATTGACGCCGACAAGCCCATATTCAAGCGCTTCTGCCACGCGCCAGACGCGGCCGATATCGCGGCTGTAGAAATAGGAAGCGAGGCCGAAGGGCGTGTCGTTTGCAAGTGCGATCGCCTCCTCATCCGTTTCGAAGCGGAAGACGGGCGCGAGCGGACCGAATGTTTCCTCGCGCGAGGCCTTCATCTCCGGCTTCATGCCGGTGATGACGGTCGGCTCGAAAAAGGAGCCGCCCTTCGCGTGGCGCTTGCCGCCGGTCGTCACTTTCGCCCCGCCTGCCAGCGCATCGGCGATGTGTTCCTCGACCTTTTCGACGGCGGCCATGTCGATCAGCGGACCCTGCGCCACGCCATCCTCGAAACCGGAGCCAACCTTGAGCGCCGCGACTTTCGCGGTGAGTTTCTCCACGAAGGCATCATGTACCTTCGCCTGTACGAGGAAGCGGTTGGTACAGATACAGGTCTGACCCGTGTTGCGATATTTGGAGGCGACGGCACCTTCGACCGCGGCATCGATATCGGCATCGTCGAAAACGATGAAAGGTGCATTGCCGCCGAGTTCGAGCGCGACCTTCTTCACGGTCGCCGCGGACTGCGCCATCAGCTCCTTGCCGATTTCCGTCGAGCCGGTAAACGTCACCTTGCGCACCAGCGCGTTCGATGTCATCTCGCCGCCAATGGCGCCGGCCTTGCCGGTGATGACGCTGAGAAGCCCGGCAGGCAGCCCCGCGCGGGCGCCAAGCTCGGCCAGTGCGAAGGCGGAAAACGGCGTCGCGGTCGCAGGCTTCACAACCATGGAGCAGCCGGCGGCAAGCGCCGGGCCGGCCTTGCGCGTAATCATGGCGGCAGGAAAATTCCACGGCGTGATCGCGGCGCAGACCCCGATCGGCTGCTTCAGCACAACGATGCGGCGGTCGCTCGTCGGCGCCGGTACGATGGAGCCGTAAATGCGCTTTGCCTCTTCGGCATAATATTCGATGAAGGAGGCCGCATAGGCGATCTCGCCCTTCGCTTCCGTCAGCGGTTTGCCCTGTTCCGCGGTCAGGATCGCGGCCAGGTCGTCCTGGTTCGCCATCATCAGGTCGAACCAGCGGCGCATCACGGCTGCACGTTCCTTCGCGGGACGCGCCGCCCATGCCTTCTGTGCGCGGTGCGCGGCCTCGATCGCCTCGCGAGCGTCCTTCGCGCCGAGCGAGGGAACCGTGGCGATCAGGTCACCGGTTGCCGGGTCCGTCACGTCGATTTGTGGCGCGTCCGCGCCTACCCATTCCCCGTTGATAAAACAACGGGTTTTCAGAAGCGTCTTGTCCTTGAGGCGCGAGGCAAGGGTCATGAAAAATCCCGAAATCCGGCGCGTCCGGCGGGCTTTCTTGCGTTTGCCCGGCTCACCGCGTCATATAGGCGAAAATCGGCCCCGTGACAGGGCCTGTCCCTTGTTAGCATTTCGCAGCGGGTGCCGGAAAGGCCCCGGAAGGACATTGCAGCGGCATGAAAGCCAGCGATTATTTCTCGGAATCCTATGCGGAAGCGCGGCAGCGCTTTCTCGCCGCCGCCTCCGGGGCTGGCGCCCGCATTGAGTCATACGAGAACGGCAATGCACGCGGCCCCGGCGGCACGCGGCTCTTCATGGATACAGCCTGGTTCGGACCGGCCAATGCAGAAACCGTGTTGCTCAATGTGAGCGGAACGCATGGCGCGGAGGGCTATGGAGGCTCGGCGGCGCAAACCGCATGGATTCGCGAAACGGGCCCGGCGACATTGCCCCAGGGCGTTGCCCTGCTGATGGTTCATGCCGTCAATCCCTTCGGCTTCGCTTGGGGCCTGCGCGGCACGGAAAACAATGTCGATCTCAACCGCAATTTCCTCGACCACACAAAGCCGCATCCTGAAAATCCGCTTTATGACGAACTCCACCGGATTCTCTGTCCGGACTCGATGAGCGAGGATGCCGTGCAGAAGATGCTCGCCGCCGGTGCGCGTTTCGTGGAAAAGCATGGCCAGTGGGCACTCGAGGATGCGATCAGCCGCGGCCAGTACACGCATCCGGATGGCTATCATTTCGGCGGCACCGCGCCCGAGTGGTCCAATTTGACGCTTGCGGGCATCGTCGCGCGCGAACTCCCCCGTGCACATCGGGTCGGCTTCGTGGACTGGCATTCGGGCCCCGTGGGCGACGGGGAACTCATCTATCTCTGTTATTCGGAGCCCGGCAGCGAGGGCTTCCAGCGCGCGGCGCAATGGTGGGGGCGCGAGGCGCTCGATCCGAAAACGGTCGAGGCCATGTGGGGATCGAAAAGGCCGACACGGCGCGGCACGATGTTTCACGGTATCGAGGAAATGCTGGCACCGCATGCCCAATTCAGCGGTGCCGTTATCGAGTTCCGCTCGGCACAACCGAAGAACAATGCGGCAAAGGCCATGCGCGTGCCGATGCTGGAGCGCTGGCTGCGCTTCATCGGCGGTTTCGACGCGCCGGAGGCCGCGCGCTATTTCGAAGAGATTCGTGAGGATTATGCGCCTCGCCGCCAGTCCTGGCGGGAAAACGTGATCGCGAACGGGCTCGCCTGCTACGAACGCACGTTTGCGGGCCTCGGCCACTGGTCGCGCGAGGGGCTGAAGGCGGCGGATTAATCCAGCACGAAATCGTACCGGACCTCCATGATCTCGGGGTGCCGGGTAAAGCCCACGGGACGGCGGGCGACACAGCGTCCTCCCATCCGTTCGTAAAAAGCCCGGGCGCGGGTGTTCTTCTCGAGCGCCCAGAGGAAAGCCTCACGCCGGCCGAGACAGGCGATCTCATCAAAGAGCCGGACAAGGAGTTCGGCGCCAAGTCCCGCGCCCCAATCCTGCTTGCGCAGATAAAGCGTTGTCACTTCGGCGCCCCGCATATGGCCAAAGCCCGCGGGCTCTCCCGCCTGCTCGGCGACCCAGGCGATGCCCGTTTGAAGGCTTCCACGCCATTTCGCGGCCTCGCGGCCTGCATCAAGCCGGTCGAGAATGTCGCGGGGCAGCACACCCGGATAAGCCTCCCGCCAGCAAGCCACGAGGAGGCGGCCGAGGATTTCCTCGTCGCGACCGGGCATGGCCATGCGGAACTGATAGCGAGTACGGACCGACATGGGAAAATCATGGCGGAAAATCCCCGGGCTTGCCAGAGCCGGGAGGCCATGCGAGACAGGCGCGGTTCCCCATCGTCCCCGGATGCCCATGCCCCGCCCCACCCTTCTTTTCGATCTCGACGGGACGCTTGCCGACACGGCGGCAGATCTCTGCGAGACTCTGAACGTCATTCTCGAACTGCATGGACGCGAGCGCGTGCCGCAGGAGCGGGTGCGCCATCTCGTGGGCGGCGGCGCGCGGCTTCTGCTCGAGCGCGGCTTCCGCGAGACGGGCGACCCGGCGAGCGAGGCGCTGCTCGACCGAAGCTTCCACGAATTTCTCGATTATTACGGCAGGCACATCGCCGATCACACGAAGCTCTGGCCGGGCGTGCGCGATCAACTCGACCGGCTGGCCGAACGCGACGCGCTGATGGCGGTTTGCACCAATAAGGTGGAGGACCTGTCGCGCAAGCTCCTCGAAATGCTGGCCATCGACCATTATTTCCCGGTCGTGATCGGCGGCGATACGCTGCCCGTGAAAAAGCCCGATCCCGAACATCTTTTCGAGGCTATCCGCCGGCTCGGCGGCGAGAATGCGCATTCGGTGATGGTGGGCGACAGCGAAACCGACGTGCATGCCGCAAAGAACGCGAAGCTGCCCTCGATCTGCGTCACCTTTGGCTATACCCGCATCCCCGTGGCGGAGCTCGAGGCCGAAGCAACCATCGATCATTTCGATGAGTTTCCGGCAGCCCTCGCAAAGCTCCTGCCCGCCCATTTCGGCTGAGGTTTTTCAGAGAATTTTCAGGACGCGGTCGCCATCGGCGAGCTCGATCCCTGCATATTCGCAAATTCCCTCGCGACGCTGGAAAACGCTGACGGCAATGAGCCAGACGCGCGTAATCCGGGCAGGCGGCGTGCCGATCGCCGCCGCGTAATCCGCACGCAGCGGCCGCTCTTCCTCCAGCCACCTGCCGAGATCGGCGGCGTTTGACCGCAGCACCCAATGCGTTTCCACCTGATCCCAATAGGGAAGCGGGCAACGAAAGATCGTTCCTTCCGCAAGGGATGACGACCACATGTAAGTGAGGTCCTGCCCATTATCGTATTCTACCGCAATGGAGAGGTAGTCATGTGTCGGCTGGATATCCTCAGGCAGGTCGCATGGCAGTCGATCCACCTTCCATCGCCATCTGAGCTGCGTATTCTCCGTGAGCGGAAAATCGGCGGGGAACTGCAATATGCCGACATCGCCCGACGTGTGGCAACAAATGCTGTGCCCCTCGCGCGACTGCGCCTCGCGAAAGATGCGTCCATCGCCAAGCCGCCAGAGATAGCGCCAGCCCGGGGGCGGCGGCACCGGGTTTCGCGCTTCTTCCAGAGCACGGGCAACGAGACCCTCATGGTCGCCCGCGCGGGCCATTGCCTCGAGACCGGCAAGCGCAGGCCCCCGCCAGAGGATGAGACAGGCGCCAATTTCACCCGTGAGGCCGACACGCGGAAACGCCGGATCGAAAGTCCCCGATTCGTCCGCCCATTCTCCGGGCGGCTTTGCGACGATCTGGAGAGGGCCGCCCTCGGCGGTCGTCACCGTCGAGGCATTGCCAGGCGTCTTGCAGATGGCGTGGCCAGCACCCGCCCGGAGCCAGAGGCCGATGCCGGCGCCAAAGCCGAGATTGAGCGGTCTTGAGGCCCAGAAGCCGCCTGCCGCCAGGACCGTCACCTCATCGCCAGGTTCGATATCGATGCCCGTATCCTGCCATCCCTCGTCCGGCCGGAGCGTGACGCAACGCATCTCCTTGACCAGAGGCGCAACGGCAGGATCGGCCACGAGCGTCGTCATCTTCCGCTCGAATGCAGGGCCCGCCGCCGGCCCGAGGGAGCGCGGCTTCAGCATTCTCCCTGCCCCGCGCAGCGCGAGCCGCGCCAGCGTGGCGGCGGTGCTCAGGCCCGATCTCTGCGACATGGTTACCCTCCCTTTTTCCCTTTTATGCCAGCCTAACCCGCGGGGTCTTTCCCGCAAGCAGGAGCACAACGGCTTGACTTGGCGTGGGGCACAAGCCTATAGACGGGCTCCCTCGGCCCGAGGATGCGCGTTCCGCGCAGCGGACGGTTAGCTCAGTTGGTAGAGCACTGTGTTCACATCGCAGGGGTCGGCGGTTCGAGCCCGTCACCGTCCACCATTCAAATCAAATACTTAGGTCATCTTTGCACAGCGTCTCCTTTGAACCGGAGTACCATGGCCAGCGACCGCCTCAAGAACCTCGCCCCGATCCGCACCCTCGGCCAGATGGCGCGGATCGAGCCCGGCTGGGTGCGGCTCTACTGCGAGACGGCGGGCTGCGGCCATCACGCGGCCCTGCCGCTCGCGCCGCTGGTGGTCCGCTGGGGCCCGGCCGCGCCGCGACGATGGCTTCTGACCCGATTCCGCTGCTCGAAATGCGGCCGCCGCAACACCTCGATCCGCATGCCGTCGAATCTCGGCAGTCATGGCTATGAGCCGTTTCCCGACGCGCAATAAAAAAGCCCCGCTCTCATTTCTGAGGCGGGGCTATGTGCTGCGAGGCGAGGCCCCATGCGCGATGCGCGGTCGGACATGGGCGGCGGCTTTGCAACGTTGCCGGAGGCCAGCCTGACGGCTTCTCTGGGCGTAGCCGCTCCTTGCTGCGTCAGTGGCGACGAGGCCTATCTTCTACCCGTCCTGTCCCTCGCCACAGCATCGTCAGTGTACATCGATGTACACCAATGCACAAAAAAGCCCCGCCTCCAATGAAGGAAGCGGGGCCAAGTTTCCAAGGGAGGATCGCCCAGGAAGGGCACGGCAGACATAACCCGGTCTGCCAGCGGGATCGGTCATCTGGCCGGCAAGCCCTCGATCATGTGGAGCACCATCGCTTTAGCCTGCTGTGCGTCGAAGAGATTGGTGCCCACAGGCTCGCTTTTGTGCGGCCAGGGCGTGTTTTCGTTCGTCGTCTTTTGGAAGCTGATGCCTCCGTCGGGATTGAAGTTCTCCGGCAACTTCCAGTTCAGAAAGCGATCAACCATGTGATCGATCTGGGCGGCGCTATCCTTGCCGATAGTGCCGCCGAGCGCGGCGAAGAGCGCCGCCGTCATCTCCCTGGCCTGTTCCTCACTCAATCTGATCTCGGCTACTGCGCCGGGGCCGCCATCGCTCGCCTGCTCGGAGCGGACAACGATTTCAATCTTACCTCCCCTGGCATTCACCGAAACATATTCCGGATAGCTGCCCGCGGGGGCGGTATGGGCGTAGATATTCTCTTTCATCGCAGTTTCCCTTCTTTGAACCATATTTCGGAGGTCCGAAAAATGCTCACCGCACCGCGCAAGCCCTGAGATTGGCTACAAGAGCGAGAAGCCGCGGGCCCGGTACGCCGACAAGCACATCGCCTTCCATGACCATGCGGACCATGTCGTCGCCTTGCTTCTCGTTCGGCTCCGCAAGGGCTTCGATTTCGGAGATGAGATGATCCGGGATAGCGCGCTCCGATACGAGCCTTGCGCATTCCTCGATGATCGCTCGCACTTCCGACGTGTCGGCTTTGATGTCCACGATGATCTTCGCCATGGTTTCGGTCTCCGGACCCTATCTGTCTATTCGGAGTGCGGCTAGAGGTTGCCTCCGTCTACTGACACGCCTTCACGTCATCCACGAGGGAATTGAAGCGGCGGCGAAGCGCCTCATGGGCTTCTCGGGCGAGGCTCGCATCTTCGAGCAGCTCGGCCCGCGGCATGTCGAGTCCGGCGCTGCGGGCGAGACGGGGCTCATGGACGAGGGCCACGCTTGCCGGGCAGCTAATCGGCATAGCCGGACGAGCGGTTGAGCACGCCGCGAGCAGCGGCAGGCAGATCGCAAGCCCGATCATTTTTCGGAAGCACATCCTGAATATCCTTTCTGGCCTGAGCGGCTGAGGTCCGGAGCCCGGCAAGCCCGGTTTCGAGATCGGCGGCACGCTTGCCTGCATTCTCGATGCGGCCGGTCAGGGTTTCGAGCGCGGTCGTTGCCTGTTCCAGCTTTTCAGCCGTGCATTCGCCTTCGGCCACAGACTTGCCGACGCGATAGACCGCGATATGCGAGCCGATGAGAACGCCTGCGAGCGCCGCAATGGCGAGCAGCTTCCAGTTGGCTTTCGCCCATGCGAGGAAAACGATCATGCCTTGCAAGTCCTCACCGGTGGCGCGAGCGGGATCGGCACATTGTCATTCGCCGCGACACGCTCGAAACCGGCACGGCAAAGTTCATGCTCGGCCTTGCGCCGGTTAACGAGGCCGGGAAGCTGCCTTCCGCCTGCATAGGTCCATTTCAGGAGTTCGTCACAGGCCGGGGCGCCCTCGCCCGCGTTCAACCTGCGCAGAAGCGTGGAGCGCTGGAAAGCCCCGGCGCCGACATTGAAGACGAAGCTCGCCAGCGCGGCCCGCGTTTCGTCACGCAGTGGAACCGTGACGCCCCGATCCACCGCAGCGAAGGCAGCCCCGAGATCACCCTGCAGCAGCGCCTCGCATTCCTCGCCGCTGTAGAGGCGGCCCATGTCTACGCTGCCTGTATGGCCGACGCAGACTGTCGGGATGCCGACCGGATCGATATAGGGCTCGGGCTCCACGCCCTCGAACCAGATCACGACGGCCATGGCGATTGCGACGGCGCCACCGCCGGCGGCCTGCGCGAGGCGCCCCTTGAGCGCGGCGGGGATCATTCCCCTGCACCCATGACCCGGCGGTGCGCCTCGCTCTCGCGCTTGTCGCGGCGGACACCGAAGAAAATCTGGATCGCGATACCGGCAAGAACGCCGATCATGCCGACCACGATGCCCCATTCTGCGAGGGTCAGCCCGTTATGCGCCGTGTTCTGCGCCATTGCGACGACGCCGCTGCCTGCCGCCGTGCCGCCACCGGTATAGGTCATCCCCGCGCCGACTTTCGCGATCACGGCGTCAGACGCCCGGTCCTGAATATTGCTGATAAGGCTCATGCCGTCATCTCCGAGCTCAATTCCGATCTCAAAACCGCTGCAACTTCGGGACGCATATCGCCCGACTTTCTGACGATGCGCGCCAAGGCGGGGCGGTTCGCATCTCTCAGCGCCTCAACGACATCGACATCCGGGGCAGCGTCGAGTGCCGCCGCGATCTTGTTTGGATCGTTGCTCTCAATGGCGCCAAGCACGTCGTTGATTTTACGCGGCCCGCCCGTTTCATTCGGCACATCTCCACGAACCTGCTCAAGGTAGAGCCTGTTGAAGTTGGTGATGATCCTCTTTTCAGATTGGTCGATATCTTTCAGGTGGCTCGTGTAGGTGGCGCGATCGATATTGCCGACATCATATTCCTTTCGGTACAGAGCCCTCGCCTTCCGAAAATTGGCCAAAGCCTTTCGTGTTCGCGCCGCCACCGCTCGAAGTCTGATAACGGGGCCATACTTGGCGAAAACACGATCCGCCTCCCTTTCGCGCCCCTGCTCCGCATATCCCTTTGCGTAGGAGTACACCTGCTCGATTTCGTCGGCCCGCTGGTAGAACATCGCCTTGTCGTACCAGAGCGGCGCTCCGCCATAGACCTTGCGAGCAAGTGGAATGTCGTTCCACGCAACGTCAGAAGCGGGGTCGGCGATTTTGGCCACGAGGTCGACGTTTCTCTGGAAGAATGTCCCGGCTGCGCCGGTGACGAAGCCAAACATATGCTCGAGCACTTCAGGGCTTACGTCGATGGTGCCTGGCTCGATGTCTGTGCCGCCGGTGATCTCATTCAGCGTGTCCGTAATTGCACGGAAGTACGGAGAGACGGAATTCCAATATCGCTGGCTATCCGGCACCTTTGGCCCGTACTGGTCCTGCTCGGGCATGATGGGGCGGTCGGCATAGTCGCGATTGCGGCTCAAGTCGACGACGGGGTCAGCGATGGTCGGCGAGAGGAAGTTCAGCAGGCTCTCCGAGCCGCCGATGGGATTGAAGCTGTCGACGATTGTTGTGGCAAGCGCCGACGCCACGTCGGTGAATTCCTTTCCACGCGCCAGTTCCGACGCTGACCTGCCCATTGCAAAGAATGCGTTGTAGCCATAGGGCAACGGAATTTTGATGTGCTCCCCCTTCCCGCCCGGGATCATGACGATCAGATTGCGGCTCTTGTCGAAATCCGAAATCTTGTCGTAGTAGAGTTCGCCGTCATCATCATCGCCACTGGCCATGACGTTCAGGATGTCGAGGGCGATGCCCGTTGCAATGATCGTGTAGAGCACGCGCCGCACTCGTTTGGATTTTGTTGCGCTGAGAAGGACGGCCGTGCCCTGCACCGATGCGTTGTAGAACAGGTAGAGCGAATTCATCACTGGACCGTAAGAGCCGCGGCGATTGAAGTTCACCGTCAGGTTCTTTGCGATGCTTGCGGCCTGCGCCTGCGTCAGGCCGGATTCACGCAGGTTCTTGTAGGCCGACAGGCGCACAGCGTTTTCAACACCGAGATTGACCTTTTCGATGAAGTCGAAAAGCCCCGTGATCGCCTTTCGTGACGACAGACCCGGCTTGGCGCTTCGGAAATCTCTTTCGATGCGCGACCGCAATTTGGCGATGTCCTCGACCTGATTGAAATAGACCCGACCGCCAGAGCGCCGGAACTCGTGGTAATACTTCGACCATTCCGTGTCTGCCTTGCCGAACGATCCTTTCAGCGACCCGGCGAGTGCCTTTCGGTAGTCCTTCACCGTTCGCGTGACGATACGGTTCACATCAAACTGGTTCAGATTGATGGCGGCGGTCTGGAGATCGCGGAACGCATTGGTGATGACGAATTCCGGGTTAAGCGTCGTGTTGATTTGAGAGAGGTA
Organism: Parvibaculum sp.; assembly: GCA_019635955.1. Taxonomy (GTDB): domain Bacteria; phylum Pseudomonadota; class Alphaproteobacteria; order Parvibaculales; family Parvibaculaceae; genus Parvibaculum. The sequence continues at coordinate 15,654 of JAHBYL010000006.1, forward strand.
TCGGTTCACCTGTCCAAGCGCCTGCGTCACGATGCCAAGCTGATCGCCGTTCAGATTCCGCATCGCTTCTGCAAGGCGAACAGCCTTCGCATTGTCGCGATTGAGTGTGACGCGGTGCTCTACCCCGTCGATCTTGAGCGAGACGGTGAAATCCCTGTCCTCCGGCGTTACCTGCTTGACGGGGCGGTAAGCGACTTCTTGCCGGGCCTTAACCCATGTCGGGCGGGTTTCGACCTTGTCGATCTTCCAGAACTTGGAGTCGGGCGCGGCTTTGGCGAGGTTGTAGAACCGTTGCGCAACACGGTTCGTCTCGGCACGCACAATTGCTTCTTCAGCCTGCATGATCGTGTAGGCGAGAATATCGCGGGCGGGGCTACGACGGCCAAACGCCATGCGCGATTCCTTGCCCGTCACGGTGATGCCTCGTGCCTGCCGGGGGCGATCCGGGATGACGCCTTCTTCCTCTACTTCGGCACGGCCCCGCAGCGGGACGTAGTGCTTGTACCTGGCGCGCCACGCATCGGCTTCGGCCTTGGTCATCAGGCCAGCCTTGACGCGCTCGTCGAGGGAGAACTTCGTCATCTCGTCGACACGCGCCGCAAGGGCTTCCATGTCGGCTTTCTTGCCCGCCCGGTCCACGGCTTTCATGATGGCTTCGGCATCTTCGTTCGTCATGCCGGAGCCCGCGCCTTCTTCCTCGATCATGTCGCCACGGAAGGCCGGGTTGATCTCGGCGATGCGCGCGTTTCTCTCGGGCGCATGGCGGGCATAGAGATAGGCTTCGATCTCGTCTATCGAGACGCCGCGCTTGTGCATGTCCTCGAAGAGCGGGCGCACCATGTTCTCGGACAGGTCTTCGAGCTTGGCGCCCTTGCGGCCAGCGCTCAGTTCTTCGCCGAGATAGGGGTTTTCGATCTCTCCGAGCTTCCGGCCCAACTGGCGCTCGATGGCCTGCTGTGCGCGCAGGAGGGGCAGGAAGCGGTCCTGAAACGCTGTGCGCCAGCGATCCACGGTTTCCCGGATCGTCTCCGGTGTGAAACTGTTGCGCAGGCGTTCGGACAGAGGAAGTGTCGTTTCTGCGAGATAGTCGATCACATCCCGGTTCGGGGCGAATGCGTCCTTGCCGATGGGATTGTCGGGACGGTCCGCGATGGAGAAGCGGATGCGAGGGTCGTTTGGGTCGAAGGTGCCGCGGTTATCGACGGACTTTATTTGTGTCGGCTCGAAAGCGACATAGGTTGCGGTCCCGTCTTTCTCCGGCAAAAGCAGCCCGTCGTACCCGCGCGAAATCAGTTCATCCAGAGTGAACTTGTCGTATTCGCTCCACCCGGCCGGGTTTTTCAGGGACAGGTAGGCCTCCACAACCACGCCACGCCCGGCAGCACCAACCTCTCCTCGCTCAATTGCTTCGCGGTCATTGGTGAACCAATGCTGCCCGCCGATAGCTTTTTTGGGATCGAATTTTTGAAACCGCTTATCGGTCGAATGATAGACGACGAGCGGCTTTCCATTCTCGTCGACGACCTTGCTATCACCGAACCACTTTTTGAAGGCTTCGCTTTCCGTGGGCGGGGCAATCGAGAAGCGCGGCTCCGCTACCCCAGTCTCACGCTGGCGCGATCCGACCTCCCCGCTTTCAACACGAGAGAACACGTCATCTGCGGTCTGGAAGCCCAAGCCCCGGAACGCATTGCCGATGGCTTTCAGGACATTGCGGATGCGGGCGAAAAGGCGCTTAACCGGATTGGAGCGGATATTTGCCGCGCCCGTGTTCCAGTCCGACCATGCGTGTGCAATGGCTTCTTCGATCTTCGCGTCCTCGGGGAAGCCAGCATAGTTGCGGTCGATGTCGTAATCCGCGCGCCACTTCTGCGCTTCCTTGGAGAGCGTGGCCCATTCCGCCTCGGTGAAGACATCTGCCTTGCGGAGTGCGTGCAGGCTTTCATGGCGGAGTGTGCGGGCCGGATCGTCCCGTGCATCGAGCGCCAGCGTGATCGTGTCGCGCCAGTACATGCCCTGCACGGTCAAGGGCTCGCCATTGACGAAGGCCTCGATGGTGTCGGCCAGTTTCAGGCCGATGTCTTTCAGCCCGAGGCGGTCGAGTTCGGAGCGGAGGCGGGGATAAAGCTGCTCGGCTTTTTCGAGGAAGGCGCCGGTGAACGGCGTGCGGGCCGAGACTTCGGGGGAGGTTTCGGCGAGGGAGAACATCTCTCCCTGCCCCCGCGCGCCTGTATCGAACAGCCCTTCGTCGGCAGGCTTCTGCTCGCGGGTCGCGCGCCTGGGCTGCTCCATCCGGCGTTCGGCAAGGGCCTTGTCGGAGATGCGTTCAGCGCCGGGGATGACTGTCTGCTCGCCCGCGTCGGTGCGCTCCGTTGAGGGCGCCGCTGGCGTACCTCTCGCGTTCAATCCGGCGAGATACTTCTGGATCGGGACGGCTTCATATTTTTCGGTGTTGAGCGCGTCGACCTTCTTGCGGTCGAACGTCTCCATGACGACATCGCCGGTTTCCTTGTTGCGGATAACCCAGCTTGCCGTGCGGCGGCTTACGCCTTCTTCTTCGCCTCTGCCCGGCTGATCGCGGCTAGGTTGTTCGCGACGCGAAGCAGGTTCCGCTTCCGCTTCGGCGTCATTTTGGGCTGTCGCTTCGCTCTGTCGCGAAGCCGTTCCTCCAGCCCTTGTCTCTCTTCCGGTGTCAAACGGGACATTCCATTCGTCCTTCAGCGCCTGAGAGTCCGCAGTATCGGCCTCTTGGGCTTCGCTTTCAATAGCCTCGCGTTCCACCGCCTCGAACACGGCATCCTCGGCGTCCTTGCCCGATGCAATCGCCATCGCGGCTTCGGCGCGTGCGGCATCGGTGAGAACAATGCCATTCTCCCGCGCCACGGCATCGGCTTCCTTTGCCGCTTCACCGTAGCGGTCCTCTTCCTCGGCAGCGCGCTTTTCTGCCTCGCGGTCCTGCACCTCGTTCATGTCTTCGGTGGCGAAGACCTTTCGCCCCTGTGCATTCTCGGAAAGGGCCTGCAGAAGATCGTCGACGCTTGCCGTCTCGTTTGCCTGCCGCGCGGTGATGTAGCCCGCCTCCTCTGCGAGCTCGCGAGCCCTGTCGAGCGGCATGCCGCCCGGGCGCACCAGTTTTCCCCGTCCCGGCAGGAATACGCGATGAAGGTCCATGCCCTTCAATTCGCCGGTTTCATCGCGGATACCGCCCTGTTCGGCGAGGAACTGGAAGATGTCGCGCGGACCCTTGGCGAGGCTGGCCTTGCGGCCGCGCAGACGCGGGGCCGGGCCCTGCGGTGCAGCATCGGGCTCGGGCAGTTGAGGTGTGGCCGGTTCGGGCATGGCAGCAGGCTTCGCCGTATCGCCGTTGCGCAACCAGGCTTTGAACTCGGCCACCGGCATGGCGCGGATCGCGCCGATGCGCTCCAGTCCCCGGCCGTCCGAGAAGGCGGCCTCATAGGCAGCGCGGGCCGATACTTCGTCAGGGAACCCGATCAGGGCCTTGTGCTCGTCGAATGCCTTTGTGTCGGCGTCGGTCTGGTCGACGACAAAGACCTGCGGCGCCTTCGGCTCCGGGCCGACATAGACATCGACCTGCTCTCCGTCCGCGCCCTTGGTCCGCTTCAGATAGCCATAGGGCACGGGCATGGTGACGGACCATGCTTTGCCGTCGGGGTCCGTTCCTGTGCGGGCCTGCCCCTGCTCCGTCTCTATCGAGATGTCGAGGCCCTGCCACTTCACATGGCGCTTCTGGTAATTCCCGGCTTCCTTCTGGGCCTCGGTCGGTTCTGCGGTGCGATCCGCTGCCGCCGTCACATCGGCAGGCGTTTCGATGCGGACCGGCTCGGCGCGGGTGCCTGCTGTCTCGGAGGGCGCGGGGGATGTGGGCTCGGCGGCGCGAATGACCCGGCCCGTGGCGGTGTCGTATTGGCCGATGGCGTTGCCGTCCTCGTCGTAGAGCGTTTCGGGGGCGGCAGGGGCAGATTCCTCGGGGCGCTCGACGACACGGAATGTCTGCCCCTCTGCGGGCGGCACGGTCCGGTCGAGGGCGTCTTCCTCGAAGGCCCGCGTGAATGAGGGGGCTTCTTCTGGGCGGGGCTGAGGCGTGGGCGCGGCGGCGGGGGCAACATCCGGCGCGGGAGGAGATGCCTGCGGTTCCGCGGCAGATGCAGGCGGAGGGACGGCGGTTTCGGCCTCAGTGGGCGCGCCGGGCGCCGGTTCTTCGCGGTCGCGCACTCCACCGGCCTGCGGGGATGAGATGACGGGCTCCGCTCTGGTGCCGGTTGCGGCCTGAATGCCACCCGCGCCTGTGCCGAATACCGTGCCGACAAGGAAGCCAATCAGCGCGTCGCGGTCCAGATTTTCGGTCAGGCCCTGCTCGGCGGCATAGTTGTATTTCGCGATAGCGTTCTGCATGAAGCCCTGCACGGCTTCCTGCGTGCCTTCCACAAGGCCCTGCTCCACCGCCTTGCGGGCAATGCCCAGCATCGCGCCCTTGACGCCGGGCTGCATCGGCGTGGCGCGGAACAGCAGTTCAATGGGGGCCATGTCGGTCAAGCCGGGGGCTGCACCGAGAAGCCCGATGCGGGCCTGCTCTTCATCGGAAAGACCGGCCTCTGCGGCGCGCTGGATCGCCTCGCCCTGTCCGGCCGACATAGCAAAGCCCGGCATGACAACCTGCCCGCCGGGAATGGCACGGGCGGCAATATAGGGCACGGATGAACCGATGCCGCGGCCCACCTGCACGGCAAGGCGCTCTTCGTCTTCAGCAGGGATCGGGAATGCCGTTTCACCGAGCGATCGCAGGCCTTCCATCGCGTCCTGTGCGATGTTGCCACCGTAGGTGTCGGTGATGTCCGGCACGTCTTCCGGCGCGAGGCGGCCAGCCCGGACATATTGCGCATACTGCGTAAGGCGGGCCTTTTCCGGCATGGAGAGATCGCTTTGCGATATGCCCTGCAGGAACTGATTGAACTCGGCGTCTTCCATATCGGCGGCGCGGCGGATGCCTGCCGTTGCCGTGGCGATCTTGTTCTTGAACACGCGCCGGGACAGAGCCATGGGCTCGATTGAAACGGCAGCGGTATCGAGCGCGCCGCGCGGGATCGCCTTCGCCACGGATTTGGTGAGGTCGGGACCGGGTTCGACCGGGGCGGCGCCGGTAAAGGCCGGCGCGCTGATCTTGCCTTCCTCGTGCCGGGCGGGGCCGGAACCGGCGCCGATGGGGGGCGCCACGCCTTCAGGCAGCGGAGCCGGGTCAGGCGCAAGACCAGACAGGAACGCCCCGACGCGCTCGCCAAGGCCGGGCTCCGGCGGCGCGGGGGGCTGCGGACGCGAGACGACACGGAACCCGCCGCGCATCTCCGGTGCCGTCACCAGCGCAGACTCTCCCGTTGCCGGAACCTGGTCCGGCCTCGACACGACCTTGAAAGCCATTCGTCAGTCCACAGGGATGAGTTTGTTGCCGCGCTTCTCGAAGCGGTCGCCGTTGTCGTCTTCGACAATCGTCCCGTCCGGCTCTGCGCTCAGGTCGGCCGGCGCATCGAGGGGCGGGCGGTAGCCGTAGAACGCCGCGAGATCGGGGCGGCCCTGCTGGATCAGGGCGCGCACTGCCTTTCGCGGGTCCACGATGGGCGTGCCGAACTGGTCGGGCACTTCCGATGCCTTCGCCACGGCATCCAGGATGCGCTTGTCGGCAGCCGAAAGCCCGCCTGCATCTCTTTCGAGCCGTTCCATGTCGAGGCCGAGCCGAGCGTTTGAGATGCCGAGCTGCGCGTCCCGATATGCCTTGGTGTCGGCCCGGTCGGCACGGCGGTCTTCACGGGCCATACGATTCTCGTCGGCCTTGATGCCCTGCTCCGTTCCCCAGCGGGCGAATTCCTTTGCCTCTTTCGCCGCTGCGTCACGGGCCGCGCGGCGTGTGTTCTGGATGTTGTCGAACGCGCTCAGTCCCTGCAGTCCGCCCTGCGCAACGGAATCGAGGAACCCTGCTCCGGGCTGGCCACCCGCCGCCATCATGCCAAGCCCGGCCTTCATCAGGATCATGCCCTTGTCCTCGTCGCCAAGGTCCTTCCACTTCATGCCGCGCGTGTCTGGCTCGGGCGCGTTCTGCTGCAGAAGTTCGCGGTAGGCCGCAACGGGGTCGTAACCCTCGTTCTGCTGCGCCATGAGGGCTCCGGTCTGTGCCGTGCTCTCGAATGCGCCGGGGCGGTTCGACGGCGTGTCGTCCGTGACCTTGAGGCCCGATGCTTCTGCGAGTTTCAGAAGCTCGGCTGCCAGCGCGCCGCTCGCCGGGAGCGCCGTTCCGTCGGGCAGCATCACGCTCCTGGTTCGCGTCGAGGGCTGGTTCCATCCCGTCTGGCCCTGACCCGGCGTCCATCCAAATGCGCTTGCCATGTGTCTCGCCTCCTCACGCCGCGCGCGTCCGGGCCTCAAGGCCCTTCAGCGCATTCAGGATCACACCAAAGCCGTTCACGATGTCGATCGTCTTGCCGTCGCCGCCGAAGGCTTCGGCAAAGTCCTGCGCCATCGGGCCGATATGCTCGTCGCCATTGTCGTTCAGCGCACCGCGAACCTCGGGCTTGTAACGCCAGCGCTCGACCGGGAGGCTTGCCAGCGCGCCCAGCGTCTCTTCCGGGTCTTCCGCGCCGTAGCGGTCTTCCTTCATGTCGCGGTCGGAGAACATCTGATACGCGCCCATCGCAGCGGTGCCGAGCCCCGCAATCTGGCCAAGCGGAGAAGAGCCGGGCTGCGTCGCCGTCGCGGTCGTCGTGGTGTTGTAGGGCGTACCGGAGAGTGCCGAGATCATCGTGTTGAGCCCGCGCAGGTCCCAGTCGCGCTGTTCCGTGAAATCGCTATAGGCCGTGTCGAGGCTGGCCTGATCGACGCCGCGCTGCAACGCGCCGGTCTGCGTAAGACGGGCAATGTCGGCATCGGTAAGGTCGGAGCCGAGTGCGCCGGTCTGCAGGAAGCCCTGTCCGCCCTGAAGCGCGCGGGATTTGTCGGCCTGTGCCATGCCGAGCGCGGAATTGAAAGCATCGGCATAGCCGGTCTTGAAGAGATCGGACAGCGCCTGCTGGTTTTTCTCATAAACGTCGGACTGGTCGATCCGGCCGCGGGAGCCGCCGAATGCGCCTGCCGAAACCGCCCGCGCCGACGCATCGTTGAGGTTCCGCGCCCCTGCCTCCTGAAGCTCGCGCGCCGCAGGGCTCAGGGCCCCGGAGATGTAGGGGTTCATGTAGGACTGGATATCGCCGGCGGTCAGCGCCGCCGAGCCCCGGGCGAAGTTGCCTCGCGCCGCGTCGATGTCGCTGCCCCACGCGCCGGTCTGGCCGGCCATGTCGATCGCGGACATCTCGTTTCCCGTCAGGCCGGCAACGCGCGTGCCCGGATAGGCCGTATAGGGGCGGCTCGCGAGGCTTTTGGCAAGGTTGTAGTTCTCCTGCCCCGCCTTCTCGACCCATGCCGGGAGCTTGGTCTCGTTGACCTGCGTGCTCTTGCTCGAGCCGCCGCCGAATAGACTACCCATGTGCGTCCTGCCTCATGATGAACGACCCGCCGACATACTCGAAACCGAGCCGCTGGATCAGCCTGTCCTTGAGATCAACAACCGCGCCGCCGCTCGTGATTTGCAGCACCGCGAGGACCTGCGCTTCAGTTGCGCCGTCCCGCATCTTTTTCGCCAGGGCAACGCCGGTCCCGCCCTTGCGGTATCCCTCGTCGACGAAGAACCATGCGTTGACGATGAAGGGCCGGGCGGCCGGCGCCCAGGGCCACGTCTCTGCCCGCATGCCGATGGAGCCGACGATCCGTCCGTCCGCCTCCGCGACATAGGTGTGACCCACAGCGATGACGCTCAGAACCCATGCCATCGTTGCGACGGGCTCGGGCTCCGGGATGTCGAAAGAATATTCTTCCCGGCCCGAGACGACCAGATCCTTCAGCGCGACAACATCGTCTGGCGTTGCCTTCCTGATCGAAATGACCTGCTTAGGCAAGGGCGCCACCCGTGATGCCGAGCGCGGCAAGGGCGTCCGCCACGGTCATGTTCGGGTCATAGCTGCTGCCGAGCGCGGCCTGCCAGTTCGGCTGGCTCTTCTGGGCTGCCGCTCGTCTCGCCTTCGCGATGCCGCCCATGCGGCCCGCCTGAAAGCGCTGATACGGCGCGCTGCCGTCGATGGGATTCCCCATGCCGCCCATGCCGCCCATGCCGAACCGGCCGCCGATCTTCGCGTCCATGTTGAGGTTCGGATAAAGGAGTTTCATCATGCCCTGCACGTCGGCGGGCGTCATCGCGCTACCGCCCGGTCCCGCACCCGGGCCAGCACCGCCCTGCTTGAAGAACAGGTGCTCCGGCCCTTGACCGTACTTCGTCTCATCGCCGCCGTAGGGCGTCACCTCGAAGGCGCTCATGCGATGCATCCTTTCTGTTTCAGGTCGTCTATCAATGTGGCGAGAACGTCGTTCGTCTCGGCAAGGTCCGTTGTATCTGCGTCGAACGTGCGAGACTGCGTGCCGTTGGTGACCTGGTATCCTGTCGCTGCAGGCTGGGCGAGCTTCGTCATCATGGTTTCGATCTGGGTCAGGATTTTCTGCCACTCCGCCGGGTCATAGCTCTGCGGGGCTTGTGGAAGCGCTGCCATCTATCTCTTCCCGTGCTGCACCACATCGGCGCGCCACGTGCCCATGCGGAACGATGTGTCGACTTCATCGCCCGAAACGACGAGCGACATCTGTCGCCCGCGCGCTCTGAGGGGGACGCGCTTCGATGCGGCGCTGATCGCCGCGGGGCCTTTCGTGACCGGTGTGTCGCTTGGATACTTCCGGACCTTGATCGCGACTTCGTGGTTGCCCTCGATGGCCTTGTAGTCCGGGATCAGGGCTTTCAGGTGCAGGATTTCCGATCCCGAGCCGAGATCGATGTCCCAGCTTTCAAGGCTGTACACCAGAGGGTCGGTGTCCGCATTGACGCCCGTTTCGTGGGCATAGAGATAGCCGTCGATAGATGTCGCAATGGGGCTCGCGTAGGCGACGTTGCGGTCCAGCCATTTCGTGCGCGGGAAGCCGCCGACGCTCCATGTCCTGTCCATGACGTTGAACGCGACGTAGCGGTCGATCTCGGTCGCTGCCGCGCTGCAATAGAACCAGATGACTTCATCGAACTTCTGGTTCCGGCCTGCGTGAATCTTCGCCTTCTGGAACAGGTTGATGTCGCCGAAGACATAGGATTTCACATCGCACGGCAGGGTCTGTACCGTGCCGTTGTAGACATAGAAATTATCCTCGCCCATGTAGTAGGCGCTGCCCAGATGCTCGATCCCGGCATGGGGCCCTGCCATCCCGCAGCCGATGCCGACATTGCGGAAACCGAATGTGTAGGGCGGCCCGATGAAGTACATCGCGTGCGCTGCCGTGTCGGTCACGAGCAGGATTTCGCCGCGCGCGCGGACGGCGCCGACGATCTCATTGCCATAGTCGAGCCGCTTGTCTCCCGCCGTGTTGGTCGAGGAAGGCGACCATTGCGTGTAGTTCTCCTGATCGCACCACCGCACCAGCAGAGGGTCGAGGTTCGATCCGTCATGCGCGCCATAGGCGATGAGATGCCGGTCCTCCGCCGAAAGGATAATGCCCTTCGTTGTGGCCGGCGCACCAGAGACGAGCGCGGCGCGCGTGGCAAGGCCCGAGCTTGCGTCCCAGACATAGATCGGGCCGTTCCGATAGTTCGCGATCAGATCCTCGCCCCAAGGGACAAGGCTCCACGTCCGGGCGGCGCGCAGGATGTTCGAGACGGTACGCGGCGTGCCCCAGGTGCCGGAGCCCCATGGCCCCGCGCCCCATCCGAGCCCCGCCACTGTATTGATCGGCCCGGCCGATACTTCGTACTGATAGGCCACCGTGCCGCCGCCGGTCGCGGTCGAGGTTGCGGCCGACGAATGCAGGATCGTGTAGGTGTCTGTGCCAAGAACGCCCTGCACCTCATAGGCGCCATCGATCGTGACGCCGCCCACCGGATCAGCGCCCGAGAAATAGACCGTCGTCCCCACCGTCAGCCCATGGGCGCTGTGCGTCACCTGCACGGTGACGGAGCCGTCTGTCGTGTCGAACGGGTCGGTCAGGTTGCCTGCCGCAGCGATGGGTGTCACGTTCGAGAATGTGCCGCCGGTGAAGACATAGAGCTTCTTGTGCGTGCCGATCCCGATATAGCGCCGCCCGTCGAGGCCGAGCCAGTCGATCATGCCGCGGCAGGCACCGGCAAACTGGTTCGTCGAGGCCTTGACCCAGCCGCCAATCTTTTCCGGCAGCCCCTTGAAAAACCGCACGTTCCAGCCCGCCTTCCAGCGGTTTTCGGCGCCGCGATCGGTTTCCTCGGCATAGATGCCGGGCGCTATCGGAATATCGGTCAGGTCGCGGGTCATGGCGTTTCGGTCTATGGTCCGTCGTTTTCCGGCTTTGGAGGTGCCAGATGATTGAATTCAGGTCTGTCGTGCTGCTCTCAGCCGCGCTCGTCCTCGCGGCGCTGCTGTCAGGCGGCGTCTATCAGGTCTCGAGCACGGAACGATATTCCCATGTCGTGAACCGTCTCACCGGCTCGGCATGGGTATGTGGGGTCTCAGATTGCGAACCAGTCGGCCCAGAGGTTCGCTGATGACATGCTCAGCGGGCAGCATCTTTCCTGAAAGTGCAGAACACGGTCACTGGTTGCCGGCCTCAATCTCGATAATGCCTTCATCTTCATCCGAGGGCAGAGGGAACTCGTTGCCATTGCTACCTACTCCGTCGGTTAGCGTTGCCGGATCGATCTCCCACTCTTCCTGCGGCCCTGCTGGAAGATCGCTCGCTTCCATGATCCGGAAGGGCTTGCCTGCAGGTACGTCTTTAGCCGCCACAGAATGGATGCCGTATCGGTCGACGTAGAATTGAACCGGCACAACTACAGCTGGTATGCCGTTGTCTTGGAGGTAGATGATGACCTTCATGTCAGCGCACCACGATGATGTTCAAATCGACTGGGTTTACGGCGGCCAAGTCCCAAGAACGGACCGACGTAATCTGCACAGCAGTTGTCCGATAATTCGACGCCTGAAACACTGTCTGGCCAGCCGTGTAACCCGCGACTGCGTAGTTTGCATCCGGCATCGCCGTCGCAAAATTCACATCGTGGTTCGCCGAAGATAGCCGTGTGACACTGCTTACGTTGCCAGAAGCTAGAATTGATGGCGGCGTGGTCGAAGCGTTCGCTCTTACCCACGCGCGCGCTGCGAAAATGGGAGCATCTCCCGTCGCCCGAAGCCCCTGCCGCAGTTTCAGCGGCGTCAGTGCCTTCGTATCGTTCGTCCCCGCCTCCGCCTCGGCCTGAGAGGCCAGCGCAGATGCCCCCTTCTGCGCTGTGGAGGCATCAACAACCTTGAGGTTGCCTGTATCCATTGCAAGCGTACTATCAAGCCCGACGGCTTCCGGTGTGCCCGTTGAACCAGTCGCACGTCCGATAATCTTATTGGCGGCAAGGTCCGCCATCTTGGCGAGCGTCACGGCCTTGTCGGCAAGGGCTCCTGTGGGGACCGAAAGGTCCTTCAGCGCCGCGCCGTTGATCTTGCCTCCATCTGAGACTTGCACCTCATTGCCCGATGCGTCGATGAAGAAGAGTTCCGTCGCGCCTGCCACGTCCTTCGTATAAAGGAAGCCGACATTCGCGACGCCGCTCGGCGCTGACGTCTCCGGGAGCCTGAGCGTCGCGAAATAGCCCCCGAGCCCGCTATCCGAGACAGGCGGCGTGACGGAGACGACATTCGTCCCGTCGCACATCAGAAGCTGTGTGAAGCCCTGCGGCACGGCGATGCCCGTTCCGGTCGACGTCTTGACTGTCAAGCTGTAGGCGCCCGCCGTCGCGTTCCTCACCACATAGAGCTTCGTCTTGGCCGGCACGATGACGGCGCGGTTTCCCGTCAGTGTGCCGCTGCACAGCAGGACGGCCTTGCGCGCCTGATCCGCCGTGCCGTTCGCCGTCGTCAGCGTGACATCGCTGTCCGTGACGGCAAGCGACTCAGCACCCGCAATCGACGCCTCGATAAGCTCGAATACGCGGTTTGCCAGCACGCCCCATGTGTCGTCGTTTTCGCCGTCGGCCTGAAGCTCAAGCCGAAGGAGATCGGAAAAACTGGATGCCATGTCGTGAAGCCTGACCTATTCCTCGGGCCGCGCCGATTTGCTCGGCGTCTTGCGCAAGGGGGTGTATTTGTTGCGGCGCTGACCGCCCATTTCCAACAACGCGCTGTCGAGCTTTTCGGAGTATTCGAGTTTCCATTCCTGCGCCCTCTGGGGGTCGATCAGGAAATGCTCGCACTCGATCAGCGCCGCGAAACGCAGCAGATCGCCTACATGATCGGTGATCCAGTTCGTCTGGTTGCCGCTCGAAAGCGGGTCGGGCCTGACGGGGCCGCGCGCCGTATAGGCATAGGCGTCGCTTGGCGTCGGACCGAGATACCAGTTTGCCTGGTTGAGATCGGCCCAGTAGATCGGAACGGCTTCCGCCGTCGCGTCCGGAGCGTAGAAATCGATATAGTCCCGCGATTTCTGTTCCAGCGGCACAAGGCGTCCCGCGACCGTGATGAACAGGCTGTCGGTCTTGACCAGTCCGGCGGGCTTTGCCTGTGAGCGCTGCGATGCCGTCAGCGTGCCCGTCAGGGTCTTCTTGAAGATTTCGAGGTCGAGGTCGCGCACCACCGTCAGTTCGGCGAGTGCGATGATGTTCGGGATCTGCGCCACGAAGTCCGCCGATGCGTCTTCTTGCAGGTCCTGCAGTTCCTGCGTCAGTCCGTTGAAGCTCGTCGCATAGGCCATCAGTCGAACTCCAGCGGATCGGCAGCCTCGCCCTCACCGGGCGGCTTCGATAGTTCGGGGGCGGGACGATGAAGCGCCTGCGGGTCCGTCACGGAGATGACGCGCTCTTGCGGATGCTTCGGCTCCCACCAGTCGGGGTGGACCATGAGGCCCGGGATGTGACCATCCTCCACCATGTTCTTGAGCAGCATCCGCTGGCCCGAGCGGGCACATTCGCCCCATGCCTTCTCGCCTCTTGCGTAGCGGCTCATCGCCCCCTCCCGCGCCGGTATGAACCGCGGATCACGGTATCGGCTCGCTCTCGCTCTTCCATCTTGGCGTCGAGGAATGCCGTGTTGGCCAAGGCCTGCAGTGTCGGCAGGCGTTCTGGAGAGAACTTCACCGCAAGCTTTGCCGCAAGGCCGCTGTTCAGAGCATCGAGCCAGCGCGCCGGGGCGTCGGGATTGTCGGCAATGGCGGCGAAATCCTCGAGTTGCCGCATCCGGTTGTAGATCAGGCGGTCGGTCGAGTTCTCCGGCACGGGCCAGAGGTGAACCGTTGGCGTCAGCGTTCGCTCCAGATAGAAGCGGTCCACCCGGCCCTGCGTGTCCTTGCGCGGGATGTCGAGCCACTCCTGCCGCGAGATTTCGATGACCGGGGTGTCGGCCCCGGAGCGGCGCAGTACGGCTTCAAGGATCGCCACCGTCCCGGCCGGCGCGGGGAAGTCCGCATCGCCCGCCGTCAGCACCAGTTCCTCCTGCTCCACGGCCCAGAGCTTCACGCCCTTGTTTGCCCAGTCGGCGAACAGGAGGTTCATGGACCGAAGCGCGGATTTGAGGTGCCGCACTGTGAGGGATGACGGGTCGACGCCGCAGCGCTCGAAGGCCTCGTCGATGATCTCCGCGTTCGTCATGTTGAACGCGACCGTGCCACTCGTTGCCATCAGGGCATGACCTCCAGAGCGCCGCCATCCGGCGCTGCGTTTTCATCGAATGCCCGCCGCTTTGCGTCGGCGCGCTTTTTCACGCTGTCCTTCCAACCGCCGAACAACGTCAGACACTCGAACGGCGTCAGTTCTTCGACGTTATAGGCCTGCGCCTCGATCACGCGGCGCTGCGCCAGCCCCTCCTTGCTCGTGCCGCCGCGATCCATCCCCGCCATGTCTTGAAGAAAGTGCGTCATCTCATGCGCGACGACAGGCTTGTCCGCCATCTTGGAGAAGTACGCCTTGCCTTCCTTGTGCGGGTTCGACCAGAAATAGGCTCCGGTCATGCGGTTGGAGTTCGTGACCCGGTTGCCGCTCCGATCCACGTCCGAACCGACATGGCCGAGATAATCGCGGTCGACAAACTCAGCGCGCGGCGCAGCGCCGCTCCACGGCAGACCGGAGAGTTCGGCGGCACAGGCCAGCGCGTATGCAAGATCGTCTTCGTTCATGCGTTCATCAATCGTCCGGATCGACCCAGAGGCGGAGCGAGTTCGCCGCGAGCCATGCCGTGCGGTTGGCCGACGCAACGGTGTGGTCCATGCCGGTACTGGTCGAGGCAACCAGAATCTGGAACGCCGCAGCGGCGTCGAGCGCCTGCTGTTTCGTCAGTCCGGCTGCGGACCATCCGCCCGTGGGCTGCAATTCGTCCGCCTCGATCAGCGCCGCCATGGTTTGCTGGAGCGGTTCGAGATGCTCCCCATCAACCCACCGCTGGCCCGCACTGACGGTGAAGTCCTCCGGCTGCGTGTCGTTCGGGCCGCCGACCCAGAAGCGCCCGCCGTTCACCGTCGTCAGCTCGCCGAATATCGCGGTCAGGATCGCATTGACCGCAAGGCGGTGTTCCGCCGGAACCCACATGATCGCGCTGTGATACATCGTCATGGAATGACCTCAGTTGGTTGCAAGGAAGGCGTAGTACTGCGCCGCAAGGGCATCGCTTGTCGGGAGGGTGCAAATCACGTCCGTTGCACGCCCGTGCCAGAAGCCGGTAGCCGTGGTCTGTGCCGTGGCGAACATGCGGATGCGCTGGTTGCCGATATTGGGCGTCACCGCCGTCTGCGCGGACCTCGCGCCGCCAAGCTCGCACCACATCTGGCCGCCCTGATAGCGGACCCTGCCGATATGCGCGCCGGAAAAATCGACCGTGTCGAGCGTGTTCGTGACTGTGGTGCTGCCATCGCCGATGGTCAGGCGGAGCCGGTTCACGCCGCCGCCCACGGCGCGGACGATGCGGAACTGCACCGTTGCGCCGTTCGTGCCGTAGGCGAACAGGATGCGCGCGCCCGTATCGGCGGCAAGCGCGTCCTGACGGCAGCGGAACCAGACTTCCAGCCCGTTCGTGATAGCCCCGGTCGGCAGACTGCCGATATCGTCGCGGAACACCCGGTCGTCTACGCCGTCCGCGATCAGTTCGATGCCGGAGTTGGCGGGCTGCGCCCCGCTATCGGCCTGCGCCAGCGCAAGACCGGCCTTCACGTCTACAAGGTTCGATACCTGGGCGCCCGCAGTCGTGATGAGCGCGGGATAGCGCCCGCTCCACCAGTGAATGACGTTGGGGTCGGAAAGCGGGGTCCATCGCCTGCCGCCATCGCTATCCCACAGCCCCTTCCTCGGCCCCCAGCGGCTTCCGTCGAAGCGGCTGTCCCGGAACCTTGATCGCTGCCAGCGGCTGGGCATCAGGCGCGCAGCCTCAGATAGATCGTGATGTCATAGGACGCGCCGTTGACCGCACCGTTCGTCGTCAGAAGGATATCGCCCGTGCCACCTGCAGAGCGCGGATCGCGCAGCCCGCCCTCGACGTCGAAGTCAAGATCGAATGAGCCGGACAGCACCGCGATTTCGTCGTCCGTGTTGTGGTCCCAGACGAGTCTCACATGGTTGAAGCCAGATACATGCCCGACGATCCGGTCGATCACACTCCAGGTCGCCGTTTCGCCCTTCGGCGTCTTGAGCGTCGAAATGTCGACCTTCGTCACGCCGCTCTCGCCCGTGCCGTCGCTGCGGTTCGTCAGCCGTACCGCATAGCGCCGCCCATTTGTCTGCGCCCAGAGAGCCTGGGTATTGACCGCATCGGCCATCGTTTTCTCTCCTGCGATGAGGCGGGGGCCGGAGCCCCCGCGCGTGTCATCAATCCGCTGCGTCCACGGCGATGCCTGCCTCGGCCGATGACGGAACGCCCATGTTCACCCGGACGCGCGCCGAAGCAGCCGCCCACGCGGAGATGTTGTTCGCCATGCAGTCCATGAGGATGAGGGTGCCGTTGGCATCCGATGCCGCCACCGCAGCGACGGCGGGAGCGGTGTCGCCAGGCGAAATATTGTCCGCCGCCGAGAAGAGGCATGACTTGAAAATCGCCTCGCGGTTGAGCGCATTCGCCGCGTTCGCGTCGATGAAGAGCGGTGAGGTCTGCGAGCAGGATGCGAGGAAGATGCAATCCTCAAAGACATTGCGCGCCGTTTCGGAGCGAAGCCGGAGGCTCGCATTCGCCGCGGAACGCGCAATGGTGTCGAGGCCGATGGTGCAGTTCTTGAACGTGTGCTCACCGCCGCCGGTCAGGAGAAGGCAGGCCGATCCGGCGTGGCCCGCGGTCGGGAAGGAGCCCGTACCGCCCATGCCGCCGAAGTGGATGTTCTCGTAGTAGTTCCGCCCGCCCTTGTCTTCCCAGAGCACGCATGCCGTGGACGATCCGGGATTGAACCCTTCGAAAAGCGAGAAGTTCGAGAAGACGCAGCCCGAAGCCGTGACTTCAACCATCGGCGTGAAGACCGTGGTCGGCGCCGTTGCGGCATGGCTGATGCGGGCGCGCTGCGCAACCCGCGTCGGGGCGGTGACGCCGATCAGATGCGTCGCGTTCTTGGACCAGACCAGCTTCTCCGACAGCCGGGCCGTGGCGGCAGTCGAGCCGTCGCCGATCAGGAACACCGTGTCGTTCCGGCCTGCTTCGCACAGTTCATGCGCGCGGGCAAGGCTCTGGAGCGGGCGCTTGAGCGAGGTGCCGCTATTGCCGTCCCGGCCATTCGCCGGGTCGACGAAAAAGACACGGCTCTCTTTGCCGAAAAGAACGCCGGAGCCGAGCACCGGCATGCCGAAGCTCGAAATGCCGTTCGGGAAATTCGTGAAAGTCATTGGATATCTCCGTGAGGTTCACCCGGCAGGGGGAGACCGCCCCAGCGATGACGCGCCACCGGATGTCTGGTTGGAAAGAACAACGCGAAAAAAGGGCGGAGCCGAAGCCCCGCCCTTCCCCCGATGTGGCGCCGCCGTCAGGCCGACGCGCCAGCCACGCCATAAGCCGCGCGCCAGTCGGTATGCCCGAAGGAATACCGCTCGCGGGACTTGTAGCGCATGTTGCCCGTCTCGAAGTCGCCTTCGATACCGCGCGTCACGCCTTTGCGCCGCATGTGCTTCAGGCCGTCCGGGATGTCGGTCGTGACGAACCAGGCATCCGGGTCGGTGAAGTAGCGGTTGCAGGCGTAGTCCGTCAGCGATCCCGTGCTCTTGACGGCGTTGACGTCATTGTTCGCCGTGCCGGGCTGGAGATTCGAGCGAAGCAGGCGCTCCGCGACGAACTTCAGCTCTTCCGGGACGCCAAGCTTCTTCGGCATGGCGTGGACCGGGATGCCCCGATCGTCGACGAACTTCGAAATCTGGATCAGCACTTCCTCGAGCGAGGTCTCGCTCAGGTCGGCCGGCGTCGCAAGCTCGTTCGATGCCGTGCCGCCGCCCGCAAGCGGATGGTCGGTGGCAAAGAGCGACTTGCCGTCGCCGCCCGGAGCGGAGGCGCTGAAGCCATTGTTGAACACCGCGGCGCCCTTGATTTCCTTGGTGTACTGGAGCGAACGCGCCAGCGCCTTGGAATATTTCGCGCCGAGGTTGCCGTAGAGGCCGTCTTCGATGGCCTCTTCCGTGATCGCAAAGGCGAGAGCGATCGTTTCGTGGTTGTACCGCGCGGTCCAGCCTTCATAGCCCGAATCGTAGGCCACGCCGGTACCTTCGGCCTTGACCTGCGCCCCGCCGAGGCCGACCAGAAGCTGGTCTTCCTCATAGGCCTTGTTCGAGTTCTGCACCTCGAAGAACTGCCGCCAGATTTCCGGGTGGCGGCGATATTCGAGGCCGAAATTCGCGTTCAGGCCTTCCTGGAGCTGCTTGCGGAATTGTGCACGTGTCATCGGCATGGCTCAGACCTCCACCAGATTGGCGCGGAGCTCGTGCTCGGCGATGAGAACGAGAACCTTCGCATAGGCCCCGTAGGCGTTGCCTCCGAGGTCGCCCGAGTCGGCAAGGCCCATGATGCGGACCTGCTCTTCGGACGAGCCGTGCGTACCGACAGTCCAGCCGGACGTGCCGGTCTGGGCATTGCCCGAGCCGGAAGCGAGGTCAGCAAGCTGCCCCACATCCGCGGCAACGACGCTCGCGGCCTGCGCGATGAACTCGATATTCGGGTCATCGTAGACCCAGGCCGTGGCGAGTGAACCGCTCTTCAGCGCCGTCGAAGCGGGCCAGTAGCGGCGGTACTGCACTGCGCCAGTCACATCCGTATAGGAGCAACCGGCGAAGACGCCGAGGATGTTGCCGCCGGCCGTGCCGATGGCGATGTTGCGGCCTGTGCCCGTCGAGAGCACCGGGTCGCCGGTATAGATCGCGGTGTTGTAGCCATCCGCAATCGTGTATCCGCTGGGCCGGATCGTGCCGCCGCCGAGATGGCGATGCGGACGAAGGCCAAACGGCGCATTGACGTTTGCCATTGCTTCGTTCCTTCAGAGAAGCATGGTTGGGATGGGCCTACTCGTCGTCGTCCTCGAGGACGGGACGGCGGCCCGTTTCAACATCCGACTTCCGCGTGCGCGAGATCGCCGAGAACCGCTTGTCTTCGACGCGGTTCAGACCCTCATCGACGGATTGCTCCTGACGGCGAAGGGCCTTGGCGTAGTGCGCGTTGCGCTGCCTTGCGAGCCGGATCGGCATGTGGCAAAGCACCATGCCGGCCACCTGAATGACGCCGCCGAAGCGGGGGTCATTTGCGCGCGTGCCGGTATAGCTGCCCGGAACAGTGTCCGCGGGCCGGGGGCGCCAGCCTTCGCCGGTCTTCTTCGCAATGTTGCGAGGGTC
Source organism: Parvibaculum sp. (assembly GCA_019635955.1). Taxonomy (GTDB): domain Bacteria; phylum Pseudomonadota; class Alphaproteobacteria; order Parvibaculales; family Parvibaculaceae; genus Parvibaculum. The sequence goes on from JAHBYL010000006.1 coordinate 34,564, forward strand.
GTCGGCATTGAGCAGGGACGTGCGGATCCAGCGCTGGGTCATGCCCGGCAAGGGGTCCGGCGTATCGAGCTCGGAAGGCGGTTTCCAATCCGTGGGCCATTCCGCATGGACCGCCCCGTGCATCTCCTCCATGTCGTGCGACTGGTGGAGCTCGGCGAGGCTGTCGTCATGGGCCACGTCTTCAGCGGTCTCCCGCTGGGCAATCGCGCTTGCGGCGCGCACAGGCGAAGCATGAGCCTCGCCAGGATCGGTGTCGTCCGGCACGAACGGCTTGCGCTGGGCCGGGGATTTCTTTTTCGCTGCGGCGCGGGTCATCAGGCGCTCCTTTCAGAGGCGCGCCGCTCTGCTGCATAGGCGCGCAGGTGTTCCTTGTTCGCGGGGTCGAGCCCGAAGCGAACCATGTTCCTCTTGTCGTCTGCGGTCAGCGTGACCTTGTTCGGGTTCTGCCGCCCCGTTCCGGTTGCAGTGCGCTGCACCTGCACGGCAGATGTCCGGCCGTCGCCGCCGCGCCGCTTCTGGCCCGTGGCGATGCGCTTGCCCTCGTGGGTGCGGACCGGGATTTCAGGGAACCGGCGCGCAATGCGGCGCGTCAGTTCGGTGAAGTATTCCGGCGTTGCCGGGTCGTAGCCTTCCTGCGACATCGCCGCGTCTTCTGCGAGCGCGAAGGCCTTGATGGAGCGGTTCTTCGGCGTCTCCCACCAGTCCTTCTGCTCCGCAAGCCAGCGGGTCGCGAGCGGCGTCTTGCCCTTCACGTCGCTGCCGCGCTGCCGTGTCGGCGTCTCCGTTGCGGCGGCGAGATCGTCGTCGCTCGGAAGCCGTGCCAGAGCCTCTTCCATCTGCGTGCGGGCGCGCTTCAGTTCCGCGATTTGCTCCTCGATCTCGATCGCCTTGCGGGTCTCGCCATCGTCTCTGGCCTGCGCAAGATCGTCCGTGAGTTGCGAGATGCGCGCCTTGGCGTTCTCGGTTTCGCGCGTCAGGGTGACGCGTTGCAGCACCACGGCGCCGCGCTTCAGTTCCGCGTTCTCGGCCCTGATGCGGCCCACCTCGTCGTCGGCCTCCGCTCTCGCCTGGCGGGCAAGGCGGCGTTCCCGCATGATGCGGTTCGCGATCTTGGGCGGAAGGCCCTTGAGATTGTCGTCGATGGCATCGGAACCGGGCGGCAATTCGTCGCCGGTTTCGGCTCCCGCCTTTGCCTGCTCTTCCTCGTCGACGAGAATTTCGTCCTCGTCCTCATCACCCGCTGCGGGACCGGCGCCGGTCCCTGCCGCGTCGTCGTCCTCGATGTCGGCCGCGATTTCGTCGGCAAGGTCGAGTGCCTTGTCGTCCTCGAATACGATGCTGTCGTCATCTTCTCCGATCAGCATCTGATCCTTGGCGAGCGACCCGTCCGTGTCGTGGAACGGGGTCTCGCCGCCATCCTTATCCGGTGCCATCTTTTCCTCCGATGGTGTGGAGCGCCGCGCCCCGCATCAGGGCGCGTGGGTGAACAAAAAAGGCCCCCGTGAGGGAGCCTTGTCTGGCCGGGCGATGCGTCCCGGATTGCTATGCTTCGATTAGTTTCAGCCGCCCTGCGACGGCGCGCTTCTTCTTGTCCGGCATGAGCCGGTATTCGATGCGCTGGCCGGTGAGAAGTTCGCCGATGCCCGCCTCTTCGACGGCAGAGACATGGACGAAAACGTCTTCACCGCCCTTTTCCGGAACGATGAAGCCGTAATTCTTCGAGCGGCGAAACCACTTCACCGTGCCGGTATGCGTCTCGCCCGTCATCAGATGTAAATCTTGAAGCCGCGCGCTGTCTCGGCACGTCCGAGGATGTGATCGTCGTTGATCGTGACGAGCTTCACGCCCTTGAATTCCCACTGGTTCGGCGTCGAGCGGTTGTACATCACGAGATCGCCGACCTTCGGGAAGTCGGCTTCCGTCATGCCGAGATCGGCATATTTCTTGTGCTTGAACGCCGCCGGTCCGATGGCGCATATCCGGCCGACGAAAGTCATGATGGACTGGGCGTCCATGACCTGCTCGGGCAACAGGATGCCCCCTTGCGAGACGGCGCGGGGCTTCACCGGCATGACGAAGATGCGCCAGCCGAACGGCACCGGCATCCCGTCCGGGATGGGCGTGTCCTCGAAATTGATATGCCCGTCGCCCCCCGAAGCCGGCACATCGACCGTCAGGCCCTCACGGAAGCTCTCAACAGAAACATCACTCATGGTCGTCGTCGTCCTCGCGTTTCAACACTTCTCTAAGGGTTTCGAGCGCGTCCAGCAGCCCCTTGCGGCGGGCGGCGCGGCGAATGTAGTCCTCATGCGATAAGGAGCCGCGCAGAATATGCTCTGCCTCCGTATCGACCTTCTGCTTCAGTTCCTTTTCGTAAGCGTCGAGATCGCGGTCTTGCATCATGCGGCCTTCTTCGCGAGCGCTGCCGCTCTCGGCGCCGGGCCTTCGCCCTGGCCGCCCATGAGAAGCGACGCGATGAGCTTCAGCGTTTCGCCGAATGTCTTGCTGCCTGCCTCCCTGTGGGCTGCGGCAAAGTCCTTCGGCGCAATGTCCGATGTCCGGATGCCTCGGTTCTGAAGGAAGGCCCGCGCCTGACGGATTTCCTTCGGGCTGGGCTGCATCACACGATCCCGATTGGCCCGCGCTGCGGCATGACGATACCTTGCGGCGCGGCGCGCTGGTGCCCGTCGATTACGGCGAGGATGCCTTTCTTGTCCCATGCGGCTTCGGTCCACGTCCCGAGATTGACCTCGATCACCACGAAGCCGTTGCCGTGCAGCATCACCATGACCTCGCCCACGTCCTTCATGTCGGGGTCGTCGGTGCGGGCATCGAACGTGCCCATCGGCGTTACGATCCTGAAATTCAACATCATTCCTGTCCTTGGTTTGCCGGTGGGGTTGCCGGAGGCGGAGCATCGTCGGCCCGCCTCACCTCGATGCCGAGCGTCCCGTCCTGAAGCGCAGCGCGCTGCATCTGGTCCTCGTTCCTGATGCCGACCTTGGCCTCCGCTGCGGCGGCATGACGGGCGCGGATCGCGACTTCGGCAAGGCGGACTTCCTGATCGCTCATGCCGCGCACCATCTCGGCCATCCGGTCCTCGGCGGCGATGCGCTCGTCGGACTGGATTTTGGCCATCCTGACCTGCAGGTCGCCCGCGTTCTTTTCCTTCGCGGACTCGACCTTCGCCATGTCGATCGCTGCCCGCTGATCCTGTCCGTTCTCCTGTTGGGGCGCGGGCACGCCGCGCTGCTCCATGAACTGCGGCGAGACCTGTGCCGCCATCGCAGCCACCATGTCCTGCTCCTGCGGGCCGATGGGTTGGACGAACGGTTCGCCCGGCCCGGCATCGTAATCCGTCTCCGGCGTCGGCACGCCTGCCTCTGCCATGCGGATGCGGTAAAGGTGAGCCGCGTGCTCTGCGAGATGGGCCAGCATGGCCGGGGTCACGAGTTCGCGCGCCTGCGGGTGTCCGCCGAATTCCGGGTGCTGCATGAACGCGAGGTGCGTTGCGATATGTGCTTCGTGGTCCTGCTCGAGAAAGGCCTTGACCGGGCGCTGCATGAGGATCGCCTGGTTCTCGGATACCGGGTCCATGGGCGCGACATCGGCCTTCTTCGGCATGATGCTGTCGATGTCGGGCGTCTTCAGCGCCTCGTGCATGCGGCGCATCGCGACTTGCCGGTCATGAAGATCGGGCGCGGCATTCGCGAGATCGAGACCGGCCTGCGCCACGGCGATGCGCTGCGTTTCGGAGAAGATGTTGGGATCGGAGACGGGGCGGATACGGATGCGCTCGGAGAAGTCTGACTTGAAGATTTCGCGCTCATCGCCTTCGACCAGATAGGGGTAGCCCTCTTCCGGGACATACTCGGCATTGAGGCCGTAGCGGATGCCGAACTCATGGGCCGCGGCCTTGTGGAGGCGCTTGTGGATCGCGCTGAAGACCTTGCTGCCCTGCTCGATCAGCGCGACCGTCGTGCCGACCGGGCCCTTGTTGTCCGCATCGCCAACCATCGTCTCGGTGATGGAGGCAAAGCGACGGCCAGCGTCGATAAGCGTGCCAAGCACCGAGAAGAGCGCCGCGCTCGGTTCCCGGACCGGCGGGGAGAAGAAGGCGTTGCGCAGCTCCTCCGCCGTCAGGTCCACGTCCTTGTACTTGCCCGGTTCATAGATAAGCTCGCCGCCCTTGAGCCCGGCTTCCTTGGCCTTGAAGCCGCCCGGGATCGAGGCCGTCGCGGCGCCGTCCAGAATGGCCCGGACGGCACCGGTGGCGGCGCGCGCCAGGCCGCCGATCAGATGCGGGAAGCCGAAACCGTAAAAGCCGAGACCGGGCAGGAACTTGTAGTGCGTCACATAATCCCGGCGGCGCTTCATCGCGTCGTCGTGGCGCCAATTTCGGCGGATCGCCAGAACCTTCTGGCTGTCGCGCTCCACCGTTACGAGATAGGGAAGCGCGATCCCGGTCGGCCGCCCGCTCTCATCCGTGTCCTCGAAGCCCTGCAGGTCAAGGTCGACGGCCTGCTCGTAGATCGTGTGCTCCACATCATCGTCGTGACGTTCGTCCGTCTGGCCCACGGCGGCCTTTTCGACCTGCACCGATTCCGGCTCTTCGGGGCGGGACGGTTCGGCAATCTCAATATCCCGGTAGAGGCCCCGGACCTGCGACTTTCGGAGCTCGTTTGCCGTCATGTGGAAGCGGTGGGTGTAGCGCGGCGCCTTCTCGAGCGAGGTCGCACTGTAAGGCACGATGAAATCCTCGCCCCGGATCATGCACGAGCCGAGCATGTCCTGCACATGGTCGTAATAGGTTTTCTTGAACGCCGATCCCGCCAGCGGGAGATAGAAAAGCATCTGATCGAGTTCGTCGAAATAGGACGGGTCTTCCTCGATCATCTGGTAGTTCATGTAGCCCTGCACGCGGTCCGCCGCGGCGAGGGCATCTTCGGTCTGCTGTCCGTACACCACGCCCTTGACCGGACCGTCCGAAGGGAAAAGCTCCTGCAGCGCGCGGGCGTTGAACTGCACCACGGCTTCGGCGATGAGCGGATAGGTCGCGGTCGAGCATCCCGGAAACGGGCCGTCGTCGATCTCGGGCGCGATGCCGAGAAGTTCGAGCCCCTTGCGGTAGACCTCCTCCCACGGCTTGCGGCTCGCCAGATCGGATTCGACATACTCGCAGACCGACTGCGCGATGCGGACAAGGGAGGTCTCGTCGATCTCTTCCGCGAGGTTCCGGTCGTGCTCCTCGATCACAGGTGCGCGGTCATAGCCGTCATCGTCATCGTCTTCCTCGCCCGGCTCTGCAAGCATCAGGGCGCCGCCCATGAGGTCGACCACGACGGGCGCGTCCGGGTCGGTTTCAAATACCGACACGGCGCTTGGCAGGAACTCCTGCTCTTCGCCCATGTCGATCTCGCCCGGTCCGGCGAAGTCGTAAAGCTGATCAGCCATAGAGGCGGCGCGTCCTTGCGGGCGGTCGGTTCAGTTCCATTTCCTCTTTCTCCTCGTCGTCGGGCTCGTCGTCCTCGACCTGCAGCAGGAAGCGGCGGCGGAACTCCACCAGCGCCATGATGACCGTGTTGGCCCAATCGTCATGCTCACCGAACGGGAAGTCCGCGCACTGGCCGATGACCTCTTGCGCGAATTTCCGGTCCATGTACCAGACGGAGCCGAGTTGAAGCGGGATCGACGCCACATGAGCCAGCGGCACCTTGCCCTTGTTGTGCCGCGAGCCCTTGGGCGGGAGCCATGGGCGCGCTGGAAGCCTGGCGCGGCGAAGCTCCTGAATAAGCTGGTGGCCCGAAGCGCGCCGCTCGATATAGATGCGGTCGGGCCGCATCACGTCGGCGGACTTCCGGGCGCGGTCGCCCCACCACGCCTTCTTTGCCTCCGCCTTCAGGTCGGCTGCCGGCACCCGCTCCTGCCAGCCCTCCAGCAGGATCGCGTGATAGCGCATGTCCTCTTTCTCGCCCGTGTCGCTGTGGAGAAAAATCCCCCACGTCGTCCGGGCCGAATAGTCGTTCTCCTCCCCGTCCTCAAAGGCGGTGTCGTAGAACTGATAGATCACCTCGACGAAGGGCGGTTCCTTGTCGGGCCATTTGCGCCAGAACTTCCGCTTCAGGATGACGCCTTCTTCCTGCGTCGGGTTCTGCAGATAGAGCGCGTTCCAGTCGCGCTCCGTCATGTTCGCGCGGGACCGCTCAAGTTCGGCCTTGGTCCAGCGGCGGGGCGAAAAGCTGTCGCCCTCTTCGAGCCGGATCAGTTTGAGACCCGGAAAATTGTCGTTTGCCGCAGTGAAGCGGTTGAGCGTTTCTGCCGCCTCGCGGGTCAGGACCGCGGGGATCTGCAGCACAACCCACTTGTCGGCAAACTCGCCGCCGTTCTTCGCCTGCTCGAGCAAGTAGCCCGCGAGGTCGTCCTTTCGCCACCTTGTCATCATGACGACGATGGCGTTCCGTTCCGGCTGGCGGCGGGTGTAGAAGCCCGGTCCGTACCAGCCGTTTACGCGGCGGATCGCACCATCCGAATTCTTGTCCTGCTCCGACATGGGATCGTCGATGATCCCGAGATTGAAGCCCTTGCCCGCGATGCCGCCCGTGGTGCCTGACGCAGCATACTGGCCCTCCCGGTAGCCCGCCGTCTCGTCGGCCGTGCCGTCCTCGCTCACGATGGCATCGACGCGCCAGCGCTTTTTCGAGGCCGTGGCGCGCGAGACGCTGATCTCCGGGAATATCGCCCGGTATTCCGGGAGCCGCATCAGGGCCCGGACGTTATCGCTGTGCTCCTCGGCAAGGCTGATCGCGTAGCAGACCTGCATGATCTCGTCGGACGGGTAAAGCCCACGCCACCACGCGGCGAAGAAAACCGACACCGTCCGGCTCTTGCCGGCGCGGGGCGGCATGAAGATCATGAGCCGGTCTACCCGGCCTTCCGCCACTGCCTCGAGGTGGGCTGCGATGGCGACGTGAATTTCCTCGATCGTGAACCAGGGTGCGACCTGCTGGATGAAGCAGATCAGAGACTTCCGCGCCGCCCGACGCCTTAGCTCCGCATAGGCCACGGGATAAGCCGTCTGGCGAGCCAGCATCAGTTCACGGGCACGAGCCGCGACGGGCCCCGGCCCTCGGAATATTGCTTCAGGATGCCGATGACCTCCTCGTCCTTGAGCTTGCCGAGAGAGCCGACAAAGACGTTGTTCTGCTGGAGCATCATCTTGATGACCGGGCTATCGCCCTCCATGAGGCCGAAGCACTGGGCGAGGGTCCGCAGCGGGGCATGCTTGTCCGCGAGCTTCAGTTCGATGGACTGGCGCGCATCTTTCCCCTCGCCGGTCCGCTCGACCTTCACTTCCTTGATCGCCATGGCGTGCTCACGGCTGAGCTTGCGCAGGTCGACCGACACTTCGCCCGTAGCCTCGTCGATATCGAGGATATCGAGGATCGTGGTCTCGACCAGCGCGGCGAGGTTCGCGATGACGCGCTCCTCCGAGATGGCCTGCTTCTCCGCCGCTTTCTTTGTCCGCTTCGCGATCTCGGCCTTCACCCATGCGTCCTTGAGCCATCGGCATGCCTCTTCTGCCGGGTGGGCCGATCCTGCCTCTTCTGCCGCCTTTGTGCCGTGACCGCCATTCGCCAGATAGGCGCTGACGAAACGCTCCTTCATCGGCGTCGGGCGGCGGCCCTTTACCGGAGCGCGGTCCGGGTCGGGCGCGCGGCGTGTGTCCTTCTTGCGGCGCTTGCGGGCGGGCTTCGCCGGTGTGTCGGCCATCACACCAGCCTTCGGCGCGATTTGCCGTACGCCGCGATCAGCTCCTGGGAGATGGCCTGCATCGCGTAGGCTTCCATCTCCGCGCCTGGCTCCGCCTCACCTATGGTCTTGCGCACGTACTGCCAGATATGCGCCGCCTCATGGACCAGAATGCCGATGATTTCTACTTTCTGGCGATGCTTTGCCGCGTCTTCCGATACGGTGACGATGGCCACTGATCTTCCATCATCTGTGCGAAAATAGCTCGTGCAGCCTTGCGTTTCAGGGTAACCAGGCATCGGCTTGATGCCCATCTTCCGCATCTCGCGCGTCCATGCCGCTTCTGATGGGCAGAAGCCATAATGGACTGGTTGCCAGCCTCGTTCGCACCAGATCATGCGGTCCGTCATCAACAACTCCAGTCGGATTAGAAAATCTTCTTCACCAGCCCGCCGAGCACGCCGCCGGATTTCAGGTCGTCCCAGATGCCCTTCCAGGTATCGCCGCGGAACATGTCGGCCGGGCTCGACATGCTTCCCGCTATGCGAACGCCGCTGCCAAGGCCGGGAATGATATCGTCGGCCTTGTCGCCCCAGACGTCCTTGTCCTTGTAGAAGGCGCGGCCAGTGAGCGCATATTCGAGAGGAAACTTTTCGTCGTCGCGGTTGCCGATGTTGCCCTGATAGTTCTCGTTGAGGGCGATCACTGCGGCGAGCGCTGCCCATGGCCCCATAGCGGCGAGACCGGAGCCCATGCCGCTCGAAGCCCCGGATGCGCCAGAGGCGCCGGACGCGCCCGAAGCGCCGCTGAACCCCATCGGATTCCATGCCGGAAGCCCGCCTGCGGGGCCCGATCCTGTCGATCCCATGGCGTTGAAGCCCGGCATGCCGCTACCGCTCCCGCCCGTCGGCATCGCTTTGCTCATCGCATCCATGAGGCTCGTGATGCTTTGGGTGTTGCTCTGGGCTTCCTTCTCGGCGTCGCGCTTGCTGATCATGTGGCCGGCGCGGCCCTCCGCGCGGCGCTGCTCTTCCCGGCGGGCGGCCTGAATCTGCGCCGCGAGGCGGAGCATTTCTGCCGCATCATCTCTCCGGATGGCCATTGCCATGGGTCAGCCCTTGATGATTGCGATGTCGTTTGGGCTCATGGCCCGAGCAATATTGGCTGCGCGCTGCTCGCGGTCGGTTTGACACGCCACGCATTTCCGAGCGCTCGGGCTTGCCCTCAAGCGGGCGGGCGGTATCTGGTCGCCGCAGTCCTTGCATCTCTGGCCGCCGGTGAAGCGGATGACCTTCGCCATGCTGACCTCACGAAAAAACCCGCGCCTCCGGGGGGAGGGCGGGTCACAGACATGTTTCGCCGATTTGCCTGAGAAATAGCACCGGATCGGGGATCACGCAAGATTTTGCGTCAGGCGGCGTCTCAGGGCCTCTATCTGGGCCTCGTCATTTTCCCGCCGGCGGGAATTTTGGTCCGGCCGCCCCATGATCCTGACGCCTGCCCGGCGGCATGCCAGCACGGCCAGAACGGCGAAGGACTCGGGCCACATGCTGTCCTGCGCTATCAGGTCGTGAGCTTCCTTCGCGACACGGCGGGCAACGACGTCATCGACGACCCAGAACTGGTGCGTGATGTGCCATTCCCGGCTTGTCCTGCGGGAGCGGATGCGGATCTGCCGCGCCGGGTCGGCCGCATGGGTCAGGACAGTTTCTGTCCCGTCCGTGGCGATGTAGACGCAGGAGATGTCTGTCATTCAACCTTACCCTCTGGCCGGGCAGACCGCCCTACGGCATGGGGGCATGGCCCGCGCACCAGCGCGAAGTGGGTGTAGGTATCGTCATAGGCCAGCACTTCGAGCGGCGCCTGTAGCTTCGGCAGCCAGACCTCATGCACCCCGTCGCACGGGTTCCACGCAAAAATCGTGTCGTCCCAGTCGGCTATGTCGGGGAGCCTTGCCCACTCATGCCATGTGATGATCTCGGAGACAGACGGCACGCCTCACCTCGTTTCACGTGGAACATTTTGGGAACCGTGGCTCTGGCTGGTCCCCTCTCCCGCGCTGGCGTGACCCGGGGTGCCTACTATCTCTCGGTAGCGGGCTCTGATGCGGGAGACAAAGATGTCGCTCGGTTCGCCAAATCGCGGATGGCGACGCATTGCACTCACAAAGGCATCGAGCAGCAGGTCCAGATGCTCCCGCTGCGCGGGCCCCGTCACCTCTCTCACCGCTTGGTCAAGTGCTGTGGGGTTGGTCATGCGTCCCGGTCCTTTATGGCGGTGAGGAAGGCGAGGAGAAGGGCAAGCGCGGGGGTTGCAGCAAGGTGGCCCACTTCATCGTCCCTCCCCACCCACCCAAACGGCGCATCACCCGGCCCGTCCGTCCCTACGCGCCACGAAAAGCCCGGCAACTCCCTCTCTATCAGGGAGATGGTGGCGTCGAGAGAGGCGGTGTAATTTGGAGATGAGCGCCGCATTGATTTTTCGACGGCTGCGATCTTCTCAGCGGCTGACAACGCGCGGTTGGTCATAGCCTTGGCGTTGGACTCATACCGTACATATGTCTGCGGGCTGACCCGCTTCCATACCAAGCGGTTGACTTCGCTGTTCTGCCCTTCGAGTTCCCGGACGCGGGATATGAGGGCATCAAGTTCGGCCATCCTGTCTCTCTCGGTCACAGCAAATCCTCCATGCTGTCGCCTGTCCATTTACGCCTTCCGGCCTTCCAGTCGGCCACTATTTCGCAGGCTTTATCAAACACATTGTGGCAATCCCCCTCTGGCAGTGGCAGCCTGTCTATTACTGGCGGGCAACGAGGATCATCTGTTTCAATGATGATTTCATTACCGCTTATGTCCCACCAATAACGCGGAACCGCGCCCCGTTTTCTCTGTGCCATTGTTTCACCTAAAGCAGGTCGCCCATGCTGTCGCCCATTTCGGAAATGATGGTGTCGAACAAGTGGGGCGGGAAGTAGATTGCGCCGGGAATTTGGCTCATCCAGACCTTCGTAGGCTCCCACTTCTTCGCTTCGTGCCAGAACACCAGCCGCGCTCTGTCCTGCCCCTTATCCTCCCAATCCGCCCGCCATCCCGGCGCTTCCGTCAGCGGCCCGTCATTGGCCGGGAGCGGCTTCGCTTCCAGACGCTCGATCTCAGCGCCTAGTGCGGCGTATTTTGCTTTCAGTTCTGATAGGTTGGTCATTCCTGTCTCCTAAAAATTCGAACCAAAGCCAACCGCGCGGCCCGTGCTGCCGGACGAAAGCTTGTCGAACCGCATCGCGTCCATTCGCTGGAAAACCTCGTCTTCTGATTGCTCAAAACAGCGCACGGCAATAATGACCTCGCGAAGATGGGCCACGCTGTAGCCGTCTGTTTTCTGCACCCAGCGGGCCAGCGTCACTTCGTCAAGCGATGGTTCCTTGGCATTGAGATAGGCCCGGCGGGCGTCCGCGCTCGGCATATCCACCTTCATCACAGTGTCGAAGCGGGATGGCCGGTCAACAAACCGACGGTCAAGCATCTCTGGATAATTCGTCGTGGCCACATGAACCACGTTCGCTATCTGCGTCTCGCCATCGAGAAGCGCAAGATAGCCATGCTCTCCATAGCGTTGCACCAGCGTATCCAAATCCTCCATGACCGTAATCAGCGGGCGCGTCGGCTCGATACGACGGATCAGGGAAAGGCAGGCCGTTGCCAGATCGGGCTGCTCTACAAACACCACGATACCCTCATGCTGGCGCACGATTTCCTGCGTCATCTGCCAGATTGCGGAGGTCTTGCCCGAACCGGGCGGGCCCCAAAGCAGCATACCGCGCTTGAACGTGAAGCCGCGATTGTCAAAGTTCTCCCGCAGATTCCAGAATTGCCGGAATTCAGCCATGAGCCGTTCCGTCGCGGTGTCGGGAAGCGAAAGAAGGTCATCGATATTGATCCGCATCTTCTCAACGAAAATGCCCTGCATACTGTGGTTGCAGCGATACACCCCGGCAGGCAGACGGTCCACAACCTCCGTCACCCCAAAATAAGCGTCCCCTTGCTGAGCCCAGCAGCGGGCCGCCATGACCGTCTTGGTCCAGTCCGTCGCGTCGGACACAGGAGGGCCCATCTCAACTCCTCGCGCGGGCCGATTGGCGGTACCAGTGCTGATCCGTTGTGCAAACTCTGCCGTACTGTTCATTCCTGTCTCTCCCTATGCGGTGCCCCGCCCTACTCCACGCCCCATCGCGACTTTAGCGCCGATGCGATATCCCGGAGCGCCTTCCGCTTGATGTCCCTGACCCCTTGGGCCGTCTTCACCCCTATGACGCGCCGCAAAACATGGGGCGGGCGTCCCTCTGCCGCGATGATGATGAAGCGCTGGAGCATGCGGGCGCGGCGATTTCCCTTTCCGTTAATGTATTTGAGCCAGCCCATGACGGTGAGCATCCTGTCGATCGCGGCCGGGTCGGCGCCTGCCTTCGTGATCTTTGGCGCGTCATAGGGCGCGATGCCGCTCTGCATGCGTTCGTTCCATATGGCGGTCCATTCCTGGATCGGGGTGTGGGTATTGGCCGGCCATGAGGCACGGGACCCGGTTCGAAGCCAGCCCCTTTCCTTGTCGGGAAGGCTGTCCATCGTCCGGGCCGCCTCGGTCAGGAGGTACCATATCGCGTCCGTCAGGGCGGGCCTGTCCTTGCCGTCCTGTTCGGCGAGGAGGTAGCCGTGCCATATAGCGGCGCGGGTCTTCATCGCCTCTGTGGATGTGTGCTGGTTCATTCCGTAGCGCCCCTGCCTCTTGGTCCGAACAGCCGGGCCCCTATGGTTTCGAGAAACCGCCGTTCGATCTCGTCTTCGATCTCGTCGATCCTGACGGTCAGGACCCCTAGCCTGTGCCACGCGGCCGTCCTCATGGAACGAAGGCCTTCCTCGTCCTTTACCGGCTCGGCCTGGTGGCGGGAAAGGTAGGATTTCAAGCCGCCCTCCGGTGCCGGTTCAGGTAGGCCTGCGGGCTCATGACGCGCCCCGCATCAGATCCTCCTGGCGCGTCTCGAATTCCGTACAAACGAAACGACCGCGCCCGATTTCGAAGTTCATCTCATAGAGCGACGGGTAGCCCAGCTCTTCGAAGCGGGCCTTGAGGCAGCGGAACTCGGCTTTCGTCTGGCGCCGGCCGTCCTTGACGATCTCAGGCCGGAACATGCAGTAGCCCGCATCGACGCGGTCGTTCCAGAGCGCGGAGCCTGAGACCGCGTAGAGGTCAGGGGCCATCTTGCGAGCCTGCCATTCCGGTTTTGCCGGATGCGCGATGATCTGGGTATGGATGTTGAGCCCGCGGCTCAGGTCCATGAAGTCATCCAGCGCATCGCCGATATAGCGCGCTTCCGTCGTGGTGCGCGGGTCGTAGTCGAGCCGGAGCTTGTTCCAAGGGTCGAGGAGAAGCGCCCTGCATCCATGCCGCTGAACGGCGACTTCCGCCGTGTTGAGTATCCACGATACGGTGGGGCGCTCTTTCGGGTGCTCGATGATCAGGAAATGCGCTTCCATCCACGCATCCGCCTCTTCGATCATCTTCTCGCCCATGTCCGATTCACGGCACCTCCAGTAGAACTGGCGAATGTTCCTCCTGAAAAACGGCTTCACGCGCGTCTCGGCAGAGAAAACCGCGATCCTGATTCCGTATTGCCGGGCGATATTGAACCAGACCTGTTGCGCCATATGGCTCTTGCCGTGGCCCGGATATCCGGTGAAGACCGAAAGCATCGTGGGCGCGATCTTGAGTTTCCCTTCAAACTCCGGAAATCCGAGGTCCCATAGCTCAAGCGGTGCTGGTTCCGGGATTTGCGAAAGCGTGTAGACGCCCTCGACCGGCCAAGGCTTCGCGGCGGCGCCGATATAGCCGCGCAGCGCCTCGCCACCATACTGGGTCAGAAACTCGTTTGCGTCCTTCGTGCCTTCGGGCCAATCGACGAACCAAGTTTTCGCAGGGCCGAGAATGCGGACGACATCGCTGCGAAACGACCGGCCAGGCCCGTCATTGTCCGCCGCGATGATGTATCGGCCGGCGCGGGCAAGGCCATCCTCCATCGCGTCGATCAGCCAGCCATATTTCTTCGCCTCGGCAGGATCATCCATTTCCTCCGCGGTCGCACCGTTCGGTGTCGAGATCACGCTGTCCGGCGAGATGCCAGCCTCTACGAGCGCGCAGGCGTCGAACTCGCCTTCCGTGATGTAAACGGCAGAAAGATCACCCTGGGCGACCTGCCACCAGTTGTAGGCGAGCTGCTTTCCGCCCTTGGCCTGCTTGTATCGCTTCCCGGCGAGCGAGCGGGCCTTGTAGTTGACCTGCTCCTCGTCCCGATCCAGATAACGGAACACGATTGCTTCATGGGTACCGTCATCGAATTGCGCCCTTCCACCGACGACGCGCATGGTCTCGAGCGTCTGTGCCGAAATCCCTCGCTTGCCTGCGAACTCGATTGCTGCCTTGGTCAACCCGGTCACGGTATCCGCCCTTCCATCCGCAAGTTCCGCGGTGGCAAATCCACCGCACGCCGTCCGCCTCGATCTTCACCGCAAGGGATTTTTCCTTCCCCTTGCCGCCTTCGCATTTCGGGCAAAGCACCCGCTGCTCGCCGCGCCTGTCCGCGATCTTGACCCCCTCGGCGCGAAGACGGTCAATTCCACGTTGCTCGTGATCCACGCTCCTCGCGCTCCTGCTGCAGGTGACGGTTGTTCTCGCGCTTGAGCCAGTTGCTCACCGGGAAAAACCACTTGCCGTCCTTCGGCTGGTTGTCGGCGTAGTAGGCGTCAGCCGCCTCGAGCTCGGCGCGAATATCCGGGATCGCGGAATAGGAACTTCGCCACCGCTCGAAATCCGCAAAGGTCAGCCGGATGACTTTCCCGACGAAAGCCATCTGTCTCGGCTCGCCAGAGCCGCCCCCTGATAGGTTTTCTGACTCGGAGAAGAGTTCCTTATCTGGCTTCTGGCTTCTGGCTTCTGGTATGGCATTGCGTTCGCATTGCGCTGGCAATGCATCCGCATCGCGAGTGCCATTGTTTTTGTTCGGTTTTTCGTCCCACCGTTTTTTGGCTGCGTTTTTTGCCGTTGTTGATTTGGAATTTCGAAAACTGCATTCCTTGCCCACCCGCTCGTTCCACAGCGTGCCTTCGGAGCGGATGATCTTGCCCTCCGAGACAAGCGTCGAAAGCGCCTTGCGGAACTGCGTCAGGCTCGCGCCGCAGAGCCTCGATAGCCGCGCGTCGTCCTCCGGTATCGGCTCCCCGTGCTCATACATCGTCGCGATGAGAGTGATATAGACGCCCGTCTCAGCGGCACTCATGCCGCGCGTTCCGGCAAGCCAGTCGGACGGAAAAAATCGAAACCACGGCATGTCACCCATGATTTTTGGCCCCCATATCTTTGAGAATTCCGTCAACAACGTCTCCGATCATGCGTCCGCTGCCCTTTTCGGTGCCGACAAACGCCTTGCGCCAGGCTTCGAATGCCGCGTCAGCGTTGCTCTTCGCCTCGACATAAGCCGCCCAGAGGCGCTCTTGCTCGTCGACGTTCGTCACGTTTCCGGCCGTCATTCGTACCTCGCGAAATCGATGGCTGAATGCTTCGGGCGGCGTTCCGGGGCATAGGCTGTCCGCATGGCGCGCATGTGGCCCTCGCAGTAGGTCTGGCCCGCCAAGCGTTCGTTCGTACAGAAATGGAAATCGGGCTCAGTCGGGTTACCGATGGGCCAGCCGCATTGGCGCGGGTGCCGATCGACAAGCGCATGAGGCAGTCCCTTCACCATCGCGAAGGTCATGGACTGAACAACACAGGTTTCCCGGACCGGCGCGGGCTCGGCCTTCGGGCCCTTGTCCTGCGCAAAGCCCTGCCCGCGATACTCCGCCTTGAGCCGGTTGCGGGCATCCTTTCGAGACGGGAGCCCGAGCTCCTTCGCCTTCATGCTGATGGCGCTTGCGGACTTGAAGCCGAGCTCCGCAGCGATGACTTCGGTCTTCGCGCCATCGGCCCACATCTTGCGCAAGGTCGCGATCCGGTCGCCGGTCCATGCTGTCTTGGCATTCCGCGGCGGCTTCTCCGGGCGTGTCGCTCCCTTCATCGGCCGCACGCCGGCAACGGAGTTGACCGGCAGGCCGAGAGCGCGCCGCCTGGATATGACGGAGTTGCGCGATATGCCCATCGCAGCGGCGATCTGGCTATCCGTTTTCCCCGCAGCATGGAGGGCAGTGAAGCGTTCGATGGCCGATGCGTTCCAGAATTTCATGCCGTCCCTCCGGTCAGCAGCGGGCCTGCCGTATTGGCGGCATAGGTCTTGTTCATGACGATCCGCGCGTAGTGGAGCGTTGCGAGCGCATCGGCTTCGTCGTCGTTCTCAGGCTGCCAGCCGAATTCCTCGCACTTCGCAATGATGCGGGCCTTCATCCAGGCCCTGCGCCTCTCCTTCGGCACTTCCTTCGGTGCACGCGTCACGCCGATGAAATGCTTCCGCACGGTCTGCATGTCCGTTTCCTCGATCATGATTTCGAGGTCGCGAGCCACCATTTCGGCAATCGTGCCGAGGGAATAGAGCTTGCGGAGGGTTTCGATCTGCGTCTGTGCCGGCAGGATCGGCGTCTCGTAGACGATGAATTCGACGCCGTGGCGCTGAATGAGCGAGCGCAGCCATTTGTCGAAGGCGGCTCCGAAATGCCCGTAGTCGCGGCCCGTCTTGGGCAGCCGAAAGCAGCCCGCAACCGGCGCCGTCCCGGTATCGAGATGGTCGCCGATCGCGTAGCCGGAATTCGTCGCAAGATCGAGGGCCGCGATGATCATGGGGCTCAGGCGGCCTCTTCGAGCGCGGAGACGAAATCGAGCATTTCGCCTGCCTTCAGGTAACGGAACAGCTCGCGCAGGTTGTCCTGCACCCGCTCGCTGTCTTCGTCGTCCATGTGCGACTTCGCGAGCTGCTCGCGCTCGTAGAGCTTGAACATCAGGTCGATGTCCTTGCTGTCGATGTCGGTGTCGGCCTTGAGGTTGCGCTTCAGCGTCTTGATCTGATCCTTCACGTCGGACAGGTGCTGTTCTTCCAGCGCTTCCTTCTTGCGGCGGAGCTTGAAGAGTTCCTCGAACCCTTCCTGAATGCGCGCCTGACGGGCCTGAACATTCGCCAGGACGGGCCGCTCTTCATCGATCGGCTTGCCGTCGGTGCCCATTGCTTCGCCCTCTTCGGGCTTCATCTTCCTTGCCATCGTCTTCTCCTCGGGGGTTGGCCGCGTCAGGCGGCGGGTTTCAGGTCACGCAGAACTGGTTCGATCAGGCAGATGCCGAAGGGCTGCATGCGGCCGCGATGGTCCCGCTTGGTTTCAATCCAGCGGCAGTTTTCCAGCACCCGAAGTCGGTCAAAGATACGTGCGCGGTTCATGCCGCTGGATGCCTCAAGATCGGTGTAGGCCGGCGCTGTTCCATAGAGGTCGAAATGCTCGCAATCGCCTGGTAGAGCCGAAGCTGCTGGCGTGTTTGCAGGCTGTAGCGGCCGCGGAGGCCAAGCGGCGTGACTTCGATGGTGCGTTCGGCAAGGGCGGTCATGCGCGCTTCCTTTTCGGTTCAATGCAGACAAGCTCAATCTCGTAGCCAAACAAGCGAAAGAACTTGTCGATGTCCGCAAGGGCGTGGCCGTAGTTCGTCGCAATTTTCGATGCCCGGCTCTCGTCTCCGAATATCTCCCGGCTTACCGTCGTGATCGTGGTCTCGTGCTCGCGCGGAATGGTGTAAAGCGCGTCGGTGAGCCAGTGACCCGTGCGGCGGTGCCCCTTCAATGGCCGTGGTGCTTTCACTTGTCGCCCCCTCAATCGTTCAGTCGCGGGTCCGCTTCGGCGGATCGATCCGTTGCGCGAGCCGCACCAGCGCATTCGCCATCCACGCCCTCGCGGCGGCGGCGGCGCTCCTCAATAGCTGCATGGGTTTCCTCGTTGAGAGAGGCGGCCTTGTCGTCCAGCGCCTCGCAGGTTTCGTTGTAGAGCGCGCGAACCGCGTCAGCGATGTAGGCCGCGATAAACTCAAGCGCCGTCGCCTCGCGTTCAGAAAGCGGAGTGACTTCAATCGTGCGTTCGGCGACGGCGGTCATGCTGCATCCTCTTGAAGAATCGGCAGCAAAGGCTCCAGAAACGGAAAGCTGCGAAGTGTCTTCACGACCGGGACGCCCATGCCCTTGACGATGCCGTCAACCTTGCCAACGGTTTCGGTGCGGCGGATATTCGACCAGTCGAGGCAGTCCCCCAATGCGCGGGCGACCTCGAATGCCTCATTGAGCGTGCGCCCGTAGGCGCAGGGCACCGCAAAGCCGGTCGCGACATGCGAAACCTGCCAGCGAAATTCGCTTCCCGTAGCCCGATTGATGCCGAGCGCGCCGACAAGGTAGCCATCGACCTTTTCGTAATAGTCGGGCGCTCCGCCGATGCCCTTTCTGGCGATCTCGAACTTGCCGCGTTTGACGTAGTCGGGAATCTTTGCCACCTCGATCCTCCTAGTCGTTCACGGTTTCCGCTTCGGCGGATCGATCCGTTGCGCGAGCCGGACAAGCGCGTTCGCCATCCACGCCCTCGCAGCGGCGGCGGCGCTCTTCAATAGCTGCATGGGTTTCCTCGTTGAGAGAGGCGGCCTTGTCGTCCAGCGCCTCGCAGGTTTCTGTGTAAAGCGCGCGAACCGCGTCAGCGATATGCGCCGGAACTTGCTTCCATTGCCCGTGTGCGAGACGGAGAGAGCGGCGCGGTGTCAGCCCAAGGCGCTCGCCGGTGACCTCGTACTGGCCCTTCCGGGTGTAGGGCCCGGCATGGTCCGCAAGAGCACGGAACATGCTGGCCGTCTCTCTCACCGATGCCGCTGCGCTCATCGTTAACCACCCTCGAACCGCTTTTCGGTCCCACTTCTCGGTACTCAAACTGAAATCTCCGTCTTATGGTCCGCTTACTGAGCAACGGACGGGAGATTTCGATTGCGACACATCTCCGAAATTCTGGAGAGCGTTCTTGAGGCGGCGGGCGTCCGGGAAGATCAGGCCGCCGCCTCAAATGTCGTTTTCGTTTCCTTCCAGAAACGCGAGGCGTGGAAGCGTCACGGGAGCGGGTCCGTCACGACCGCCGTCAAGCCGCCGTTCGACATGGCGGACAACCGCCGCCCCGTCGTGTTTTCCCCTGGTGACCCACTGGTCTCCGTTCTTGTCGATGATGCGATAGGGCCTCCGGCCGCCCGGATGCTCGGCGGTGCGCTTGCCGGCATGAACACCGCTTGTGATTTCGACGACGCGGTAGTTCTTCTCGTAGACTTCGCTGCGCACAAATCCCGCGCGGCACAATGAACTCAATTCCTTGTACGCGCGAAGCTCGCCGTTCGTCGGGCACCGGATGCCGTCAACAGCCGCCTGCACAAGGGTATCGAAGAGCCTCTGCTGCGCGGGCGTCATCCCTGCCTCCTCAGATTTGCGGGAATATCGTCCGGCTGCTCAACGCGGAGCCCGTCGATTGTCTGAATGTCGAATTGATTGAGCGGCGCAGCCGGGGGTTTCGGGCTGTCAGCCGCGCCGCTCGGTACCGGCGGGGAGGAGGTCGCCGGATTGGAATGAGGTGCGACGGGGCCGGCGCCGTCGCTCGCCCTACTCGCAAGCCCGTCCGGCGTTGCCGCGCCCCGCGCGTCGGTCCCGGTTTCGTCTACACTTGCTTTCGCTTCGGGATTGTCCGGAGAAGCGGTACGCGGCAACGTGCCATCCGCCTCCCCGTCCGCCGTGGCCTCCGCTTGAGCGGCCTTGGGGGCGGATTTTCTCGTGCCCATGCGTTTCGCGCGGGCCGTGTATTCGTTCGATGCGACGCCGAACCAGGTGGCGATTTCCTCAAGGATGGCCGGATCGACGCCCGTAAGATCGAGCGCGAAGCCCTGCGGTGCGCCGAAGCGGCGAAGAGCCTGCCGGAGGTCGAGAAGCCATTGCGCGCGGTCGTTCGTCTGGAACTCGGGCCGTTCGACATGCTGCGGCGCCTCATGCCTCATCGTCTGCCCGACGCTCGTGCCATCCATGATGGCGGCGTCGGATTGGTTGTTAACAACCGTTTCGTCGTCGGCCGGCGTCTGCGTCGAGAGGCGCGGCGTCTTCGGTTCCGAGAGGGCCTGAACCCTCTTGCGAAGATCGTCGCTCTTGATCGAGCGGTCGCGTTCGGCCTCTCCGAGAAGCTCGTCGGCCTTCGCGGGCGAAAGAAAGGCGACCGCCTGATAGTAGGTATGCTTGAGCTTGAAGCGCCGCCGCTCCATCGGGAAGGCTTCTGCGACCGTCTTCCACTTCCGCAGCGTCTCGTTCGAGCGGTCGGTGAAATCGACGGCCTGCTCCCATATTTCCGGGAACCGCTTCGCGCCGAAAGCGAGCACGTCGCCCACGATCCACGGAAGCGCGACTTGCGCTTGCTGGCCCATATGGGCGAGCGACTGGTATTCCTGAAACGAGAGGTCTGCGGAAATTTCTGCGCCCATCTCCGAGAGCGTGACGCGGCCCTCGGCAATCAGCGCGGTGAAGGAGACTTCGCCCTTTGCATCGGAAATGGCGGGAGTTGTGCGGGTTTTTATCATCTACACCCCCGCGATCCGTTGATATCCGGCGATCTCCTCGACAGTGAGAATGTCGTCCTCGTGCTCGCGGAGATAGTCCGCTACGGCCGTCCCTCTCAGGGGCTTGTCAAGGGCGATACCCTCGACGCACCAGCGCAACTGCCACGGAAGGTTATCGGGGCCGTGCTTTGCGATCACCTTCGGGGCAATGAAGCGCCTGCAATAGTCGGCGCTCGCTGTGTGCTGGCGATAAGAGGCGCCGGAATCAACCTTGTTGGCTATCCAGGAAAGAATCTGCGGACGCGCCTCATACCATTCGCCGCGAATGTGCGCGATCTCGCACTCTCGTTTCATCTTGGCTTCAAACGAACGCCCCCGGTCAACGATCAGGATGATCTCGACATCATAGGGACTATGCGCCTGAACCTGCGCCCGCCTCTTGAGTACGTCGATGCTGGCCCCGAACTTGATCGGACCGTGCGGGGCGTCG
Source organism: Parvibaculum sp. (assembly GCA_019635955.1). Taxonomy (GTDB): domain Bacteria; phylum Pseudomonadota; class Alphaproteobacteria; order Parvibaculales; family Parvibaculaceae; genus Parvibaculum. Next base: position 55,364 of record JAHBYL010000006.1, read on the forward strand.
ATCTGCATCGCATAGCCCATGACCGGCATCCATGCCTTGTAGCAATGGCGGCTTCCGTCCGTCTCGCGAATGACGGGTTGCTTGCGAAGTGGCACCACTTGTCCGCTCATCTCCCACCCCCTTCACGGGAAGGGCGCTTGTGGACGCCCTCCCCGCTCGGGCCTACCGTCGGGATGTCACAACCAACGGAGAGAGGATTTGACTGATGGCCGACGAAATTCTCGCCAAGAAGACGATCCGCATCGGGCAGCACGATCTCGATATTGTGGAGCGAACCCAGATTCTGCCCGTTTACGCCGACATTTTCACCGAAGTGCGGGTAGCTCAGGGAAACATGATCCTGTCCCTCGCCGCGATTTGTGCCGATGCCGGAAATCCCCCCGAAGCACGGGTCGTCCTGCGTGTTCGTATGCCCCTTGAGACAGCACTCAATATCGGAAGTGCTGTCGATCACGCCATCAAAGCTGCGGAAGAAGCGTCGGATGCGACAAAAAAGGCTGCAAATTGACCGCCCCGGCTCGGCTCCCCACAAAGGACTCCACCCGTGACGGCGCATAGCAAGACGGCCGTGCCAGAGCGCGTCCGCATCGATCGGAAGGCCGGTTTCCCTCTCGGCGGGGACGGTCTTGATCATCCCTCAGCCCTCCCGTTCCGCATCGAGGCGCGCTTCGCGCTTGTCTTCCAGCCAGGATTTCAGCGACACAGCGGCGATCAGAATGCCAGGCCCGACAAAGCAGCCAGCGAGGAAGGCGAAAATCAGTTCGGCGGGGGGCGTGGTCATTGGGCGGCCTCCGCAGGCGAGGCGCCGTATATGTCCGGCCTGAGGTCGTGGCGACTGATGCCTGTGATGCGCTCGACATCAAGCACTCGCTCGGCAGGGACCCGGTCCCATTGCGAAAGTGCGCTAGGTACGATTCCAAGCGTTTCGGAGAGCCGAGAGCGGCGTCCGCGCTGTTCGTTCAGCCATGAGATGAGTGCTTCCATGTCCGCATTATTCAGTGCCACTGAATTTCAGTCAACATGAATTTTTCAGCGGGGCGCTATGGCGCGTGGTGCAGCGCGGGCGGATTGTTTCGCAATGGCGAAGAAAGCAAACCCGATTCCCAAGGAACCAGTGCCCACCTCCTATTTTCGGGCATGGCGGAAGTTTCGCGGGCTCACGCAAGAGCAGCTCGCGGAGCGGGTGGAAATGTCGGTTTCTTCCATCTCACAGGTCGAAACGGGCAATCAGGGCTGGACAGATCGCACGCTTATGGCTTTCGCTTATGCACTAGGGTGTGAGCCTGGAGACCTTCTCCGGCCGCCGCCGACAGATAACGAAGAAAGCGAATTCGAGACCTATGTGAAGCGGCTCGACGCCGACCGCAGAAAGCGGGCGCTGGCGATATTACGAGCCGCACTGGGTGACGATGAAAAGAGCGCCTGAGCTACGGTTCAACGGTAGAGGGGGAGCCATGAGCAGGAATGCGTTGATAGCGGGAGTAGCTGTCCTTTTTTGCGGCGCTGCAGCTTGCGGGCTCTATATTTGGGAACCGTGGCAATCCAACCTTGTCAAAGTGTGCGAGCGGACCCTGAAGGCGTCCTTGAAAGCGCCATCCAGTTACCGTCGCATTTCGGTGCAGGAACGCAAAATCGACATATCGCTAGCACAGTGGCGCGCAGCAAAAGCGAAAGAGCCCGCCCGAAACATCCGCGCTGTCTATGACGAGAGCGCGCGAATGAAGGAACGTGGCGATAGTCCTGCATGGCTTGCAGCATTGTTGGAATATGAAGCGATCAACTCTTTCGGGGCTTCGCTCCGCAGTACAGCCGAGTGCGTTTATCTGTCTCAGGACGGATCACCACGACATGCCTCGCCGCTCAATACCTTCTTAAACGGGGAAACTCTATTGGGGCAGCGCCTCGACGGCGCCAGTGCCGAAATGTCTCGTATGTCCTGTAGGGAAGCGGAGCAATTTGAACGCGAGAACAAGATCCTCGACGCCCCGGACCGCCGCTTGCTTAATCGGATAATCGAAGAATGTCGCTAGGCCCGAGCACATCATCCTGTTTCTCACAAGGAAAAAAGGCATGAACAGCCGGTCAATGAAGGGCTTTCTTCTCGCGGCATTGGCCGGCGGTTTTCTGGCGGTGCCCGCCGCCGCTACCGAGACCTACCGCCTGATCCACGCCATCGGGAATGACGAAAAGGAAATCGCCCGCGGGCTGTCAAAGCCGGAATGCGAGGCGCGAAAGCGGGAATACAAGACAGTCGCCGACGCACTTGGCGCGTACGACGAAGCGGCGGGCTACGGCTCCATCACCTGCCTGCCGGAGAGTTTGTTTCGGGAATGAGCCGGAAGAATAAACCTCCCCGCCGTGACGAAGACGCGAAGAACGATTCCGCGGCGTTCGAGCGCGGAGCCATGCCTGTAGGAGCGTACCTGCCCGGATGCCACAATCATAAGGTTTCGAAGGCGCTTGCGCTTGCACTGACCCTGTGGCCCTTCACGGAAGACGCTATGGCTTCTGTGCTTCATGCGCTCATGGGTGGCGCGCCGGAAGACGTGGCGTCGTCCCTATTCCACTCCATGACGGCGCAGAACATGCGCATTTCACTGATGCAGACGTTGTTGCATGGACCACGGACCAACCGCGACAAATCGGAGGTCTTCGACCGCATAATCGCAGAGTTCAACCGTCTAAGCATCGTCCGGAATGGCTTCGCGCACATGTACTGGTACACCCATGAGAACGGCGACGTTTATCTCTGCAGGTCGAAGAAAAGTTCGGCCCGGGCGTTCCATTACGGCGATCGCATAGACGCCGCGGGCATCGCTGAATTCACGAGGGATTGCCAGGCTCTGGAGAAGCTCATTCTTGAGACGCTTCTGGCCGCGCCTCCATCATAGCCTTGTAGATATCCCGCACTATCGCTTCATCCCCGTCCGAGTATGTGCCGTCCGGCCAGCACAGGCGGCCCATAAGCTGGTCTACTCCAGCCGTCAGCATGTCCTTCGTGGGCTCTAGCGGCGCCTTGCCCGTTTTCTCCCCGTTTTCCGCCATGGCTTCCTCCCTGTTCGGTTGATCTGAAGGGAGTGTAGCAGAATTTTTCAGTGACACTGATTTTCAGTTTGACTGATATTTTCAGTTGTGCTGAAATCTCTCTCGTAGCCGGTTGCCCCGGCCCAAGCCCGCCAGCCCCGGCTGCCAGCCCCACCCCCCCCCCAATGGCAGCCGGGGCAAAGCGGAGACGGAGAGATCAGATGCAGAAATCCCCGGTCCAGAAAATCCTCGACGCGAACGAGCGCACGGCCGATCTCGCGCACAGGAACGATGTGCTGCGTGGCCAGCGCGACTTCGCCCGGCGTCTGGCCGGTGCGGGCTGGCTTACTGCTCTGGCGCTTGGAACTGCGCTCGCTTTCCTGCTCTCCGGCTGTGCCGGGGCCGACGAAGGCACCGTCACATATGACATGGGCGGGAGCATCGGGGCCTATTCCGCGAAGTACCACGATTGGGAACAGCGCGGCATTCGCGCCCGGATCATCGGGGTTTGCGGCTCGGCATGCACTCTGGCGCTGCGCAACAAGGACATGTGTTACGCGGCGGATGCCGAGTTTCTTTTTCACGGCGTGTCCCGTCGCGGCGAGTACGACGCCCGCGCTTCGGCTTCGTTCCGCGATGCCATGCCAGAGGGCGTCCAGCGGTGGGCTGACAGTACCGGCGCATTTTCTTCAACCGACATCGTTTCAATCTCTGGCCGCGATCTTGCGGCGTTCGATGGGAGGGCGTGCTGATGAAAGCCCCGAAATACGTAATCGCGCCGCCCGGGTGCGCGGAATATCTCACGCCGGGCAGACCGTATGAGGTGAGAGACTGGAATCCCAATGTGCACTTTCTGGCCTTCTTTAACTTCATCGACGACAACGGCGCTCTGCGTCCGTCGCGGGCAAAAGACTCAAGGCACCTCAGCGGCGGCGACTGGATTATCCCGGATGAAGCAAAGTCGGAAGCCGTGGAGCCCGTCAAGACGCTGCGGGATGAGCCAGCCTTTGCGTGTGCCGCAGAAAATGGACACCAGCCCGGCATGTCTATCCGCGCCTATGCCGCCATCGAGGCGCTGAACGGGCTGCTTGCAGGGCGCGCATTCACCGACAGCAAAACGCTCGCTGAATACGCGGTCGCCCATGCCGACGCCCTTCTCGCAGAGCTCGCAGCCCGGAAGGAGAAGGGCGAATGACCGACTACCAAACCGAAGGAACGCTTACTCGCCATGGCCTGCGCAGGCCCCGCTGCTACGAACATGAGAGCTTCGAGCGGGCCGAGCGCCGGAAGTTCCGGGAGGATCGCGACCGCTTCGACCTCGCAATCTCCATGGCAAGGAGCGCAATCGAGGATGCCGGATTTGGTGCCGACGCGCTCAAGGATTTCGACGGGCATATCTCTGATCACTGCGGCGACTTCTGGAACGTCGATCCGCGCGGGGAGGATTGAAGGATGGCGCACAAGAAAGCCAACTACTGGATTGTCACCGCATTTCCCTTTGTCGAACACGGATCATATGCGTTCGCAAAGAAGGAGTGCGAGCGGCTGGCCGAGAAGTGCCCCGACAAAACATTCAAGGTCATCCGCTGCAAGCGCGAAGTCGAGAAGGACAGCAGCAGCGCGGAATACATCCGGGAAATGGAGTCGCGACACGCCGCCTTCATGGAGGAAGTGCGGGAGGTGTTGGAAGCCGTCACTAACTTTGAGTGTGTGATGATTGGCGAACAGCCCACCACCGAGCGCGCCCGCGCCCTCCTCGCAAAGATGGAGGGGAAGTGATGGCGTCCACGGCTACCTACAAATGCGCCTCTTGCGGCTCCCCGTTTACCGCCAGAACGGCAGATCGAAAGCGCGGATGGGCGAAGTTCTGTTCCAAGTCCTGCAAGGCGATAAAGCAGACGCAGCGCAACGGATATAGCCCAAACAATTACCGAGGAAGCGGTGTCGATAGGGAAACCTATCTCCATTACGCGAGAGAGTATGGCGGGACGCCTCAGTTTGATCGGCGCGGTGAGTACGTCGGATTTACCGACGGCGCATTCGACAACACGCAGAATCAAGACAAGGGCAGAGAGGAATACACCAATGGATAACCGCCTCACCCCGGAGGAATACGAAATTCCCGCCGAAACGTCCGGTTGGGAAACCCTCGCCAAGATCTCTGTAGGTGCAGCTCTCGGCCTCGTTCTCTTTCTCGCAGCAATCGCATGGAGCGTGACATGACCATAGTCGGCACAGACATGGCCCCGGCCTTCCGGGCGAAGCAGCGCAACAGGCCGGTATCGCTTTCCGCCGCGCTCTGGCAGCGGCTGGCGAAGATCGACGCCCGCATGGCGGCGGTGGCGCTTGGGTTCATCGAAACAAAGCCTCGCGGCGCTCCGGCGAAGCGCGATCCGTTCCCGCCGCTTGATCCGGCCCGCCTCGCCGTTGCCTTCAAGCAGGGCTTCACAGGCGGCGGCACGGCCGAGACTGTTCCGGCGGCCGGGCGCGAAAAGAAGTTCGGCTCGCATGTCACGGTCCAGGCGCATCAGATCGAAGCTCTCTACAAGCCCATATCCGGGCGCTCTGTTGTGGACGTGCTGGACGATTACGAGGCACAGCAGGCCATTGCGCGGAATTTCCGAATGACCTGGCTCGATCTGCGGCAGTGGCGGAAGAAGCGGGGGAGCCGCTGACCAATGCGCCAGCCGACCGATCTCCCGTCCGCCTTCGATCACTGGCGCCGCCGCGTTGCTGGCGAGACGCTCGCGATCACCATGGAGCCGATGTGCGGCTACTACCGCCGCCGAATGGTCCGTGGCGGCGTATGGGTGCCGGTCGCGATCTGGATCGAGCAGGAGATCGATCCCGACACGGGCGAGCTTCTCTCCGATGAGGTCATGCGCTGCGCCGTCGCGGGGCGCGAAGCCGATCCCCATGAGCAATGGACCTACATCGCGGGTCAGCCGATCCCGCATGCCGAATACGAATACCTGATCGCGAACCAGAAATGGGCAGCCGAGTACGCGCCCGAAAGCCCGGCGGCGCAGCCCGGCCGGAAGATCGACCTGAACTCCCTTCCCCCCGTTTTTTGAAAGGAACGGCCATGAGCTTTGCAGAAGACCAGTCGGCCAGCATCGGCCACAACTCCGATCCGCTCGATCCCGAGGCGATCCGCGCCAGGCTTGCGGATACGCACGGCGCGTTGCTGACCCGCGCGAGCAGCCTCACCGAAGCGGCGGCGCGCCTGCCCGAGAAGATCGAAGACGACGAAACCAACGCCAAGATGGGCGATTTCGTGAAGCAGATCGGCGGCGCGCACAAGGCGCTCGAAGCGGCGCGCAAGACCGAGAAGGCGCCATATGACGACGCCGGAAAGGTCGTGCATGGGTTCTTCACGGGCCCGCAGGGCAGGCTCGAGGAAGTGAAGCGCACCGCCGAGGCCCGCATGTCCGGCTATATGCGCGCCAAGGCCGATGCTGAACGCAAGCGCCGCGAGGAAGAGGCACGCCGCCTTGCAGAAGAAGCGGCGGCGAAGAACGACGAAAGCGCATTCGAGCAGGCATCGGAAGAGGTCGAGCTGATCGAGGCGTCGAAGCCGGCCGAGATGGTCCGGCAGCATTCCGATCTCGGGACCGTGGCGACGCTTCGGACCTCATGGGAGTTCGAGGTGCTGGACCGCGCCAAGGTCGATCTCGAAGCCCTGCGGCCCTATCTCGGCGCCGATGCTGTCGACAAGGCCATTCGCGCCGCAGTCCGCGCTGGTATGCGCGAGATCGCTGGCGTCCGCATCTATCAGGATCAGAAGGCGAGCATTCGATGAACACGACGACGAAGGAACGGACGCAGGAGCGCGTGGCGCAGCCTGCCGAAAGCAAGGGCGAAGTAGCAACGCAGGAACGGAAGGCGAGCCCCGCCGAAATCCTGCGTCAGCAAATGGAGCGCCAGAAGCCCGAGTTTGAGCTTGTGCTGCCGCCGGGCGTTTCGGTGGATCGCTTCGTCCGCACGATCATGACGGCAGTACAGGCCGACCCCGACCTCATGGACGCCGACCGCAAGACGCTTCTCCAGTCTGCCATGCAGGCAGCGCAGGACGGGCTTCTCCCGGACAAGCGTGAAGGCGCCTTCGTCATCTACAACACGAAGATCAAGGTCGATGGCAAGGAAGCCTGGATCAAGGCCGTGCAGTGGATGCCGATGATCCGCGGCATCATCAAGAAGGCGCGCGAAGGCGGCGAGATCGCCACGCTGTCTGCCCGCGTCGTCTATGAGAATGACGAGTTCGAGTATGTGCTTGGCGATGACGAGCGCATCGAGCACAAGCCGACGATGGGGTCTCGCGGGAACCTCGTCGCCTGTTACGCCATTGCGAAGATGAAGGATGGCGAGGTCGAGCGCGAAGTCATGACGAGCGAGGACGTGGCCGCCGTGCGGAGCGCGTCTCGGTCGAAGGGCGGTCCGTGGTCCGGCCCGTTCGAATCCGAGATGTGGCGCAAGACCGTGATCCGCCGCCTTCTCAAGCGCTTGCCGATGAGCACGATCCTCGAGCAGATCATCAACCGCGATGACAACCAATACGAGTTCAAGGATCAGCGCGGCATCAACTGGCAGGCCCGTCCGGCCATCGACGCCCCGCCGCCGCCGAAGCGCACCGACTTCATCGAAAGCAAGGTGAACGATCCGCACGGCGCCGAAGACATCGACGCCGAAGAGGAAGATCACGCCGGCGTGAGCGGGAACGACGCGGCCGCCGATGATGCAGGCGCAACCGAGCGCGAGCCCGGCGAAGACGACGCCGACGGCTCAGAAGATTCCACCATTGCCTACACGCAGGACGCAATCCGGCAGATCGGCGCCTTCAAGTCCGCGAATGCGATCAACACCTGGTTCGATACGCAGTTCGTGAATGAGGCGAAGAAAAAGGGCCTCTCGGAAGCGCAGATCACCGTTGTGGAACAGCGCAAGATCGCGCGCGTCCGGGAATTGTCCGACGCGCCGAAGTAACCGGCAACCGCAACTCAACCCCAAGGAATAAAGCAAATGAACATCACCCTTGAAAGCATCGGCCTATCGCAGGAAGCACTCGCAAATCGCGTCGTGGAAAAGCTCGTGGAGGGGCTGACGACAAGTCTCGACTATGACGAGGAAGGCGGTGAGTTTCGCGGCGCGTCGCCCTTCGCCCGAAAGCTCAACGATATGGTGAAGGCACGTCTCGACGCGCTCGTGAACGAGATGGGCGAGAAGCATGTGCTGCCCCGTGTGACCGAGATGGTCGAGAACATGGTCCTGCAAGAGACGAACCGCTGGGGCGAGAAGGTCGGCCAGCCCGTCACGTTCATCGAATACATGACGCAGCGCGCCGATGCGTGGCTTCGGGAAGACGTGGATTTTCAGGGCAACACAAAGGACGCGAGCGGCTGGAGCAGCTTCCGGAAATCGGGAACCAGAGTCCAGTACATGATCGACCAACATCTCCAGTACACCGTCCGCACGGCGATGGAGAACGCGGTCAAGAACGCGAACCAGTCCATCGTCGGAGGCCTCAAGCAGGCCGTCAGCATCGCGCTCGACGAAGTGGCGGCGAAGCTCAAGGTCGAAGTGAAGACGAAGTAAGCAGCCACCGCATAACCGCATAGGAGAAGCGCCACAGTGACCGCCGCCGCCCGCATACGAGCCTGCCTCGAACCGGAATGCACACGAATGCCCGTCTCCGATGACGCGGTTATCGAATATGCCGATCCGCTCGGGCTTATCGCCGTGGCCATGAATATCGAGGAAGACTTCGGCATCGGGAATATCCCGGAAGAAGACTATCTCGGATGCCGGACGGTGAACGACTGGGTTGATCTTGTGGAGAGGATGAAGGGATGAGCATGAATAATAGATGGGATCGGCATTTTCTCGATCTAAGTCTCAACATCGCGCGCATGAGCAAAGACCCGTCTACGCGCGTTGGTGCGGTCATCGTCGGGCCGGATCGCGAAATCCGGTCAACCGGGTTCAATGGCTTTCCGCGCGGCATCGCTGATACCGAAGAGCGCTTGCATTCGCGTGAAACAAAACTCTCGCTTGTCGTGCACGGTGAAATGAATGCCGTTCTCTCCGCCGCTCGCATCGGCGTCTCTGTGAAGGGCTGCACACTATATCTTGCCGCAACCGATGATACCGGAGAGGTATGGGGTGGCCCACCATGCACGCGCTGCACAGTGGAGATCATACAGTCCGGGATTGCTGAAATCGTTTCATGGCCTTTCAAAAGCGTGCCGTCGAGGTGGAAGGATAGCGTCGAGCAATCGCGCCTCCTGCTTTCGGAATCTGGCATTATCTATCGTGAGATTGCAGCGTGACCCTCCCCCGCCCTCCCGCTGGATGGAAGCGCCCGGCTATGCCTGCAACGGTGAAGCTGCAAGTCGTCATCAATCAAGAAGGGCGATGCAAGGCCACGGGCGAACGGCTGGGGCTGATTTCCGAAGTGGAGTTCGACCACAGGCCCGCTCTCTACGAACGCGAGTTCGATCCCGAGGCTCGCGACGGTCAGGGAGATACAGTGCCCGCGGCGAACGACCCTGCCTATATCGACGCGATCAAGAAACATGCGCACAAGGGCCGCACGGCGCGCGATGCCGGACGCAGGGCCAAAGAGGCCCGCATCACCGGGCAGACGAAGACCCGCGACAAGTCCGACCGCTTCGCGCCGCCGCCGCGCGGTGTCGACGTGCTGCGGCCCGAGAACCCGGAGAAGAAGCCGGGCCGGAAATATCACTGGCCGAAGCGAGAACTGAAATCGCGTGGATTCCCGAAGAAGAATGGAGAGAACACCCGTGGCGCGTAAGAAATTCCTTGTTGCCGATCTTCTCTGCGGTGCCGGCGGCTCATCGACCGGTTGCCAGCGCGCCCTTGCCGATCTGGGGATCGAGATGGAGCTCGTATGCGTCAACCACTGGGGCGTGGCGATCGAGACGCACAAGCGCAACCATCCGGAAGCGCGGCACTACTGTGAGGACATCGCCGCCGTCCGGCCGCACCTGATCGTGCCGGAAGGCAGGCTCGACCTCCTCATGGCATCGCCCTCGTGCACCCACCACTCTGTGGCGCGCGGCGGCAAGCCCACTTCCGATCAGCAGCGCTCCGACCCCTGGCACATCATCACCTGGCTGACCGAGCTCGATGTCGAGCGGATCATCATCGAGAATGTCTGGGAATTCACGTCGTGGGGGCCGGTCGATCCGAAGACGATGCGGCCCGTGAAGGCGCGCAAGGGCGAGTATTTCCAGCAATGGATCGCGACCCTGCAGGGGCTCGGCTATGTCGTCGAATGGCGGAAGCTGAACGCCGCCGATTTCGGCGATGCCACGACGCGCCAGCGCTTCATCCTCATGGGCCGCAAGAGCCGGGCGGGGAAGAAGCCCGTGCCGATTTCGTGGCCGATGCCGACGCACCAGAAGCGCAGCGACGGGAAGCTCGAGCTTTTCCCGGGCGTGAAGCCGTGGCGCCCGGCGCGCGAGATCATCGACTGGGGCATTCGCGGCAAGAGCATCTTCGACCGGAAGAAGCCGCTGGCGCCGAAGACGCTGGCGCGCATCCATGCCGGGGCGGTCAAGTTCGGCTGGCCCGAGCCCTTCCTCGTCATCCTCCGCAACCACATGGCGGCGCAGGGTATCGACGCGCCTCTCCCGACCATTGCGGCAAACGGCCAGCATATCGGGCTGACGCAGCCGGTCATCCTCTCGCAGCACAATTCCGGCGCGCCGCGGAGCGCGGACGATCCCCTGCCGACGATCACGACGGGCGGCGCGGCAAGCGAGGAACGGCAGGGCTGCGCAAGGCCGATGCTGGTGGAGCCGGTAATGACCGGCGACTGGAACTGCCAGCAATGCGGTGAAGAGAACTCTGCAACATGGTTCCCCTCTTGCGAGTGGTGCGGTCACGAACACGGGGACGCCGCTCCGTTCATCGCCACGGTTGCACATGGAAACGATGCGAGGGAACGCGATCCGAACAGCCGCCGCGCGAACAGCGTCGACGATCCGCTCGGCACCGTGCATGGCGATGGTGTTGCCTATGCTGTTGTGGAGCCGTTCATCCTCAACAGGCACGGGGAGAATGGCAGCACGCGAGCGCATTCCATAGACGAACCAGCGCCGACAAGCGATTGCCGGGGCGCTGGGTATATCGTGGAGCCCTTCGTCATGTCGCGTCATGCGGAAGGCGCGCCTCGATCCGCCGAAGAGCCGATCCCAACGCAAACGACAGTTCACAGCCCCGTGCTCGTGACCGCCTATTACGGCGCGAACACGAGCTGCAAGCCGGTTGAGGAACCGCTCGACACGATCACGACGCAGGATCGTTTCGGAGTTGTGGTGCCGGTGACGCATTCTCAGGGTGGCAATGGTACGCGCAGCGTCGACGAGCCGATCCCGACCGTTACGACGGCGAAGGGCGGCGAGTTCGCCGTCGTGGTGCCCGTCACCCATGCAGGTGGCGAGGATCGCGCCATCAACCCCAGCGAGACGCCACTGCCCACCGTGACCGGGGCGAACCGTGGCGAGCTTGCCTTCATCGCCGCGCAGTTCGGCGAGCGGGAAGGACAGGCCCCGCGCGTCCACGACATCGAACAGCCCGCGCCGACGATTGCGGCCACGGGGCATGTGAACCTGGTCGAGGGCGTGGAGAGCGGCCCCCGCGAGTACGACATCCTCTTCCGCATGCTGGAGCCCCACGAGCTGGCCGCCGCCATGGGCTTCACCACCGAGGAATTCCGATACGAGTTCGCCGGCACGAAGACCGACCAGGTCAAGCAGATCGGCAATGCCGTTTCGGTCGCCAAGATGAAGGCCTGCGTGGGTGCGATATGTGCGGATGCCGTGCCGAAGCGACGCTCGGCGAAGGCGATTCAAGAGAAGCGAGGCGCAGCATGAAGCGCCCTATCGCTGAAATCCGCAGATCGGCAGGCGTGCCCCAGAGGCTCGCAGCGGCGGAGCTTGGCATCGCGCAGTCGACATGGAGCGTCTACGAGCGCGCCGAACGTGCGCCGAAGCGGCGTTCGTTTTCCCGTGCCGCCATGCTGAAGGCGGTTACGCGGGCAGCGCGCGGCATCGGATCGGGACTGCAGGTGGATTTGGAGGATTGCATTTGATGGCCGGACTTGCATCTGGGACAGGCAATAGGCGCGCGCCGCTGGCCGACCGGAAGGATGATCTCTACGAGACGCCCGACGTGGCGGTGCATGCCCTATTGCGGCAAGAGGATATTCCCGCACTTGACTGGGAGCCCGCCTGCGGTCCCGGCGCCATCGTCCGCGTTCTCCGTGAAACCGGGCGCCATGTCATTGCAACCGATCTTGTCGATTACGGCTGCCCCGGACAGGCATCGGGACGGGATTTCCTCATGGAGCTATCCGCGCCGGACGGGTGCGAGATGATCGTGACGAACCCTCCCTTCAAGCTGGCGGGTGAGTTTGCCGCCCATGCGCTTCATCTCGTGCCGAGATGCGCGATGCTGCTTCGCCTTGCCTTCCTTGAGAGCGAGAAGCGCCGCGCCGTTCTCGACACCGGGTCGCTCGCCCGCGTCCATGTGTTCCGCAAGCGCCTCCCGATGATGCACAGGCACGGTTGGGATGGAAAGCACAGCAACTCCGGCATGGCCTTCGCCTGGTTCGTCTGGGACAGAGGGCACGAAGGGCCGACCGAGCTTCACCGCGTTTCGTGGGAGGAGGCATGACCAAGCCTGACGCCAACGCACCGCTCGACTGCCCTCTCTGCGGCGAGCCCTCGGAGATCTCCAACACGCAGCATGGCCGGCGCGATAGCTGCCAGCGCTGCGGTGTCCACTCGTGGGGCGGGAAGCCGATGGTCCACGCAAGGAAGCAGCAAGGCGCACCGCCGCCTCTCTCGTCGAAGTCATGGGACGCGTCGGCCTCGAAGTGAAGATCAAGGAGGATGAAGGCAAATGACATATCCGATTCCGAACAGTCCGCGCCGCCGACTGGCTCTTCCCCTGAATTTCTTCTGACCCGCGCGTAGGCGCATCCATTCACACCGGAGACATGAAATGTCCGCCACTTCAATTCTGACCGACCTCCGCATCATCCAGCGCGAAGCCGACGCGGCCTTCGCCGAGCGGTGCGATACGATCACCCTGCGCCAGTTCATGGTGCTCGATACTGTCTCCCGCACCGAGTTCTGCTCGCAGCGCCATATCGTCGAACAGACGGCGATCGACCGCTCCACGGTCTCCGACATCGTGGCGCGGCTCCAGAAACACGGGTTGCTCGATGCGGTGATTGCCGAGACGGACAAGCGCACGCAGCAGGTCTTCCTCACCGACAAGGGCCGTGCCGCACTCAAAGCCGCCCGCGGCGCCGCCCGATCGGTTGCGCGCTTCGCCAAGCAGAGCATCGCCGATGCTGCATCGAAGATGAAGGCGGCATGAAATACAACTGGGCCAAGGGCCGGTATGAGAAGGAAGTCAGGGAATGACCGACATAGACATTGAAGCGATACGGGCGCGGGAAGAAGTTGCGAAAACAGCGAAGCAGGCCGGTATCGCCGCAATAAAAACGCATTGGGCGAGCGAGGACGATATTCCTGAGTTCATCAAAATGCCTCGTAAGGCCTATCTGGACATGCATGCCGCCGAAGCGCGTAGGCTATCAGACACCGCCTCCCGCGAGGGCACTGACCCGATTAACGAGGCACTGCGGACGATGCGCACAGCGGGCCTTCTGGCGCCAGAGCAAGGCTCCTACCACCACCACTGCATCATCGCCGCCGACGGCGCTCTCATCATGTATGACGCCCTTCTCTCTGCCCTCGAAGCCGCCAATAAGCGGGCGGATGAGGCGGAGGCGCTGGTCTATGCGCCCGGCCTCTGGAAGTGCGCGAAATGCGATTTCGTCTTGCAGCAATCGAACCTGAATGCCCGCGACGGAACGGTAACTGCGCGCGACACGCCCGGCGACAAGTGTCCGAACTGCAACTCACCGCTCTGGCGTGTCTCGTGGAAAGAGGAAGCGGCTGACCGCCTTGCGACAGTTGACCGTTTCTTCGACGAACTCACCGCCCTCCGTGCGCGGGTGGCGGAGCTGGAGGGGGCGCTGAAAACGGCGCGGACATACGTGAAAGACATGTCCGAGATGATCCCTCACTCCCCTGAAGGATATACCACGAAGGGAACGGCCATTCGGGAGTTGGCCGAAATCGACGCCGCACTCAAAGGAGCCTCCCATGACGCAGGATAGAGCGGAGCTTGTGGAGACGATGGCGCGGGAAATGCTTGGCCGCGTGAACGCGCCGGAACAGGAAACATACCGCGTTGCTGGCGATCTTGCCGACATCGCGCTCAAGGCGGCTGCGGAGGTTGCGGAGCAGCACCGAAAGGATTGGCACGATCGGAAGGGCCTAGAGACGCTCGGGTTCGCATCAAAGCTGATACGCGACAACATCCTCGCCCTTACATCGGAAGGAGCGAAGGAATGACCAATCCTCGTGACAAGGCAATAGAAGCTGCGGCAAAGGCGGTCAATCCTGACCTTTTCAGCGATGATCCGGTTGTCGCGCATCGGGCGGCGTCTCCTTTCACCGTGGAGGCCGCGCGCAAGCCAGTCATCGACGCTCTCACCCGCGCCATCGCAGCCTATGAGCGCGAGATGTGGAGGCCGATTGAGGAAGCAGCGAAGGAGTGGACACCTATCCTTGTATTCGATCCTGCCTTTCCAGAGGGAGAAACCGTGCAAGTTGCTGCATGGAACGACATCGGCGAATATTGGCAGTCGTGGATCGACGATGCCCCCGATCCTGACCCCACCCACTTCCGCCCACTCCCTACCGTACCGGAGGGTGAGTAGATGCGCATAAACGTCACCGATATACCGCAATTCCAGCAACCAGTCGTCGGAAATGTCTATCCGATCAGCGGCGGTTACGGGCGCAAGGCCGGTCACGCGATGGTGTTGATCGCAATTACCGAGAAGCAATCCTGTCTCATGCTCGTCATCGACAAGGACGGAGAACCAACCGGCGTCACCTCTTACGGGCTCCACGCTATCGAGGAGCGCAGCCCTATCGCATTTGTGCGCGGGCTAGACGATCTCACTTTTGACATGGAGCCGCTGTCATGACCAAGCGCGTGATACTGCCCGCTGAGGCGACGTGTCCGGACAGAAGCGATGAACTGCCGGAAGGGTTCGGCACCGGCCCATTCGGCTATCTGATCATGCCGCCCGGCGTGAACGAAGAAGACTGGGTGCTGGAGTTCGACCCCATATCCGAGAAAGAGCGCGCCGAGGGCTACAAGTGCGTAGCGCTTTACGCGGCCTCCGGGAAGGTGACGGAAGCGGAGTTTGCGGCGCTGGCAGAGGCGTTGGAACGCGCCGACAATGAATTTGGGTACAGCATGAGCTTGGTCCGGCTTGTGGACGGCGAGGCGACGTATCGCCTCAAATACAATGACGGGTCTGAGCCGCTCGAATTTTCCTGCACGGAAGACGTGTACGCACACGTTGCCAAAGAGCGAGCAAGTATCCGCGCGCGCGCCGCACTCTCTGCTCTCGGCCTTGAGGTGGGGTAATGGGAACACCTCCAATTGAAGAACAGGAATTCCTTGGCGGCGTGAAGGTCGTTCAGATTGAAGACCTGCGCATAGCGCGTGGCCTTTCGCGCCGCCCACATTCTGCGTGCCCTCATGTCAGGCTGGTATACGACGAAAAAGAGCGGCGCGTTTGGTGCAAGGACTGCGAGTCCGACATTGAGGGATTCGATGCGTTCCGGCTGCTAGTGGAGCGGTCACATGCTCACCAGAAAGATTTGATCGAGCGCATGGCGAAAGTCGAAGAGGCAGAGGCCGCCGCGCTTCTCTCGCTCGCGGCGCGGGCAATCGACAAGATCTGGCGCACTCGCAAATCTACGCCATGCTGCCCGCATTGCAGACAGGCCCTTTTGCCGGAAGATTTCAAGGAGGGGCGTCCTATCACCATGAGTGCAGACTTGGCGCGCGCCCAGCGGGACAAGATGCGCCGCGCCACCACCCCGCCCAAGGACTGAGAGATGCTGAAACTGATTCCGCCATCCCCCGCTGCATTCGGCCCGGCATGGCATGCACGCTCCGAAGAACCGCCTGAGGTTGCTCCGGCGCGGTGCTGCTTTTGCGATCGCGACATTGCCGTCAAGGCATCCGAAGGCCGCCTCACCGCCGCCTGCATTTATTGCGCCATCGACGCGGAGCTGATCCCGGCTATCGACGAGCCGTTTTTCAAGGACTGAGAGATGGACAATATCAAGCTCCCAAGTGGAACGGTTGTCGTAATGCCCGGAGGGCAGACGTTGATCGTAGTAGGCGATGCCACCAGATTGCGTGGGTCGTGGGCCCCGGTCTTTGTCTGGCGATACGGGGCGTCCGCTGCAGGTGGTAACGGCGGGAGGCTGCCGGATGTCCCGGACGCCCCTGCGGAGGGCAAGGACTGAGAGATGGAAGCCCGGCCCTTCACCCCTGAGACATTGGCGGCCCGCTGGGGTTGCACGTCAAAGACAATCCGGCGCATGATCCGGCGCGGAGAAATCCGCTCGTTCACCGTGGGGGCGCGGCTGGTCAGGATCCCGGCCGATGAAGTGGAGCGCGTCGAGGCGTGTCAGATTTCCGGCTCGGAAAACATCGCGGAAAATTCGTCATCGTCTGGGCCGATGCCGAAGGAAACCGAAGGCGCCATTCGCTCGGCACGGCTGACAGGTCAGAAGCTGACCGGCTCTTCGCCCGAACCGTCGCCCAAATCCAGCGTCGTCCCGATCCACGCGCCGAAACGATAGACGACCTCTTCGAGGTTTATATCGAGGACAAGACGCTTGAGGGGAAGAACGCGGAGCGCGCCGGGTTCGCCCGCAAGGCCATGAAGCGACTTCTCGGCTCCCTCGCCCCGTCGGACCTCACGATAGAGCACTGCAAGGCATACGCTACCAAGGCGGCGGGGCAAGGCAAGACCGCCGCCACGATCCACACCGAGCTCGGCTATCTCCGCACCGCGCTGAAACACGCCCGGAAGCGGAAGCTCATTCCGGAAGAGCCCTATGTCTGGGTGCCGCCAAAGGGCGCTCCGCGAGAGCGCCACCTGACCCGAGACGAGGCCCGCAGGCTCGTTGATGCCTGCGAACTCCCGCACATGAAGCTCTTTGTCATGCTGGCCCTGACCACAGCGGGGCGGGCCGGCGCGATCCTCGACCTCACATGGAAGCGCGTTGATCTCACGCGCGGCGTGATCGACCTGAGAGACCCGGACAGGCAGGCGAACAGGAAGGGCCGCGCCGCGGTGCCGATCGCGGAATGGGTCCGCCCCGCCCTTGAGGATGCACGCAAGGGGGCAATTTCTGACCATGTTATCGAGTGGGGCGGGAAGCGCGTCGCCAGCGTGAAAAAGGGCTTCGCGGGTGCGGTCGGGAGGGCTGGGCTATCCGATGACGTGACGCCCCACGTTTTGAGGCATACGGCGGCGGTATGGATGGCCGAAGATGGCGTGCCGATGGATGTGATCGCTCAATACCTGGGCCACAGCGACAGCCGCACCACATACCGCGTCTATGCCCGCTATTCGCCGGGCTATCTCAGGCAGGCCGCCAAGGCGCTGGAGCTTTGAAAAGAGCAACTGCGTGTTTCACGTGGAACACAGTGCCCCTCCGGTACAGCGTACCAAGGCGCCGGAACCCTTGGGGAACATAGACGGCACGAAAGGGCAATATGCGAAGCCTGTTTTCCGACAAGGTCCGCAGGTTTCCTTGAGGGGCGAAGCGTTCACATCGCAGGGGTCACTGGTTCGAGTCCAGTACCGTCCACCATTTTTTCAATTAAATCATATAGTTAAATCCATCGACGTTCGTTGGTGGGCGGGGCGGCGATTATCGTTAATTGGTCGTGAAACCCTGCTCCATTAGAGTGGCCGGGACGCGGCTTTACGGTCGCTCATCCGGGATTTGGCCAGAACGGGCGGCGGCGGGGCAATGAAGGAAAAAGAACTCAGGATCGCGCTGGTCTGCTATGGCGGCGTATCGCTCGCCATCTACATGCATGGCGTGACGAAGGAAATCCTGAAGCTCGTCCGTGCCTCGCGCGTCTATCACCACGATCTCGGCCGCTCGCACAAGGCCGACGCGAGCTATTCCGATCTCGACCATCCGGACCGCGAGACGGACACCGAAGAACTCTACTTCAAACTCATCCAGGCGATCGGCCAGTCGCTCGAACTGCGCGTCTTCGTCGATACGATCGCGGGCGCTTCCGCCGGTGGCATCAACGGCGTGCTCCTCGCCCGGGCGCTCGCGCATGACCTGCCCGTCGATGCGCATCGCAAGATGTGGCTCGAACAGGCCGACATCGTGGCGCTGATGGATGAGGAGCACATCGCAGGGCGCTGGGACAAGCTGTTCATGAAGCCTCTCTTCTGGGGGCTTACGGACAAATGGCTCGCGCGTTATGCGCCCGACATCGAGATGCGACAGAAACTGCAGCGCTTCACGCGCTCGCGCTGGTTCCAGCCGCCCTTCTCCGGCTCGATCATGAGCGGCATGCTGCTAGATGCCTGCCGGTCGATGGGCGAGCCCAACCCAAAGGGCGCCTCTCTGCTGCCGGCAGGTCACCGCCTCGACCTCATGGTTTCGGTGACGGACTTCCACGGCTACAGCCAGAATATTCCGCTGCATGACCCGGCATCGATCCGCGAGCGCGAGCACCGGCACATCCTCAAGTTCAGCTATTTCCAGCATCCCAGCGGCGCCGTCGAAAGCGATTTCGACATGGAGCATGTGCCCGGTCTCGTCTTCGCGGCGCGGGCGACCTCATCCTTTCCAGGCGCCTTCCCGCCGGCGCGGATCGTCGAACTCGAGGGCGTGCTTTATGACCACGACATTCCCTGGCGGACGAAGAAAGAATTCCTTGCGGCGAACTTCAAACCTTTGATGGCCGCCGGATCCGACCCGATCAAAGCCTCGTTCATCGACGGCAGCGTGCTCAACAACAAACCCTTCGCGGAAGCCATTGCCGCCATTCGGGGGCGGCCCGCCTATCGCGAAGTGGACCGGCGCATCGTCTATATCGATCCCGATCCGAAGGGTGGGCGGGTCGAAGGCGGCGGGGTCGCGCCCGGATTCTTCCATACGATCCGTGGTGCATTGTCCGACATCCCGCGCAACCAGCCCGTGCGCGACGAACTGGAAACGCTTCACGACTTCTCGGAGCGTGTGCGGCGTTACCGTCAGATCGTATCCGCCACACGGCCGCATGTGCGGGCACGGGTAATCGAGCTTTTCAACGGCAGCGCCGGCAAGATACCGACACCGGATGGACTCGCATCTCTGCGCAACAGGGCAAATGCGCAGGCCGCCCTCGAAGCGGGCTATGCCTATGACGCCTATGTGCAGCTAAAAGTCGCCTCCGTTCTCGACCAGATCGCCAATATCGTCGCCGATCTCAGCGGTTCGGTGAAACATCCGAGCGACAGGCTGGCGCTTTCCCGCACCGTCGAGACATGGGCGAATGACAGGGGCATCTTCCCGGTGAAATGGGCGCTCCATGCGGCGCAAGGCACGGAACCGAGCAAGGAAGATTCCTGGGTCCGCTTCCTGCGCGAATTCGATGTGAGCTTCCGTGTGAGGAGATTGCGCTTCGTGATCCGGCGGCTTAACGAGCTCTACCAGAATCTCGAAATGGAAGGCGATGTTTCGACGCCGGAAGCGCTCGACGATTTCAAGGCTGTCCTGTATCGCTGCCTCGAACGCATCCAGTCCGAAACCACGGCGAGACTGCGGACGCCCGACACCAAGCGGCTGTGCCGGCTCATCTATGATGACGGCATTGCCGAGCCGCATGAGATCGACGCCTTCACCGCGCATATCGCACCGGAGATCAATCTTGTCGAGCTCGACAAGGAAGTTGACGCGCGCTTCATCGCCATGGCGGAAATGGCGCTGCCGGAAGATATCCGCAACGAATTGTTGCAGGCCTATGTGGGCTTTCCCTTCTTCGACGTGCTCACGCTGCCGCTCAACAAATGGCAGGATCTCGACGATGTGGACACGGTGCTGGTGGACCGCATCAGCCCGGAAGATGCGCGTGCGATCCGCGAGGGCGGCGCACCGGCCACACTGATGGGCCGCGACCTCGGCTATTTTGCCGCCTTCTTCAGCCGCCGGGCGCGGGAAAACGATTATCTCTGGGGCCGACTCCATGCTGCAGACCGGCTCGTCGACATCGTGGCGAGCAGCGCGCCTGCCGCCATTGCCAAGGCCGGGCTCGATCTCGATCAATTGAAGGCGGGGCTCTTCCGCGCCATCCTGAAAGCGGAGCGCGCGCATCTTGCGCATGTACCGGAACTATTCGACGATCTCGAACGGGAAATCCGCATCCGCTTCGGCGAAGAAGCGGTGGCAGAAGGCTCCGTTTCAGCGGAGGCCTGATCCGGCATGCAGGAGCGGGCCGCAGGGAGACAGGTCCAGGTCCGCACCTGAGGGAAGCGGCGCACCGCGCGCTTCTATCCATGCGGCAATATCGCGCCATACGGTTTCGCGTTGCTTGTCGCGCAGCAGCATGTGGTAGCCCTCCGGGTAACAGGCTGGCGTTACCTCCACCTCCCCCGCCTGCATGGAACGCAGTGCCGCCGCCGTCGCACGAGGCGGCACTATTTCGTCCTTCGCGCCATAGAGCAGTAGCACCGGCGCGCCGATATCGGACGAGGCCTTGTAGGCTTCGTCCATTAGCGTCACGAGGCCGTGCAGCGTGCCGATGCGTGTCTCCTTAATGACGATCGGGTCGCGGCCCAGCGCACGCAACATCTCTATATTGTCGGAGGGCCAGATTTCGAGACCGCGGCCGGTAAGCGTTGCCGAGGGCGCAAGGCGCGCTGCCGTCCAAAGCGTTGCGGCATAGAAGCGGTTGAGATTCTGCCAGCCCCAGACGGCCGGCGCGGAAAGGATGAGTCCGTCGACGGGCGGCGGCTCCGGCAAGGTCATCATGCGCATGGCGACAGCGCCACCCATGCTGGTGCCCAGCACATAGATCGGCAGGTCTGGATAGCGCTCGCGCAACATGCGGACGAGCATGGCCGCGTCGTCCGCCATGCGTGTGTGCCCCGCCCAGGCGCCGCGGCCGGGCGCGCGGCCGAAACCGCGCTGGTCCATCGCATAGACGGAGATGCCTTGCTCCGCCAGGAACTCGCCAGGCCCGAAAGTGCCAAAGGTGTTGGAATAGTCGTTGAAGCCGTGAAGACCGACGACAATCGCCTTGGGCTCCTTCGCCTCGAAGGCGAGCAGCGGCAGATGCGCACCATCGGCCATGACGGCGGCGGGCGATGAACGGCTTTCGATGCGCGGCGTGAAGACGGGATCGCCAACACCCATCAGGCGCGGCGCGCAGGCCGAGAGCGCAACGAGAAACAGAATCGCGGCTAGGTATCTCACGAGCGGTCTCCGATCAACCGCCGGACATCGCGTTTCAGCACGGGCAACAATTCATCCTCGAACCATGGATTGCGTTTCAGCCAGGCATTGTTCCGCCAGGAAGGATGCGGCAAGGGAAGACAGCGGGGATAATATTCCCGCCAGGCGGCAACCGTCTCGGTGAGGTTCTTCTTGCGCGCCGCTCCCAGATGCCAAGCTTGCGCATATTGGCCGATGGCCAGCACCATTTCGAGCTTCGGCATCAGCTCGAACAGCGGTTGGCGCCAGCGGGGTGCGCATTCGCGGCGCGGCGGCAGGTCGCCGCCCTTCGCATCGAGGCCCGGAAAGCAGAACCCCATCGGTACGATGGCAATGCGCGAGACGTCGTAGAATTCTTCCGGCGTCACGCCCATCCAGTCGCGCAGCCGGTCGCCGCTTGGATCGGTGAAGGGCGTACCCGAGGCGTGAACGCGGGTTCCGGGCGCCTGCCCCGCCACGCAGATGCGTGCCGTCCGCGAGAGACGGAAGACGGGGCGCGGCTCATGTGGCAGCGCCCTGCCCTGCGGAGTTTCCACGCAGAGGCGGCAGGCGCGGATATGGGCGGCAAGGTCTTCGAGCTTCGGCATGGCCTCATTGTGCCGTGCCGCGCGCCCGAGGCAAGTCAGGCAAGCATGGGCATTGCAATGAGCAAAATTGCCGTGCCATGGGTGAGCGCCGCCGCCCAGATGCCATAACGCAGGCGGATGAAGCCGCAGGCAATGCCTTCGATGGCCGTGAAAGCAAGGATCGGCCAGCCGCCATTGGTGACGGTGACGGCAAGAAAAGAGTGGCAGGCGGCGAAGAAGAGGCCGCTCAAAAGCGCCGCGCGGACGGGCGTGACGAGTTGTTCCAGCCTGCCCTGCAGGTAGCCGCGGAAGAGAACTTCCTCCAGCAGGTTGCCGCCATAGACAAGCACCACGAGGCCGACGATGAAGCCGGGCGCGAAGTTCCAGAGCATGGGCGACATGCCGGAGACGGAGGCAGCCCCGAAGCCGATAAGCGCGCCCGCGCCAAGGCCGACGGCCGCACCCTCGGCAAGCGGGCCCTTCCGCCAGACGAGAAGCGGGAGCATGTCCCTTTCCACAGCGATCAGGAAGATGACACCGAGCACGGACGAGATACCGAGGGCGGCGAGAACGAACGGATCGTTGAAGAAGGAGATGCGGAGGTCGTCGAAACTCCAGAGGCCTGTGGGCGTCATCGTATCGCGGACCAGAATGAAGATTGCGATATAGAGCGCAATGCGGAGTCCGATGGCCGCGCGAGGCAGAAGCAGGAGGCAGAGCGCGAAGGCGAGAAGGCCCGGCGCCATCCGCATGTTGTAAGTTGCAAGCAGGTCCGTGCCTTCGCTCATTCTCTGCTTCTCCTCCGGTTTTGTCCTTGTTGACAGGCAAAATGCCTGCCCGCCAAGATCGCATGAAGAATAGGATGTGCGGGCGGATCGCCCTACTCGCGTTTCAGGGAGGAAAGCGGTGGCGGCAGGACCGGCGAAAAAGCACGTAAGAAAGCCGGTTCAACGGCGCTCGGAGGCGACTGTCGACACGATCCTCGAGGCGGCGGCTCAGATTTTCCGCCTCCATGGCGCGAAAGGCGCTACGACCAACCGGATCGCGGAGCGGGCGGGCGTGTCCATCGGCTCGCTCTACCAGTATTTCCCGAACAAGGGGGCGCTGCTCATCGCGTTGATGGAGCGGCATATCGGCAGCTCCATCGCCATGCTGGGCGATGTGTTGCGGCGAAGCGCGAACGCCTCGCCACGCGAGCGCGTGCACGCCGCCGTCGCCTGCGTGCTCGACATTCACATGGAAGACCCGGACCTGCACCGGGTGATCTTCGAGGAAGCACCGCGTCCGCCGCATGTGAACCGAAAGCTCGAGGAAGGCGAGGCCCTGATGCGCGCAGGGCTTGAAGAACTTCTGTCAGGCTTTCCACGCGACATATGCGCCGATCCGAAGCGCAGCGCCGCCCTGGTGCTGATGCTTGTCGAGAGCATGGTGCATCGCTATGTGGCGTCGCGGCAGCGGGTGATGGAACCCGCTGCCTTCGCCGATCACCTGACCGAACTCACGATGCGCGAGATGGCGCTCAGCTCACCGCCTTCAGGAGGTTCCGCGCGATGATGACCTGCTGCACCTGGCTCGTGCCTTCATAGATGCGGAAGATGCGCACGTCGCGATAGAAGCGCTCGATGCCGTAGTCGGCAACATAGCCCGCGCCGCCATGCACCTGAACCGCGCGGTCGGCAATGCGGCCCACGGCTTCGGAGCAGAAGAGCTTGGTGCAGGAGCTTTCGGTGGCGACGTTTTCGCCTGCGTCGCGGCGGCGCGCGGCGTCCAGCACCATGCAGCGGCCGGCATAGGCTTCCGTTTTCGAATCCGCGAGCATTGCCTGCACAAGTTGCAGATCTCCAATGGGCGCGCCGAACTGCTTGCGCTCGGCGGCATACTTCACGCTGTCCTCGACGAGGCGGTCGGCAACGCCGATGCAGACGGCGGAGATATGAAGACGGCCGCGCTCCAGCACCTGCATGGCGGTGACGAAGCCCTTGCCCTCTTCCTCTCCAAGCAGGCACGAAGCCGGGATGCGGGCATCCTCGAAAACGACGTCGCAGATATGCGCGCCCTGTTGGCCCATCTTCTTTTCCGGCTTGCCGATATGGATGCCGGGAATGTCGCGCGGCACGACGAAGGCAGAGACGCCCTTCGCGCCCGGCGTCTTCGGGTCGGTGCGCGCCATCAGCGTGAAGGCATGGGCCTTGTTGGCATTGGTGATGTAGCGCTTGGTGCCGTTCACGACATAGTGGTCGCCGTCGCGGATCGCGGTGGTCTTGAGCGAGGCGGCGTCGGAGCCGGCTTCGGGCTCCGTCAGCGCGAAGGAGATGATCGCCTCGCCGCTTGCGATTTTCGGCAGCCAGTATTCCTTCTGGTCTTCGCGGCCATGCATGACGATGCCTTGGCTGCCGATGCCGACATTGGTCCCGATCACGGAGCGGAAGGCGGGCGAGGTGCGGCCAAGCTCGAACATGAGGAGGCATTCCTCCTCCATGGTGAGGCCGAGACCTCCATATTCCACGGGCACAGAAATGCCGAAAAGGCCAAGCTCCTTCATTTCCTCCACAATCTCGTCCGGCACCTTGTCGGTTTCGGAGACCTTGTCCTCGATCGGACGGAGGCGTTCGTCCACGAAGCGGCGGACGGAGGAAATGAGCTGTTCGCGTGTTTCGGCGTCGAGGGCCATGAGCGTTCCCGGAGCTTGATTTCTGAAAGGCTGCGGGAATTTAGGGCATGGGCCGCCGGGGGTCAAAACCCTGCGGAGGGGCCGAAATCAGGATTTCGGGAGGGTGCGGGAAACCGCCGCGCCGAGAATGCGATCCGTGCGTTCGCCATCGACGGTGAAAGGCAGGTAGACCGCCTCGACCTCGACGCGGCCGCGGGCGGTATATTCCATCGTGCCGGCAACGGCATAAGGCCGCTGTTCGTGGGCAACGAATTTGTAGAACTCGAACAGCACCTCGCTGAAGCAGCCGGTGTGAGAAGCGCTTTCGATGACGCGCCGGCCCCGGAAATTGGCGCCGTGAGCGTCGACAAAATCGCCGCCGAGGAGCCGGTAGCTGACATCGAAGGGGTCCCAGTGAATCTGCGTCACCAGAATGTTCGGCATGTGACGGGCGAAGCGGACGGGATCGATCTCCTCGGGCCGGGGCATATCGCGCTGCCCGCGCAATTCGTTCCAATAGGAAAGCATTTCGACGCAGAGGGGCTGTTGCAGTTCCTTCAACCGGCGGAAGGCGATTCCATGCGACCTGGCTTCCGCCAGAATATCGCTGCGGCCCTCCAGTTTTCGTTCTGCGAGAAGTACCATGCCCAGTATCCGAACTGCCCGGCAGCCCGCAGGCCGCCCCGTCACCCGACAGGTTGGACCCGTTTCCCCTAAGGGACCCTGAATCCGACCGTTAAAATTCTATCGATCGCTTGCTCAAGGCAAGGCGAACCCAAGGTCAAAACGTGTAGTGCGCCGCTCCGAGGATGCGGCTGACGCGGCCATGTTCATCGGCGAGCGGCAGGTAAACCGCCTCGAAATGGCAGAAGCCGCGATCGAGGAAAGTCATCGTGCCGCAGGCCGCCATCGCCTCCGCCTTGCCGGTTACCAAAGTATAAAATTCGTGGAGGGAGGCGCCGTAGCCCGGCCAGGTTGCGTCAAGGTCGCGGACGTCCCGGCCCTTGAAGTTGGTGCCATGCGCCTCGATGTTCGCCTCGCCTACCAGCGTGTAGGTGAAGGAAACGGGCTCCCGGCCCACGCGAATGACGAAGGTGCGCGGCAGGAGCCGCGGAAACCGGATCGGGTCCATATTGCCATAGACAGGCAGACGGTCTCCGGGCCGCTTTGCAAGCCAGTAGCGCCACAGCTCGCGCAGTTCCGCATTGGACAGTTCCGCAGGCGCGATCAGCCGCGCGCCATTCTGGACATGCCCCTTCGCCGCTCCGGTTGTTGCCGCACTCGTCGTCATCATCGCATTTCTCTCCGGGCCCCAATGTTGCAGTCAGACGTAAGAAAGGGCTTAACGCGAGCCTGAGAGGCTCCCCGCCCCGGGCTTTGGATTGACCGCCGTTCCTGCTAAAAGCCCCGCAAACATCATTTCGATACGGATCGAGCAAAAATGAATACCAGCCTGAGCGGCCGCCTTGCCGGCTATGAGACATGGGAAGGTCACGACCCCTTCGAGGATCATGCAGGGCCCTTCTTCTTCCGCCAGCATGAGGACGGCAGCGTGACCTGCGCTTTCGAGGCCACGCCGACGCATTGCAATGGCGGCGGCTTCCTCCATGGCGGGCTGCTGATGACCTTTGCCGATTTCTCGCTTTTCGCGATCGGGCGGCATGTGCTTCATGGCGGACCGTCCGTTACCGTCTCCTTCACGGCCGAATTCACGGCGGCCGCGGGCGCCGGCGAGTTCATCGAAGCGCGAGGCGAAGTCGTGCGCAACACGGGGAGCATGGTGTTTCTGCGCGGGCAAGTCTTCACCGGCAAGGGCGAGGACGAACGCATCCTTCTCAATTTCTCAGGGATCGTGAAGCGGGTGAAGAAACGGCCGCTCGAAAAATAGGCGCCCGTCCCCATATTCCGGGGAAGACGAAAATCAGAGGAGGCGTCTTCGATGGTCAGTTTGAGCGTTCTCGACCAATCTCCGATCCGCAAGGGCGGCACGGCTGCGGAGGCCTTCGCCAACACGATTGAGCTCGCGAAAGCCGCGGAAGGCTTCGGCTATTCGCGCTACTGGCTCGCCGAACACCACAACACATCTTCATTTGCAGGGTCGGCGCCGGAAGTGCTGATCGCAGCAGTAGCGGCAGCGACGAGCCGCATCCGCGTCGGGTCGGGCGGCGTCATGCTGCCGCATTACAGTCCGCTCAAGGTGGCGGAATGTTTCCGCGTTCTCGAGACGCTCTATCCCGGGCGGATCGACCTCGGGCTCGGTCGCGCGCCGGGCGGTGACCTGCGCACAACGCGGGCGCTCCAGCCCGGCCCCCAGGCCTATGATGTCGGCGTCTTTCCGCAGCAGGTGGAACTCCTCCGGCAATTCCTCGAAGACTCGATAGGACTGCAAGGCGAGGAAGGCGGCTTTCCCTCCGACCACCCCTATCGCGGGCTCCATGCGACGCCACGCGGGCCCGGTATGCCCGATCTATGGATGCTGGGCTCCGGTGGCGACGGCGCGGTGATCGCCGCGCAATACGGCATGGCCTATTGCTTCGCACATTTCATCAATCAGGATGCGGGCACGCAGCCGCTCGAAATCTACCGGCGGAGCTTCCGTGCCTCGCGCGATCTCGCCAGTCCGCGCGGCGGTATCGCCGTCTCGGTTACGGTGGCGGACACAGAGGAAGAGGCAAAGCGCATCGCCTCCTCGCGCAATCTCTGGGTGATGCATCTCCTGCAGAACCGCGCAGGCGCTTTTCCATCCATCGAAGAGGCGCTCGCCTATCCCTATACGGATCAGGACCGCGTCATGCTCCGCGCCATCGAGCAGCGCGGGTTTGCCGGTGCGCCGGAACAGGTGCGGGCAAAACTGCTGGCGCTGGGCGAAGCGCATGGCGTGGACGACTTCACGATCCTCACCATCACCTATGACCAGAAGGACCGGCTGCGTTCCTACGAGCTGCTGGCCGATGTGATGGGCGTAAAGGCCCCGCAGAATGAGGCAGCGGCGCCGGCCTGATCGCGCCTTCTTGTCCTAGTCCGCCATCATGCGATGCATTTGCGACCTGCGTGCAATCCGCCGCTCCAGCGCCGTGCGCAGGCGCTTCTGGCGCTCCTGCGTGATCGGATAGCGCAGGATGATGGCGATGGATATGAGCCAGAGTACCAGCGGCACGATGCAGAACATGACAAGCAGCACGAAGAGCGCCTCGGGCGAATTCTCGCGCGACTGGGCATTGAACCCCGCCAGTGCAAGAACCGGAAGCGCGATGCCGACGCCCATGGCCTCGAAGGTCTTCCGCACCATGCCAATAAAGGCAAAGATGAAGGCGGCCCGCGGTTCACCGCTTTTGAGCGTATCGAGATCCACCACATCCGCGACAATCGAAGGACCGAGAATGGGCGCCGCCCCGAAGGAAAGCCCCTGTACCAGCGTGACGAACAGAAAACACAAGAACACGAGTTCGGGTGCTACGGGCTTCACGACATAGATGATGAGGGGCACCAGTGCGAAGACAATCATGGAGGCAACGCCCGCTACCGCAATCGCCTTGTGTTTGCCGATGCGTCCACCAAGCCAAACCCAGACCGGCGAACCGATGACGCCAGCGACAAAGAGCAGGAAGATGAGGATGGTGCTCGCCTCGCCTATATCGGCAACATGCTCGTAGAAGAAGATCACAACGCCGACATTGATCGAGCCCGCCAGCGCGCCGAAAATCGAACTAAGCAGAATGATGCGGAACGGTCCGTTCTTCATCGCGACGCGCAGGCCGCGCATGAAAGGCACGGTGCGCGTTTCCTGAATGGCCGGTTCCGGCACGCTCGAAAAAACGACGAAGGCGCAGACCGGCAGCAGGAAGACGGTGAGCCAGCCGAGAATGCCGACGGCGGAGCGGCTCGCAGCGCCTTGCGCTTCTTCCGTACCGTTCATATAGGCGCCGGCGATAGGCGCCGAAATCGCGATCAGCAGACCGATCAGCAGGAATATCTCGCGGCTGCCGGTGATGCGGTTGCGCTCGTGATAATCGCCCGAAAGCTCTGCACCCCAGGCACCGTAGGGAATGGTGATCAGCGTGTAGCCGAGATAGATCGCCGCGATCCAGACAAGCAGATAGAGATTCGATATCTCCTCACCGGGCAGGAAGAGCATATAGGCCGACAGCATCATCAGCGGTACGCCCGCGATAACCCATGGGCGGCGACGGCCGAAGCGGGTTCGCGTGCGATCCGACAGGCGGCCGATCAGCGGGTCGGTAAAGACATCCGAGATGCGCGCGAGCATGAGGATGAGGCCGACCGCCGCAAGGTCGAGTCCCAGCGTGCCGGAATAGAAAGGCGGGATATAGACCGCGACCGGCAGGCCGATCACGGCGAGCGGCACCACGAGCTGGCCATAGGCGACGAGCTGCCATCCGGTCAGGCGCGCTGCGCCCTTCTCCTCCGCCATAAGCTCCTCCCAAAGCACCGGCCTCGATTAGTAAATTGAGCTTACTAATCTGCGCCGCCCGATCAACGAAATCCGGCAGGCTGGGAGCGGATTTTTTGGTTCAGCCTGCGTTCAGCTTCGGACCGTCATCCTGAGCCTTGCCGATGGGTCGAGAGTTCATCGGATCGTCTTTCCGGCGTTCAGTTACGGGAGGACGGAGGGGCGGCGTCCATTCCGTACCCCGTGGACGCCGCCCTTTTCCTGTTACGCCCCGGCGCTTGGCAGGGACGACACGCGCGCGTGCCAGGCGTGAAGATGCGGTGTGTCTTCCGGCATGCCGAGCCCGGCGAATTTCGCAAAATCCACGACGCAGAGCGCCATGATGTCCGCGGCGGAGAAATAATCGCCGAGAATGAAGGTTCGCCCTTCAAGCTCGCGGTCGAGCCAGCGCATCGCAGCCGCCGTCGCCTCCCTGTTCGACTCGCCGAAATCCGGAAACTGCTTCACGACCTTCGCCGTGTAGGGATGGGCATGGCGCCAGAAATTTCCGACCGGGCCCATCAGCACGAATTCCACGCGGCGAAGCCACATATCCACCTGCGCGCGCTCCAGCGCGTTGCGGCCGAAGAGCGGCCTTTCCGGATGAAGCTCCTCCAGATAACGGCAGATCGAGACGCTTTCGCAAATGGTGGTGCCGTCATCGAGTTCAAGGACCGGCGTCTGGCCGAGCGAGTTCTTTTCGCGGAAAGCATCGGATTTGTGTTCGCGTTTTGCGAGGGCGACTTCCTCGAGCGGCAGGTCTATGCCCTTCTCCGCTGCAAAAATGCGCACGCGGCGCGGGTTCGGCGCAGGCATGGCCGAGTTGTAGAGTTTCATTCGTTCCTCTCCTTTTTTGGCTTTTTTTCAAATGATGAGGCCGATCACCGCGCCCGTCATGGAGGTCGCGAGTGTGCCGGAAACGATGGCGCGGGTGCCGAGCGTCACGATGTCGTGCCGCCGCGAGGGCACGAGCGCCGTCAGGCCGCCGATCAGGATGCCGACCGAGCCGAAATTCGCAAAACCGCACAGCGCATAGACCATGATGAGAGTCGATCGCTCCGAGAGCATGCCCTCGGGAAGCGCCGCTAGTTCGAGATAGGCGATGAACTCGTTGAGGATCGTCTTCGTGCCCATCAGTTGCCCGGCAAGCTGCATCTCGCTTGCGGGAATGCCCATGGCCCAGACGAGCGGCGCAAAGGCCCAGCCGAGCATGCGCTGCAGCGTGAGCGGCGCGCCCCAGACATCCGGAAACAGGGCGAGGATGATGTTCGCCAGCGCGACAAGCGCCACCATGACGATGAGCATGGCGATGATGTTCAGGAGAAGCTGCAGCCCCTCGAAGGTGCCGCGCGTCACCGCATCCATGCTGCTCTGGTATTCGAGGAAAGGTACATCGTCGCCAATGCCTGTCGGTGTCGCATGGGGCTCTTCCGGCACCATGAGCCGGGCGATGAGGATGCCTGCGGGAAGCGATATAAGCGAGGCGACGAGGATCTGCCCGAGCGCGCCGGGAACGACGGGCGAGATGATGCTCGCATAAAGCACGAGGACCGTGCCCGACACTGTGGCGAGGCCAACCGTCATGGTCATGAAGAGTTCGGCGCGGGTGAGCCGCTCCAGATAGGGGCGGATCAGAAGCGGGGCTTCTACCATGCCGACAAAGGCATTGGCAGCAGAGGCAAGGCCCACCGCGCCGCCGATGCCCATGGTCTTCTGCAGGACGAAGCCGAAACCGCGCGTGATGCGGCCGAGAATCCCCCAATGCCAGAGCACCGCGGAGAGCGCCGACATGACAAGGACAAGCGGCAAGGCCTGAAAGGCGAGGATGAAGCTGTTCTGTGGCGCGGCCACCTCAAAGGGCGCCGCCGCGCCGCCCATATACCCGAATACAAAGCCCGTCCCTGCCCTTGTGGCATCGGTGAGAGCGTCCACAACGCCGTTCAAGGCCAGCAAGGCGCCTTGCGAGCCCGGGAGCTTCAGCAGGAGAAGCGCAAGACCGATCTGCACGGCCAGGCCCACCGCGACCGCCCGCAGCGAGAAGGCGCGGCGGTTCTCGCTCAGGGCCCAGGCGAGCGCGACGAAGAGGGCAAGCCCGAAGGCGCTCTGGAGGGCGTAGGCTGTCATGGGCGGCGGGCTTTCGGGGCTGAAAGGGCAAGGGAATCTGCGGGTTCCGCCATCATAGGGGTGGCGCTGCCTCACGCAACGGGAGCCCGGGCTTTCGGCCCCGCCCTGCCCTTGACCCCCGCCCGGCAGTCATGCACAAAGTCCCGCAAGTTTTTCCGGGCCCGGCCCTCAAACCCCTGAAAATGGGGCTTCTGCCGGCCCTTTTCTTTCCGGTCCTCGCGGCCCGGCAGTTCAACTGGAGAATTACCCATGAGCATTCGTTTTGACGGCAAGGTCGCCATCGTGACCGGCGCGGGCGGCGGTCTTGGCCGGTCCCATGCGCTGGAACTCGCGCGGCGCGGCGCGAAAGTGGTGGTGAACGACCTCGGCGGCGACCGCACGGGCGCCGGCGGCTCGTCGGAAGCGGCCAAGAAGGTCGTCGAGGAGATCAAGGCTCTGGGCGGCGAAGCGATCGCCAACGGCTCGTCGGTGACGGATGACGAAGGCGTCGCCAACATGGTCAAGCAGACCATGGACCAGTGGGGCCGCATCGACATCCTCATCAACAATGCCGGCATCCTGCGTGACAAGTCCTTCTCCAAGATGGAAATCCAGGACTTCCAGCTCGTCGTCGATGTGCATCTCATGGGCACCGTGAAGCCGACCAAGGCCGTCTGGGAAATCATGAAGACGCAGAACTACGGCCGCATCGTCGTGACTGCCTCTTCGACCGGCCTTTACGGCAATTTCGGCCAGACGAACTACGGCGCGGCGAAGCTCGCGGTCGTCGGCTTCATCAACACGCTGAAGCTCGAAGGTCAGAAGAATAACATCCATTGCAACGCGCTGGCGCCGGTCGCCTATACGCGCATGACCTCGGACCTGATGCCGCCGGAAGCGGAGCAGATGCTGACGCCGGAAAGCGTGTCGCCGGGCGTGATGTTCCTCGTCTCGGAACAGGCGCCGACGGGCATGGTGCTTTGTGCCGGTGCCGGCGTTTTCGCCGCGGCGCGCATCGAGGAGTCCGAAGGCCTCTTCCTCGGCCGCGAAGGGCTGACCGCCGAGAAGGTCGCCGAGAACTGGGACAAGATCGCCGACTTCTCGAACGCCACGCCCTATTTCATGGGCGGCGAGCAGACCGGCAAGTTCCTCAAGCTCGCGACGGGCGGCAAGTAAGCCTCTCGCGCAAGCTGCGAGATCGAAGGGGAGCCCATGCGGCTCCCCTTTTTGCTTCCAGCAAGCACCAAAACAAAACGGGCGCCGAGTGACCGGCGCCCGCTTCATTTCAGACTGCGCTGTGGCTCAGAGGCCGAGCACGGCTTTCGCCATGATGTTGCGCTGGACTTCGTTCGAGCCCGCATAGATCGAGGCCTTGCGGAGCGAGAAGTAGTAAGGCGCGGCGGTGAAGGCGCCTTCGGGGCCCACTTCCGGCTCGTTTGTCTCGATCAGGCCGTTCTCGATGGTCGGCTGCGCGTAGTCGCCCAGCACTTCCACCATGAGCTGCGAGACTTCCTGCTGCAGTTCGGTGCCGCGACACTTCAGCAGCGAGCTTTCGGGGCCGACATTGCCGCCGATCGAGAGCGAAGAGAAGATGCGCAGTTCCGTGAACTCCATCGCCGTGATCTGGCTGCGGATGTCGGCATAGCGTGCCTTGAAGGCGGGCGTGTCGGCGACCGGCTTGCCATCCACAAGGACTTCCTTCGCGACTTCTCGCACTTCGTCGAGCGCGCTGTAGAGGCCCGGCGAATAGGGATTGCCGCGTTCGAACTCGAGCAGATACTTGGCGTAGGTCCAGCCCTTGTTCACTTCGCCGATCAGGTTTTCCTTCGGCACCTTCACGTCCTGGAAGAAGACCTGATTGACTTCCTGGTTCGGCGCCGGCGTTCCATCGAGGCAGATGATCGGGTCAACCTTGATGCCCGGCGTCTTCATGTCGATCAGCAGGAAGGAAATGCCCTCTTGCGGCTTGCCCTCGTTCGAGGTGCGGACGAGGCAGAAAATCCAGTCGGCCCACTGGGCAACGGAGGTCCAGATCTTCGATCCGTTGACCAGGAAATGGTCGCCCATGTCCTCGGCCTTGGTCTTCAGCGAGGCAAGATCCGAGCCCGAGCCCGGCTCCGAATAGCCCTGGCACCAGAGCACATTCGTTTCAAGGATGTCGGGCAGGAAACGCTTCTTCTGCTCCTCCGTGCCGAACTTCATGATGACGGGCGCCACCATGGTCGGGCCGAAGGGGATGGTGTGCGGCACGCCGGCACGGCCCATCTCGACGTTGAAGATGTATTTCTGCGACTGGGTGAAACCCGGCCCGCCATATTCCTTCGGCCAGTTCGGCGCCAGCCAGCCCTTCTTGGCCAGCGACTTCTGCCACTGGATATGGGCTTCCTTCGTGATGTAGCCGTGTTTCGAACGGGCATGAAGGCGGCGCATTTCCGCCGTGTAGTGCTCGTCGATGAACTGGCGGACTTCCTGACGGAAGGCCTCGTCTTCCTTGCTGAATGCGAGATCCATGTGCGAATTCCGTTGTGGATTACTCGACCTTGTCGAGGAACTGAAGCGTGGGGGCACCGCCGAGAACAGCACCGAGAGCGGGGCCTGCAGCACGGAAATAGTCCGTCTTGCCATGGGCGTCCAGGTCCGCCTGCGTGGCGTATTGTTCCATGACGATATAGGTCGAGGGGTCGGACTTCGACTTGAAGAAGTCGTACTGGAGGCAGCCCTTCTCGTTCGCCTTCACCTTGGCGCGGAGTTCGCCGAAGACTTTTTCAAATTCGGCTTCCTTGCCGGCCTGGACCGGAAGAGTGGCGACGATACCGATAATGCTCATGTTTCGCTCCCGTGTTCGGCGGGCCAAGGGCCCTGTTCTGATTTGTTGCGGGGGACTTTAGGGGCAAAGTGCCCCCGCATCAATGCGCACCGGCCCCCGCGCTGTTCGGCGGAGGCGGCCCTTCTGTTCATTTCCTGACGGGATCAGGACCCCTTGTAGTCCGGCGACCGCTTTTCGAAGAAAGCGTCGAGCGCCTCCTTGTGGTCATCCGTATGGTGGGCCAGAGCCTGCATCGAGGCCGACATCTCCATGATGGTGTCGAAGCTGGTCAGCATCCCCTGCCGGAGCAGCTGTTTCGTCATGCGCAGCACATCAGGCGCCTGATTGCAGATCCTGGCGGCGACGGCCCGTGCCCTGTCCATCAGCTCGGCGGCAGGCACGACTTCCGAAACGAGGCCCCAGTCCTTCGCCGTGGCGGCGTCGATCGTGTCGCCCGTATAGAGAAGCTCGGATGCGCGGGCCATGCCGATGATGCGCGGCAGGAGCCAGGCCCCGCCATCGCCCGGCACGAGACCGATCTTGAGGAAGGTCGCGCCGAAAATCGCGCTGTCCGCGGCAATGCGGGTATCGGCAAGGCACGCGACGTCATTGCCGAGGCCGATGGCCGGGCCGTTGACGGCGGCGATGACCGGCACTTCGATGCCCCAGACGGACTTCACGATGCGGTGAATACCATTGCGATAGCGCTCGCGGATATGCACGCCGGGACCGCCAAAGCCGTCGCCGCCTTCGCGCATCGCCTTCACATTGCCGCCGGCGGAGAAGGCCTTGCCCGCACCTGTGAGAATGACACAGCGAACCCCGCGATCCGCGTTGATACGAGCCGCGGCTGCGGCGAAGTTCTCCGCATCTTCCGGCGCGCCGAGCGGGTTGCGGCTTTCCGGCCGGTTTATGGTCAGCGTCACGACCGGGCCATTTTTTTCGAAAATCAGCGGATCGCTCATTCCTGAATTGCCTCTCTGTTGTGCATTTCGTTGGCTGCCTTATCGCACAGCCTGCCCGCCCTGCAAAAAATGACGGTTACAGTCCGGATTATGGCCTCTTAACCATGTCCCGGAAAATCTTATTAAGACTTTTGGCAGAGGCTGTCGCCTGAGGATTCGGGTTCGGGCCTAGCGCCGCGAAGCCGGATGGTGGCGGGGTGAAAAGGGCAATACATGGCAGCCGGAAACACGCGGCAGACAGATGAGAGGCCGCGCCACCAGCAATGGCGCGATCTGTCCCTGCTTTTCCTTTCGCGCGGCGCGAACGGAGAGAAGCTTTCGCCCGAGATCAGGCTCGAGCAGATGCGGATGCTGGTGGAGGCGCAGAAGCTGCCCCTGCCCTATGCCTTTCCGTTCCTCATGGTTCCCTATGCGGCCTGCTTCATCAATCACGTTGCCTGGTACTGGCTCGCCATCCCGGTAATGCTCCTGTTCTTCGCCAACTGGTTCAATCGCAGAACGCTGACTGCCTTTACCGAGGCGCACCCGACGGCGGCGGACGTAGCCGGCTGGGAACGGCGGTTTGTCATGGCGTCCGGCCTCTTCGCCATTGCCATGGGTTCGACCGCCTTTTTCTACTGGGTGCCTGAAAGCTTTGTGCTGCAGTCCTATGTCATCACGGCACTGCTCGTCGTGCTCGCACCGATCTGCCTGATCACCTCGAGCTACCTGCCGGCCTTCTATGCAACGGTTCTTCCGATCGTCGCGGTTGCCTGTCTGCAGATCGCATTCTTTGCGAGCACGCTCCATGCCGCGCTCGCCGGCGTTCTCATCGTCTTCACGGTGCTTCTGGCCCAGCTTGCCGCGCGCCTCAACCGGATCATGCTGCACTCGATCACGCTCAGGGAGGACAAGTCCGGGCTGATCGAGCAGCTTTTCAAGGCCAAGCGGGAATCGGATGCCGCCCGTGCGCGCGCCGAAGAGGCGAACCGTGCGAAGTCCCATTTCCTTGCCAATATGAGCCATGAGCTGCGGACGCCGCTCAACGCCATCATCGGCTTTTCGGAAGTCATGTCGTCGGAAATCTTCGGCAAACATGCCGTTCCGACCTACAAGGAATATGCTCAGGACATCAACCGCTCGGGCCAGCACCTGCTTGGCCTCATCAACGATGTTCTCGATCTTTCACGCATCGAAGCCGGCCGTTTCCAGATCACGGAAGAAGATGTGGATATCGTGCAGGTGGCCGAGGATTGCCGCCGCATCGTGGAAATCCGCGCGCAGGCGCAGCGCGTCGGCATTATTGCCGAATTCGACGACAATCTTCCGGTCGTCTATGGCGATGCACGGGCACTTCGCCAGACCTGGATCAACCTTCTCACCAATGCCGTGAAATTCTCGCCGCCCGACACGACTGTCCGGCTCTTCGCGCAGATGGAAGAGAATGGCGAGATGCGCTTCGGCGTCCACGACAACGGGCCGGGCATTGCGGAATCGGAAATCGAAAAGGTGCTGCAGGCCTTCACGCAGGGTGCGTCCGGGCTGGCGCAGCCCGGCAAGGGCTCGGGGCTCGGCCTTTCCATCGTGAAGGGGCTGCTTGCCGTGCATGGCGGGCGCTTCGAGCTGAAAAGCGAACTCGGCAAGGGAACGCGGGCAGAATGCGTGTTGCCGCCGCAGCGCCTCAAGATGAAGCGTCACATGGCGCGCAGCGCCTGACATTCAGCGCGGCGGCAAAAGCCGCTTTTCCTGAAACAGGCGGAAATACTTGCGGAACATATCTTCCGTGTCGATGACCTCGTGGAAGCCAGCGCGGCGCAGAGCGATGGTGGAGACAATGGCGGCGGGAACGTCGCGCTCCGCGCCATAGGCCATAGTGAAGTCCGCATAGTGAAACGACTCGCCGACGAAGGAGGCCATGTCCGGCGCGGCGAGATTGTATTTTGCGCGGATCGCATCCCACGCCCTCGACCGTTTCGGCATTTCGGAACCGAGCGACATGGGCGCCGCCTCACCCGGTTTCATGCCGAGCGCATCGGCGATGGCCGGCCAGACATTCTTCCAGACGAAGACATCGCCATTGGTGACGTTGAAGATCGCATTTTCCTGACGGTCCCGGACCCCCGCCCAGGCGATGGCATCAGCGAGGAGATCGGCATCGACCGCTTCCAGCACGGATGAGGCGCCGCCGGGATAGGCGAGCGGCCTGCCCTCTTCCTTCAACAGCGCGCCATAAACGCCGATAGCCGGAATGAGGTTCATCGCCGCGCCGAGCGAGAAGCCGAAAATGATCTGCGGGCGAAAGATGGTCCAATGCCACGAGCGGCCCTGCTGCCTGGCGCGGAGATAATTCTCCTGATCCCAGTAGAAATTCGGCTGCTCCTTCATTTCGTCGCGGTTTTCGCGCGCGGGCACGGAAAGCGGACGGACATGGGCGCCATAGGCCTTCGTGCCCTGGAGGAGCGAGACATGGCGCAAGCGGGTGGCAGCCTTTTCCAGCGGGTCGAAAAGATTTTCGAGCATGCGCTTGTTCGTCTCGATCTGATCGGCCTCGCGCCAGCCGGCGACAAGGCCGGGTTTTTCGTAAAGCGCGGCGTAGACGACGCGCGTGACATCGCTCATGCGCGAGAGTGCATCGGCGCAGGCGGCGCGGTCGGTCAGGTCGAGCGGGAGATGCGTGGCACCGAAGGTCTCGAAGGGCTTGCGGCGGGAAAGTGCCGTCACCTTGTAGCCGCGCCCGGCGAAATGTTTCATGGCGGCAAAGCCGACAAGGCCCGTGGCGCCGGCGACGAGGATGTGTTCCTGCATGGCCTTCCTCCCTGTTCCTGTTGCCTCCGAGCGTAGAAGCGGCGGCAGGGGAGGTCAAAGCGTCAAAAGAAAAAGGCCGCTCCGGGGAGCGGCCTTGATCGATTTCTGGCAGAAGCGGCTTACGCGGCTTCGGAATAACGCTTCAGCTGGTAATCGACATTGCCGAACTGCGTGTCGATCATGGTGAGGCGCTTGAAGTAGTGGCCGACATTCAGCTCGTCGGTCATGCCCATGCCGCCATGAAGCTGCACGGCCTGCTGGCCGACGAAGCGGCCTGCCTTGCCGATCTGAACCTTGGCGCCAGCGGCGGCCTTGGTGCGCTCGGCATCGTTCTCGTCGAGCTTCAGGTTCACCATGTAGGTCATGGAGACGGACTGTTCATAGGCCATGAACATGTCGACCATGCGGTGCTGAAGAACCTGGAACTTGCCGATCGGCACGCCGAACTGCTTGCGCGTCTTGCAGTATTCGACGGTCGCGGTGTTCAGCTCCTTCATGCAGCCGATGGCTTCGGCCGAGAGGGCGGCGATCGCCTGATCGGTGATCTTCTCGACCAGCGGCAGACCCTTGCCTTCGGCGCCGATCAGCGCATCCGCACCGACCTTCACATTCTCGAAGGTGATTTCCGAAGCGCGGCGGCCATCGACCGTCGGGTAGTCGCGCGTCGAGACGCCGGCCGCCGACTTGTCGACGATGAAGACGGAGACGCCGTCACGGTCGCGCTGGCCGCCGGAGGTGCGGGCCGTCACGATGAGCTTCTGCGCCCAGGGCGCGCCGAGCACAACGGCCTTGTAGCCGTTGATGACATAGCCCGCGCCGTCCTTCTTCGCCGTGGTCGTCAGGTCGGCCAGGTTGTAGCGGCCCTGCGGTTCGGCATAGGCGAAGGCCCAGACCGTCTCGCCGCCGATGATGCCGGGAATATGCGCTTCCTGCTGCGCGGGCGTGCCGCCTTCGCGGAGGAAACCGCCGGCGATCACCACCGTCTCGATATAGGGCTCGACAACGAGGTGA
>JAHBYL010000060.1 GCA_019635955.1 Parvibaculum sp.
GGGCATCAGGCGCCAGCAGGAAGAGTCGACGCCGCTCGCCCGCGCCGGCACGCCCGAAGACATTGCCACCGCCGTCGTCTTCTTCTGCGGCGAAGGTTCCGACCACATCACCGGCGAAACCCTCATCACCGACGCGGGCATGCATCTCGGCTTCGCCCCGCTGACCGCGCGGTAGAGCCGTTCAAAGCCATAAAAACAAATCCGTCATGGCCCGCTTTAAGCGGGCCATCCACGTCTTTGCTCCAAACTCGAAAGAAAGACGTGGATGACCCGGACAAGCCGGGTCATGACGAATTTATTTAGTGCGTCTGCCACTACTTACTCCCCCAGAAACCCCAGCACCGCGTCCTTGTAGGCCCTGTCCCCCACCGTCTTCATGTGGTCGCGCCTCGGCACGGTGAAGGCCCGCGCGCCGGGCATGCGCGCGGCAAGCGGCGCCGCCTCGCCCGCCTGCACATCGGTCTCCCCCGCCACCACAAGCACCGGCCGCTTGATGCCGCCAAGCCCCTCCACGGGAAACGGCGCGCGCACCGCCTCGAAGCACGCGGCCAGCGCGTCGCGGTCCTGCCCGTTCTGATCGGCGAAGACGCGAAAGAGAAGCGCGCCCTTGCTCGTCACCGTCGAAGGATCGTCGGTCAGCAATGCTTCGATCACCGGTCCCGGGTCGCGGTCCGGATCGAGCAGCCGCGCGCCGACGCCCGCCGCGACGATCCGGTCGAACCGCTCAGGCGCCACCATCGCCGCGACCAGCGCCACCATCGCCCCCATCGAATAGCCCATCAGGTCCGCGCCCGGCTCGCCGAGATGATCGAGCAGCGCCACAAGATCGCCCGCCATGGCGGAGAGCGTGTAATCCGCCTTCTCGTGGCTCTTGCCGCTCTGCCCATGCCCGCGCATGTCCGGCATGATGATGCGGTATCCGGCGTCCACGAGCGCCTTCGCCCAGCCGGTCGCCACCCAGTTCACCTGATGCGTCGAGGCAAAGCCATGCGCGAGCAGCAAGGGGCTCCCCTCGCCCTCCACCGCATAGGCGATCTTCATGCCGTCTTCGGACGTGAAATACTCCATGAATGCCTCATTCCGCTTCGGCTGGAAAATACACGCTTCGCAGTCTAGGCTAAGTGAAAAGGAAGGGGAGAAAACCATGACCGATGCCGCCGCCCTGAAGCGCGAAGTCTGCGACACGATCGACGCCATGTCGGCGGACCTCCTCGCCGTCAGCCACGAGATTCATGGAAAGCCGGAACTCGCCTTCCACGAGCATGAGGCCGCGCGCATCCTCACCGCCGCGCTCGACCGCGCGGACCTTCCCGTCACGCGCGGCGCCTTCGGCCTTCCCACCGCCTATGCAAGCGCCTTCGGCAACAAGGGCGCGGAAGTGGCGATCCTGTCGGAATATGACGCGCTCCCCGGCATCGGCCATGCCTGCGGCCACAACATCATTGCGACCACGGGCCTCGGCGCCTCGCTCGCGCTCGCAAAACTCGGGGCCCGCCTCCCCGGCCGTGTCCGCTATCTCGGCACGCCGGCCGAAGAGCAAGGCGGCGGCAAGGAACTCATGGCGCAGGACGGCGCCTTCGACCGTCTCGACGCCGCCATGATGGTCCATCCCGCGGGCGTCGATCTCGTCACCATGCCCTGCATTTGCGTTTCGGAAGTCGCCGTCACCTATCACGGCCGCTCGGCGCATGCCTCCGCCATGCCGCATATGGGGTTGAACGCGCTCGACGCGCTCATCACCGCCTATCAGGCGATTGCGCAGCTCCGCCAGCACATCCGCCCGACCGAGCGCATCCACGGCATCATCAAGAAGGGCGGCCTCGCGCCCAACATCGTGCCGGACGAGACCATGGCGCTCTTCTATGTCCGCGCCGCCAATGCAGAAGACCTCGCGCCCTTGAAGAAGCGCGTCCAGGCCTGCTTCGAGGCCGGCGCGCTGGCAAGCGGCTGCACGGCGGAAATCAAATGGGCGAAGGCCGACTATCTCGACCTCAAGACCAGCATGCCGCTCGCCAATGCCTATGAAGCCAATGCGAAATCCCTCGGCCGCGATTTCTTCCCGCTGTCGAAAATGCCGGCGGGCTCATCGGGCAGCACCGACATGGGCAATATCAGCCACCGCGTGCCGTCCATCCATCCGATGATCGCCTCCGCGCCCCCGCATGTCGTGATCCACAACCCGGAATTCGCGAAATGGGCGGCGTCGGAGCTTGGCGACAAGGCCTGCATCGATGGCGCCAAGGCGCTCGCCATGACGGCCATCGACTTCATGACGGATGAAGGGATGCGCGAACAGGCCAAGGCCGATTTCGCCGCGACGGCGGATGCCTCGGCCCGCTCCGTCGCCGCCGCCTATGATCCGAACGGCCTCGCCCATATCGGCGGCTGCGG
Organism: Parvibaculum sp.; assembly: GCA_019635955.1. Classification (GTDB taxonomy): domain Bacteria; phylum Pseudomonadota; class Alphaproteobacteria; order Parvibaculales; family Parvibaculaceae; genus Parvibaculum. The sequence goes on from JAHBYL010000060.1 coordinate 2,392, forward strand.
CTGCTCCTGAACCATCAGGGCAAATTCGGCAGCCGCTCCGTCTGTTCCACTTCCTCGACGAAACGCTCGGCGAGCTTGCGGCGCAACTCTTCCTGCTCCTTGAGCCCGATGGGGAACTTCCACATGATGAGCGCGACAATCCCGTTGCAGATCATCGGCGTCGCCACGAACACGATGGAAAGCCCGGTCAGCGTCGCGGGCGTGTTCTCGCCCTGCGGCTCGAAGCCGATCAGCGCCAGCGTCCAGAACACGACACCGACCGCGAAAGCCCCGCCGAGCTTCTGCGTCAGCGTCAGCAGCGCATAGAAAAGTCCCGTCCGCCGCTGCCCCGTCTCGAGCTCGTCGATATCCGCAACATCCGCCATGATCGAGCGATAGAGCGTCGTCGTGGTGCCGACATTCACGCCGAGAAACAGCAGCACCACCGCCGCCACATAATAGTTCCCTTCCGGAATGAGGAAGATCACCGGCGGGAAGATCACGTTGAACGCGCCCGCGAGCACCACCGTTTTGTGCTTGCCGAAACGGTAGGAAAGCTTCAGCACCACGGGAATGAAGATGATGCCGCCGAAGAAATAGAGCAGCAGCAGGAAGCTCGCCACCGAGCCGATGCCCCAGACATAGGTCGCCTCGTAGATATACATCGAGGCGAGCGCCGCACCGGCGAACCCTGAGAGGAAGTCCGCTGCCAGCAAGCGCCGCAGCGGCAGGTTGCGCAGGATCGCCTTCACCGCCGCGCCGATCTCGACCGGCGGCTGCGGTTTCGCCTTGCGCTCCGGCACGAAGAGAATGTTGATGCCGACCGCAATCGGCAGCGTGATAACGATGAACCAGCCGATCGCCGCGACGCGCGCGGACTCCATGTTCTCCGCGCCGATCTGCTCGATCACTGCCGGGATCAGCAGCACCAGCGGCACGCCGAGAAGCTGGAACGCCTCGCGGTATCCCTGGATGCGCGAGCGCTCGTTGTAATCCTCGCTCAGCTCCGCCGCCCAGGCCATGTGCGAAATGGTGAGCATGGTCCAGCCGATATAGAGGAAGAACATCCAGCCGATGAGATAGAAGCTCGATACCGGCGCCGTCGGGACGAACACCATATAGGCGCAGACGACGAGGAGCGGCACCGAGAGCACCAGCCAATGCCTGCGCCTCCCCCAGCGCGAGGGATACTTGTCGGAGAGCACCCCCATCATCGGATCGGTGACGACGTCCCAGAGCCGCGCCAGCATGAAGATCGTGCCGACGGCGGCAAGGCCGAGGCCCATGGGGCCTGCATAGAATTGCGGCAGATAGACACCGATGGGAAGGCCGAGCGCCGCGATAGGAATGGCGGGGCCCGAAAAGACGGAAAGCCGCCAGCCGGAGAGTCGCCCGGAAAAACCTGAAGATGTCATTTGTCCTGTCGTGCCTCGCGGGAGCGGAAATCGGGAAATGGGGGCTCGGCCGCTCCGTTCAACTCCAGCCGGTGAGAAAATCCATCACCGCCCCCTTGAACATCGGGTTGGGCAGCGCAAACATATGATCCGTACCGGGAATGATTTCCGCCTTGGCGTTCGCCATCAGCGCGGCAAGCGCATTGGGGTCGCCGGCGAGATCGTCCCGCGCGCCCGCGATGACGAGCGTGCGGTTGCGGATCAGCGGCAGGAGATCGGCGGCGCTTCCCTCGCGCGGCGCCCGCGCGCAGGCGGCGATGGATTTGAGGTCCTGGCCGAGATTTTCCGCATAGAGCCGGAAAGCCCTCGCCGTCCTGTCCTCGATGGTCTCGGGGTCGGCCGCCTCAAGCGCGTCCGCCGTCTTCGTGCCGAAGCTGGAAGGCTCAAGCGCCTTGCCGCCCACGCCCGCCAGCACCACGAGCCCGAAGCGCTCGCCGTGATGCGCCGCAAGCCGCATCGCGATCCCCGCCCCCATGGAAAAGCCCATCAGGTCCGCTTCCGCGATGTCGAGATGATCCATCAGCGCCAGCGCATCGCCCGCATGCTTGCCCGTGCCGTAATCGGCAGGATCGTGGAGCTTGCCGCTCTTCCCATGGCCGCGCAGGTCGAAAGTGATGACCTTGAATCGCGCGCGGGTGAGCGCCTGCACCCAGCCCGTGCGCTCCCAGTTGTCATGCGCTGTCGCCGAAAACCCGTGCACCAGCAGGATCGGCCGGCCCTCGCCCTGGACCTCATAGGCGATGGAGACGCCCCCGGAGGAAAATTCGGGCATCTCCGTCAATCCGCCGGAACGCCGGATGACTGCGCGTCGGAAGGCTGGCCCGTGCGCATGGCGATGGCCGCCGCCGCCGTCTGCAGCCCGCGCTCCTCGATGATGCGCCGGTTCTCCATCTGCTTGCGCTCGTCGATCGGATAGAACCAGAGAATGCCCGCCACCGCCGCGCTGATGATGCAGGCCGGCCAGACATAGACCGCGCGCAGCGCATCGAGCACATGCTGCGCGTTCTCGCCGCCCGCCTTGAAGCCGATGCTGTCGAGCAGCGAATAGGCGATGAAGATGGCGAAGGCCGCGCCCACCTTGCTGGTCGAGGTAAGCAGCGAGTAGAAAAGCCCCGTCCGCTGCTGGCCCGTCACCACCGTGTCATGCTCCGACACATCGGCCATGAGCGAGCGGAAGAGGAACGGCCCCGCCGCCATGTTCACGCCGCACAGCACCCACACGCCGAGCGCCATCAGCGCATCGCCCTGCGGCACCAGCAGGATGAGCGGCACCGTCATCGCGTTGAAGAGCGCCGAGGCCGCCGCCGTCTTGTGCTTGCCGAGCCGGCGCGACACCGCAAGGATCAGCGGAATGAAGGCGACGCCGGAAATGAAATAGCCGAGCAGCATCAGGCTCGAATATTGCCCGAGCTTCAGCGCGTCTTCCGCGAGGAAGAGGAACATCGACGCGACGAGCCCGCCCGACACGCCGCCGAGCAGATCGGCCGCCAGCACGATCTGCAGCGGCCGGCTCGAAACGAGCGCGCCCACCGCCTGTTTGAACGGCACATGCACGGGCCTGGGCGTCGGCCGCTCCGGTACGCGCCACACCGCAAGGCCCACCGCGATCGGCAGCAGGATCAGAACGAACCAGCCCATCGAGGCGACGCGCGCCTGCGCCAGGTTTTCCGGGTTCGTCTGCTCGATCAGCACGGGCAGCGTCAGCACGAACACCATGCCGAGCACCAGCGCCACTTCCCGCGCGCCCTGCACGCGCGAACGCTGGAAATAATCGCCCGTCAGCTCCGCGCCCCAGCTCATGTGGGAGATGGTGAGCAGTGTCCATCCGACATAGAGCACGAAGAGCCAGAAGATGAGATAGGCCGCCGACACGTCGCCCGGCGGCATGAAGATCATGTAGACCGAGACCAGCATGATCGGCACCGCAAGCACGATCCAGTGCCGCCGCCTGCCCCACCGCGTCTCGTATTTGTCGGAGAGAATGCCGAGCACCGGGTCCGTGAACACGTCCCAGAAGCGCGCCAGCATGAAGATGAGCCCGACCACCGAAAGCCCGAGGCCGAGCGTGCCCGCATAGAAGGGCGGCAGGTGAACCACGAGCGGCAGGCCCATCGCCGAGATGGGTGCGGCCGGCAGCGCGAAGGCGAGAAGCGTCCATCGCGACAAGGGCCGGCGCGCCGCATCGCTCGCCGTGCCCGAAACGGCCGCATCGCTCATGGAATTCCTCCTCCCGAAGGCCGGCGCAAGGCTCTTACCGGCCCGCGTCCCCACCCGATCATGACATTAAGTCAATTATGCCCGCCGCCCCCGCCGCCTCCAAGCGGCATCGGAAGGGCCTTTCTCACAATTTCGTAATTTTGGACGCAGATTGCGGGGAATTCCGTCGCGCATAACAGCGGTATGACGGGGTTTGACCCGGAGCAGGCGGCGGAGTCCGTCCCTCAAATGTCGATTTCAGCCTCGGTGTCCCCGGCCTTGAGCGCATTCATCCAGGCAAGGCAGAGGTCACGCGAGCGGAAGCCGCGATAGGCCTCCGTCTCCTCCCGCTCCACGATGGGAAATGTCGAATAGATATAGCGGATGTCGTCCCGGTCGGTGACGCCATAAAGGCTGAAATAGATCGCGTCGAGCTTCGCCCGCAGCTTCAGCCGCCGCTCCTCGTCCCATGTGAAGGGCGGCAGCACATTGCCCTTTTTGTCCACATGGCCCATGTCCTTCGCAAAGAGTGCCATGTCATGCGCCGTATAGGTCAGCTCCAGCACCGCCTCGCGGACAAGCTCCCCGGCGGTCTTCTTGCCGAACTTCATCTTCTCATAGGCATCGGGCGGCACGACCGGAAGCTGCTCGACGATGTACCAGTTGAGGTGGGTACTTTGAGCTTTCTGCCTGACGACAAAATCGAAAATCAACGCATTTAGGTTAGAAAGCCAAAGGCCACCTTGCAGCTGGTATTCACTGACCTCCTCCGGCCAAAAAGCAGGAGCTGTGTTCCCAAGTCCGGCTTTTGGGACAGCTGACGCTATCATCGTCCTTGCGTCGGTCGCTCTCGCAATATCGCGAAAACAGATCACCCAATGGAGCTTCGGCGGATACTCGACGTGCTCCCCAGCTATCCAAAATTGAGGCGTCGGACTGAAGATGGTGTCGCGTTTCTGTTCCTCTGAAACGCTGCCGCTCAGCGCCGCATTGTGAAGGTTCTCTTCATTCACAACGACCGATGCCGCGCGATGGTCGAACTGATGGATCATCCGACCAACATATAGCGGCAGCCACTCGCCTTTCTCGCTCTGCCAGCGATTGCCGCCTGTCGGCCATGCCCCTTCCTTTTCCTCAAGCTCCTGCCTCGTGCGGAACAGGCCGGAATCATTCGTCATGTGAAACATGGTCGAGTATCGAACCGGCCATGCTTTCCGCTCCTCCCCGTCCGACCGGTCGGCCAGCACCGGCAGCCGGCCATAGATCGCCGTGGTCAGCGCCGCATCGCGCCGCGTCCGGAAGATCGGCGCCGTGCCGGTGTTCGGGTTGACGCGCGCGAAGTCCGCCGCCGTCAGCGGAAAGCACCTCTCGGGGTCGCCAAGCTCGGATACGTCCTGCAGAAAGAATGCACATTTGGCATGATCGAATGTGCGTGATGGACTGGAAATCATCGCGCAGAACTTGAAGCGGGAGTCGACATCGGGAAAGAATGGCGCCGCGTCATAGCGGGTTCTTCTGTTCTCGAAATCGTAAAGCGCCTTCAGCCGTCCGCCGGTCGCCACACCCTTGAAGAAAGCGGATGCCGTCTTGTCGGATGCAATGCCGGAAGGTGTCAGCAGGCCAACCACGCCCTTGGGCTTCACAAGGGCGAGTGCCCGCTCAACGAACAGCGAATAGAGATTGACATCGCCGCCGGACAGCAGCGGGTAGTCGCCGCCATCGCGCGCCATGCGCGCGCCCGCCTCCGCCCGCGCGCTCGCCTTCCCGTATTCCTCCGCCAGCGGGTCCTTCGCCTTTTCGAGCTTCTTTATCATCTTCTTGCGGTCGTCGGCGCGCTGGGCCAGCGCGATTTCCCGCCGCCGCACGGCGAACCATTCGACCTCTTGCAGCTTCATCCGGTCCCAGGGCGGATTGCCGATCACCGCATCGAAGCCGCCTTTTCTCTCGCCGCTTTCCCAGTCCGACCAGACGCCCGGAAAGGCGACCTGCCAGTTGAGAAAACGCTCCTCCCCGATCAGCTCGCGCGCCTTTGCGCATATCTCGCTGAAGCGCGTCGCGATTTCATGAGGGCTGTAGCTTTTCTTTTTCTGCTTGGCCTGTTTGGCCTTCTCGATCTCGGAAAGCGGCGCAGGCGCAGGCGGGACGACGATCTTCTTTCTTCCCGTGGCCACGGCCACGACATCGCCGAACCCTTCCTTCAGCCATTCCTGAATGGCTGCCATGTCGGCTTTGTCCTTGATACCGAGCCACTCGATCGCATGGACCATCGACAGCAGCGTATCGAGCGGTCGTGTCACTTCGACGATCCCCTCGAAAATATCGGCGGAGCGATGTGCTTCCGCGATTTCCGCATCCGTCAGGCCCTCGATGGTCTGCATGGACGCCGCTGCGGTTCGCGCCTTGGTGAGCGTGCTGTGCAGAAGAAGGCCGCTGCCCCAGTCGGCAAGCTTGTCCATTGCCGGACGGACCCACGATCCGAACAAAGAATCGCCGCAGCGCAGATGATGATCGAGGAAGGAGAGCGGCGCGCCGACTGTGAACGTGTGAAGCCAGAGCGAGACTTTCGCGAGTTCCACCGCCATCTGGTTCTTGTCCACGCCATAGACGCAGCGTTTCAGAACCATGCGGCGAACGATATGCCTGTCGTCAAGCTGCGCCGCATCGACGGTCCAGCCCTTTTCCTCCGCATTGTGGAGGATCGTCTGTCGAATCTTTTCGATGCGCTCGCCAAGCGGTGAAATATAGGGCGCGTCTTCCGCCGCCCATTCGACGGCGGTTTCCGCTTCCGCCATCGCCGCAATCACATTGTCGGTCAGATAGTCGACCAGCGACACGAGAAAGTGACCCGATCCCATTGCCGGATCGCAGATGCGCAGTTCGAGCAGCTTCTCCGCCGGATCGATCTGCTTCAATGCGCCAAGTCGGTATTCGGCGGGCCGCTTGTCCTTTGCCAGTTCCGAGGCCTTGCCGCGAAACGCATCCGTCTTTTCATCGATGAGCGGCTGCAAGGTCTCGTTGATAATCAGGCGGACGAGATCGTCCGGCGTGTAGTAGCTGCCAGAACCCTTGCGCGCGAAGATATTGGGGCGGATGATAATCTCATCCCCTTCCGTGCGAACTTCATGTTCCAGTAGCCGTTCATAGATCGAGCCAAGCTGCTGCACGCTCAAATCGCGATAGTTGATGTATTTGCGGCCATCCTTCGTCTGTTCGAAGGAAAGCCGGTCGATGACATCCGCCATCACATCGTCGGGAATGCGCACCTTCTCGAGCAGCGGCGTGCGCAGCGCATCGAAGAGTCCACCGTTGTAAGGCGGAAGGCCAATCGAGGAGTCTCCCTTGTCGATTGCGCGGGACAAATCCTGAATGGCACCCCAGTAGCGCGAGGCCGATGTCGAGAAGATATCCCCCTTATCCTTCCGCTTGCCGACATCGCCGCGCACGCGCTCGCGAAGGCCGTAATCATCATAGCGGATTTCGCGGACAGGCAGCAGATCGCGGTCTTCCGCATAGAGCAGGAAAAGGAGCCGGTAGAGCAGGACCAGCGCCGCGTTTCTGACTTCATCGAGCGGTGCTGAAGGTTCCGATTTCGCGATGGCGCGGACAAGCTCGGGGAACACCTGCTCGAATACGAGCGAGGACAGGCTTTCCGCCACCCGCTGTTCGTAGAAACGGCCTTCATCGATCGCGCGTTGATGGAAGCTGCGCTTGTCCGATGGCCTTGGAACAAACGACTCTCTGCCGAAAACCAGCATGAAGACGCGCAGGGCATGGCGCTTCTCATCCTCGTCCAGCGAGAACAGCCCATCGCCGATGCCGTCGAGCCCGAGAACGGCAGCAAGGTCGATTTCGAAGAACTGCTCGGAAACGGAGCGAGCGCCCTGATAATAGAGACGCCATGTCGCGCCATTGGTCAGGATGCCCCAGCGGAGCCCGCCGGTCGTGAGATCGTCGACACGACGCAGATAGCGAAGCATCTGCGTCGAAGGTGCAAGCTCCTCACCGCGCTTGCTGGAACGCCTGTCGAGCGGACGCAGCCAGCGCTTCGACTCCACCAGCGCCAGTCCGTGGTCGTACCTTTTCCACTGCTCCGGATGAGCGTTCGCCCGCGCTTTGGCGTCGTCATTCTCAAAAAGAACGCCGTCGGGAACATCGTCCCTGCCTTTGGACGCGAGATTCTGCTGCCGTAGAGAGGCGGTCCATCCGAGCCGTTTGAGAACGGGCCAGATCAGATCGTCTTCGGTCTGGCTTTCGTTCGTCGCCTTGTCCTGAGGGAAACGGGAGATGATAGTGTCAATGTCAGCGCGAAAGGCGTCCACCCCGTCGTCGCTGATCTCAGTCCACTCAGGCAAGCTGCGGATCGCGTCGCCCAGAAAATCGAGCGAAAACAGGCTGCCCCTGAATACTACCCCCCTGTCGGCCACGCCTTCCCTTTCGAATCGCGATTTTTGGTGTTCACCAACCTAGCCAGTCGGGTAGTCCATTGCATCTTTTCCGGCAGACGCCCGGCCTCCCTCCCCCTTGCCCTCCGGCCCCTGCCCCTCTAGTTTCGGCCCATCCTGAGAGGCCCCGGACATCCGAGGAGTGAGCGACATGGCGGGCGGCAAGACACCGAAATTCTGCAACGAGGCGGGCGTTCGCGAAATCCGCATCGGCGTGAAGGAATTCGAGTGCATCGGCGCGGCCCCGCCCTTCGACCATCCGCATGTCTTCCTCGACATGGGCCGCGAGAACGAGATCGTCTGCGGCTATTGCTCGACGCTCTATCGCTACGACGCGGCGCTCCGGGCCGATGAAAGCGTCCCCGCCGACGCGCTCTACAACGAGCCCCGCCACGCCGTCGCCGGCCACGGCTGAGCGCCCTCGCCCCGAACCGCCCAAGGTGGCCCGTCCCCCTTCGCCTTCGGCTTCGGGCGACTGACGCCCCCTATCCCCGAACCGCGAAGGCTGGCCTGCCACCCGAAGCTCGCCCCCGGAACCGCGAAGGGTGGCCCGCCACCCGAAGCTCGCCTCCGGCGAGCGAAGGGTGGTGGCCCCTGCGGGACTCGAACCCGCACTCCCTTACGAGAAGCAGATTTTAAGTCTGCTGCGTATACCAGTTTCGCCAAGGGGCCCCATGCGCGTTGCGCCGCTTACCCGCGCTGCGCCGCCTACCTATGCCCGCTCGCAGCCTCCCGCGCAAAAGGAAACGGCGGCCACTGGGACCGCCGTTCCGTAAGATCCGCTGATGCGGGAATGGCTTAGCCTTCGAGGCCCTGCCACACCGGCCAGCAATTGTTGCCGGCGGCGGAAGCGGCGGCTGCCTGGGCTTCCTTGGCGTTGGCGCCCTGCTGCGTCGTCTCGCTGTCCGCGCCGCCCGTGCACCACACATAGAACTTGTGGTTGCCGGCCTTCGACATCGCATCGAAGCTCGAGTCGAGAGCCTGCGCGCCGCTCGAAAGCATCATCGCGCCAGCAACAAGGCCAAGAATACCAATGGTCTTCTTCATGTCGTTTCTCCCTCCGGGTCACATGACCCCAAATTTTGTTCTCAGGCCGATCGGGTCGGAGCCTGTATCCCCCTCTGCCGGGGCCCCGGCATCTCCGTGCCAGGCGCGACCGTCAGACCTTCATGCCGGAAACTCTAGTCGGTCCGTTTGAAATTGTATCGCGCGGAAATGGCGGAAATGCTGAAACTTTCGTAATGTTGGCCGGACCTGTTGCACTTATGCGACAAAAGCGCGGATTCCTTGGGTTTCTCACGCCGGGTCGCCCATGGCGGGTTCCGCGCCGAATTCCCGCATCAGCGCCATGACCTCCGCCGCCGCCCGGTCGAGCGCGCTCGAATCGGTGCCGCGGAGAACGATGCTCGTGCCGAAGGTCTTGCCCCGGTAATAGGGATAGCTGCCGATGCCGATATCGGGGTGCCGCGCCTGCACCTGGCCGAGCTTTTCGGCGATGGTCCCCTCGCCCACCTGGCCGGTCACCGTGCGGCTCTGCATGGTGGCCCCGCCCTCCAGCCGGCCTGTCAGGCTGTCCAGCATCACCTGCATGACCATGGGCACCCCCGCCATCACGAAGACATTGCCGATCTGGAAGCCCGGCGCCTTGCTCAAGGGGTTGTCGATCATGCTGGCGCCCTCCGGCAGCCGCGCCATGCGCATCCGCGCCTCGTTGAACTCGCCGCCCGTCGCCTTGTAGTGGTCGCCGAGAATCTTCACCGCCTCCGGATGGTGGGTAATGGCGACGCCGAAGGCCTTGGCCACCGCATCCGCCGTGATGTCGTCATGCGTCGGGCCGATGCCGCCCGTGGTGAACACATAATCGTAGCGCGCCCGCACCTCGTTCAGCGTCGCGACGATCGTCTCTTCCACATCGGGGATCACCCGGGCCTCGCGCACCTGCACGCCGATCCGGTTCAGATGCGTGGCGATATAGGCAAGGTTCGAATCCCGCGTCCGGCCGGACAATATCTCGTCGCCGATGAGCAGCACGCAGGCGGTAACGGTTTTCGGGCGCAGGGGCGCCGCGGCATCGGACATGAACTTATCCCCGGGTCTCGAGTTTCGGTCAGAATAGCGCTCACGCCCCCCGGCTTTCAAATGCCGCCCGCCCGCTCTATGCTGGAAACCAAGGCAAAGCCGCCATTTTGTGAAAGACCTTATGAGTTATACCGACGCCATCGAAGCCCCGGACCGCAATATCGGCCGGATCAAGCTGCACGACGCCGAAGCCTTCGAGGGCATGCGCCGCGTCGGCCGCCTCGCGGCCTCCGCGCTCGACATGCTGGTGAAGGAAATAAGGCCGGGCATCACGACCGACCATATCGACCGGCTGGTGCATGATTTCGGCCTCGATCACGGCGCCTATCCCGCGCCGCTGAACTATCGCGGCTTCCGCAAGTCCTGCTGCACCTCGATCAACCATGTCGTCTGCCACGGCATTCCGGGCGACCGCGTGCTGCGCGAGGGCGACGCCGTGAATGTCGACGTGACCTACATTCTCGACGGCTGGCACGGCGACACCAACCGCATGTATTTCGCCGGCGAAGCCCCCCGCAAGGCGCAGCGCCTCGTCGAAGTCACCTATGAATCGCTGATGCGCGGCATCGCCGCCGTGAAGCCCGGCGCAACCTTGGGCGACATCGGCCACGCCATCCAGGAACATGCCGAGGGCCAGCGCTGCTCCGTCGTGCGCGAATTCTGCGGGCATGGATTGGGCCGTGTCTTCCACGACGCGCCGAACGTGCTCCATTACGGCCGCAAGGGCCAGGGCGCCACGCTCAAGGAAGGCATGTTCTTCACCATCGAACCGATGATCAATCTAGGCAAGCCCGGCGTGAAGATCCTTTCCGATGGCTGGACCGCCGTCACGCGCGACCGCTCGCTCTCCGCCCAGTTCGAACACTCGGTCGGCGTCACCGCCGATGGCTGCGAGATCTTCACCAAGTCGCCCGCGGGCCTCGACTGCCCGCCCTACGCGTAAGCAGGCGGCGGCACGTGGCGGCAGCGGATGAGAAGCCCCACTACACCGGCCACCGCGAGCGGCTCCGCGAGCGTTTCCTGAAAGCGCCGGAAACCCTGCCCGACTACGAACTGCTGGAACTCATCCTCTTCCGTGCGATCCCTCAAAAGGACGTGAAACCGCTCGCTAAAGCGCTCATCGCACGATTTGGAGGGTTCTCTGAAGTTATCAATGCCGAGCCTACACGGCTGAAGGAAGTCTCCGTTCCAAATCTTAAAGTCTCGGACAGGGTCATTACCGAATTCCGCATTGCCCGCGAAACCGGCCTCCGACTCGCGCAAGCCAAGGTGATGAAGAAGGAAGTCATCGGCTCATGGAACGCGCTGATCGACTACTGCGCCGCCTCGATGGCGCATAATCCCGTGGAGCAATTCCGCATCCTCTTCCTCGACCGCAAGAATGTGCTGATCGCCGACGAGGTGCAGCAGAAGGGAACGGTCGACCACACGCCTGTCTATCCCCGCGAAGTCGTGAAGCGCGCATTGGAGCTCAATGCCTCCGCCCTCATCCTCGTCCACAACCATCCCTCGGGCGACCCGACGCCGTCCAATACCGATGTCGAAATGACCCGCCAGATCGTCGACACCGCAAAACCGCTCGGCATCGAAGTCCACGACCACCTCGTCGTCGGCAAGGGCCGCCACGCAAGCTTCCGGTCGCTTGGATTGATGTGATTGAAGATCACCCCTTTCCCTCTCCCCGCCGGGGAGAGGGAGGGAGCGGGCGTCAGCCCGCGGAAGGGTGAGGGGCCGCTACCCCGCAAACACCGGCGGATATTTCTCCGCCCAGGGCCGCGCCTGTTCAAGCTCGAAGGCAAGCTCGAGCAGCACCCGCTCCTGTCCCGGCAGCGCCGCGAATTGCGAACCGATGGGAAGCCCCTCCGCGTTCCATGACAGCGGCACCGACATGGCGGGCGTACCCACCACATTGTGAAGCGGCGTATAGCTCACATAGTTGAACACGCGCTCGTAAAGCGTATCGAAGGGCACGGTCGGCGCCTGCTCGCCGGTCTTCGGCGGCGCGGCGGCAAGCACCGGCGTCAGCCAGACATCGTAATCGGCCATGAAGGCAAGCGTATCGGCCGTGATCTTCTCGAAATGCGCCAGCGATTTT
>JAHBYL010000061.1 GCA_019635955.1 Parvibaculum sp.
CGCCAAGGAAGCCGCGTAAGACCGCGAGCCGGACGAAGGTAAAAGCGAATGGCTGAGAAGCTGAGTTTCGATCTCGTGTCGCCCGAACGCCTCCTCCTGTCCGAGCAGGTGGACATGGTGACGGTGCCCGGCAGCGAGGGCGACATGGGCATCATGGGCGGCCATGCGCCGGTCATGGCCACGCTCCGCCCCGGCGTCATCGGCGTCGTGGTCGAGGGCCAGCCGGAGCGGCGCTATTTCGTGCGCGGCGGCTTTGCGGAAGTGACGCCTGCGGGCCTCACCGTGCTTGCCGAGCACACGGTGCCGTTGTCCGAGCTCGATGCAGCGGCTCTCGCCCGCGAAATCGCCAATGCCGAGGAAGATGTCGCGGATGCGAAATCCGACGAGGCGCGGCAGCGGGCGCAGGAAAAGCTCGACCAGCTCAAGGCGCTTCGCGAGGCGATCTGAGCCCCTCGGGGCCGAATTCAAGAGGGCGGCTTCCGGTCCGGAGGCCGCCCTCTTCGCATTTCAGGGTAGAATTGGACCGGCAGGCGACCTCGATCCGCGCCATTGCGCCGCTCTTAACGCCGCCCGATTTCGCTTTATATTGATATTGTGACAAGACGCGACGAACGGAACCGGGCCCCATGAGCCGTCACTGGACGCTGGATGATATCAGATGGCAGGACTTCAACCCCGCAAAGGTCGATGCCGACATTCTGCGCGCGGTGAAGGCGGCGGCGATGGTCGAGTTCAACGCGCCCGATTATGTCACCTATCTCTGCAATGTCTTTGCCGACCGACCGGATGTGAAGGAAGCCATTCATAAATGGGGCGGCGAGGAAGTGCAGCATGGCCAGGCGCTGGCGCGCTGGGCCGAGCTTGCAGATCCCGGCTTCAGCTTCGACGAGGCCTTCAAGCGTTTCCGCGCGGGCTACTCCATTCCGCTCGATGCGATCGAGAGCGTGCGCGGCAGCCGCGGCGGCGAGCTCATCGCGCGCTGCGTGGTGGAGAGCGGCACGTCTTCCTATTACACCGCGATCAAGGATGCGACCGACGAACCGGTGCTGAAGCAGATCGCGGCGAATATCGCGGCGGATGAGTTCCGCCACTACAAGCTTTTCTACGATCAGTTCAACGATCTCGGCGAGACGCCGCCTTCGGTTCTCGACCGCATTCGCGTGGCCGTGGGCCGCGTGTCGGAAGCGGATGACGACGAACTCGCCTGTGCCTATTACGCGGCGAATACGCCGGCGGACGGCAGTGTGCCATACGAGCGCGGGCACTTCGCCAAGGCCTATGAGAAGCGCGCGCTCGGGCTCTATCGCCGTCAGCATGTCGAACGGCTGATCTCGATGGTCGGCAAGGCGGCAGGCCTCAAGCCCCACGGCGCATTGATGCGCATGGTCTCGGCGATTGCCTGGCGCTACTGGCGCTTCCGCAACTGGCGGCTTTCCCGCGCCGGCGTCTGATCAGGCCGCCGGAACGGACGTCGCGTCGCCTCTCATGTAGAGAAGGTGAGGCCCGTCTTCCGCCGCCGCGTCCGCAAAGGCGGGCGCCGTCGCTGCGGGGGCAGTGCCGAGCGTTTCACCCTTCTCGATCCGCGCACCGCGCGCAACGGTGATCTCCGCGAGCCCCGCAAGCGTGACGCGGCCCCGCGCAGTTTCAAGGATCACCACACCGAGATAGCCCTTGAAGTGCTCGGCATAGAGAACCGTGCCGCCAAGCGGGCTCGGCATGCGGCAGCCTTCTCTCACCGAAAGAAGGCCTTCCGACTCCGCTGTCCGCATGCAGAGCGCCGCCAGAATTTCGGGCGGTGCGGCGGGCGCTGCGCCGAGGCTCGCCAGATCGGTGCAATAGGCGGCATAGGCATTCTCGCCATCCACATGGCCGGTGCCGCGCAAACATTCGCCAAGCGCGGCAAGGGCAAGATGCGGGGGCCGCGCAAGCGGTATAGGCGGCGCCGTGGTGCCGGCAACATAGGCATAGGCGCCGGCATAGGCATCGCCGATCAAGGTGCCGGTTTCGCCGCGCCAGTCGCTCAAGGTCAGGAAAAGACCGCCCGCTGCAATGCAGCCCATGGCGGCGCGAGTAAAAGTGGACATGACATCCTCTGCGCAGTGTGCCCCGGATGTGTGATCCAGCGGCATTGCCCGCGTACCCCGCTATGGGGATTCAAAGCACCAAACGGCGGCGCGCGCCAGCAAAACAACGTGTACCGACATATCTGGACAAATCTCCCTTCCATAATCGGCGGATTCCACGCTAGGGTTGGCCCAAGTGCTGGTCGGGGTACGGCAGGGGCAGGATGTGTCATGCCGTTTTCATCGACGCGAGATGCGGAGCATTACTGGCGAACCCGCTTTGGCGGGCCGCTGGCGAAAAATGTCAGTGCCTTTCCGGGCCGCAAAGGCAGCGCTAGCGCACCGCCCGGCACTATCTCTCCCGAAGCAGAGACAACGAGTTTCCACGGCGGGGCGCAACCGGCGCCTGTCCGCCGCAGGCGGCTGTTTTCTAGGAAGAGCTTTCCCGATGCCAAGCTTCGCCGGCGCTGGTTCTGGGTCTTTGCGGGATCGGCCCTGGCGACGGCCGTTCTCTTCTTTCTGCCGATGGGAGAGAAGGGTATGCCCCGACCCGAGGCCATGCCGGTCGAGGCCGCGCTGCCCGCGCCTTCGTTCGAGACGAGCCTCGGGAGTTTTCTCGACGCGCATGAGGCGAGCATGGTTGCCTTGCGCGGGTTTCTCCTCACGGATGGCGACGGCTTCCGCACCGAATGGCTTGAGGGAACGCGCCGCATGCAGGCGGCGCTGGAGGCGCTCGATGCGGATTCAGCGAACTGGACCGATGGCAAACGGCTCGTCGAACTCGAAGAAGTAAAGCGTCTCGCGGCGCGGCTGCTGTCGGAGGAACGGGCGGCGGCTGCGATCGTGCGCACCGCGAACCGCTATCCGGGATTGCAGATCTTCAGAGAGGACGTTCTTCCGGCGCTCGGCGAGGCGCAGGAGCAGGCAAGCAATGTTATGAGCGCGATGCTCGCCGTCTCCTCGCCGGAAAGCGTCGGACCCGTCGGTGCGTTCGCGGCGTTCCGCGGCGAGCTCGAAACTCTGCGCGACGATCTGGAGCGCTATGCGGCCAATTCGAAGCAGATATCGCTTCCTGAGTCCGCCAGTGCCGCCGCGTTCGATGCATTACGCGGCGTCCTTTCCGGCGTCCGCGGCGAAACGCCCGATGAGGCGCGGCCGAGGATCGACCGTCTTGCTGCGCTGCTCACGACAGCACAGGAAAAGCTCCAGCGCATCCAGGCGCTGAAGGAGAGCGACAGGTGGGACTATGCTGCCTTTGCCTATGAGACGCGGATCTTGCCGATCGCAAAAAGGCTCGAGGAAATCATGCTGGGCTGGAAGCCGGCCTAGGCCGGCTTGGCGAGCGGCCCCAGTTCGCGCAGCAGCTGCTCGTAAACGCCGCGTTTGAAGGGCACGATCAGCTCCACAAGTTCATCGACGGGCACCCAGGCCCATTCGCTGAATTCCTGATGGTCGTCGGCGGCGATGTCGATGTCGGTGTCCTTGCCCGTGAAGCGCATGGCGAACCATTTCTGCTTCTGGCCGCGATACTTGCCCTTGAGGGCGATGCCAACGAGATGCGGCGGCAGATCGTAGGTGAGCCAGCCCGACGTCTCGCCGATGATCTCGGCCTTGTCGGTGCCGATCTCCTCTTTCATCTCGCGGAAGGCGGCGTCGCGCGGGTTCTCGCCTTCGTCGATGCCGCCCTGCGGCATCTGCCATGTAAGCGCTGCGCCCGTCAGTTCCTGCGCGCCGCCCGCGCCATTGATGCGGTTGCCCGCCCAGACAAGCCCATCGCGATTGATCAGCATAATGCCGACGCAGGGCCGGTAGGGCAGGGTTTCGGGGTCGACGGACCTGCCGTCCTTCAAATGCTCGGGCATCTATCTCACTCCGCGGCGGCCGTTGCCGGCACCAGCACGTAACCTTCGTCCTTGAGCTTCGTCGCCCATTGCGCGAGCGCGTCCACCGTCACGGGGAAGCCGGAGGCAACGCCGACCGCCACGCCGCTTTCGGCGGATACCTGCTGCAGCATGTCGAGCGCATTGGCGATCACTTCAGGGCTCTGCACGGGATCGATGATGCGCGTCGCCTGCACCGCCGGCATGCCGGCCTCGCGGGACATTGCAGGCGCGAGGCTCCGCGCCGAGGCGCCATTGTCGACATAGAGCAGCCCCCGCGCGCCGAGCGCGGCGAGAACGGGCTTCAACGCGGTGGAGGAAGCGGTAAAGCGCGCGCCCTGATAGTTCATCACGCCGGCATAGCCGGTGAAGCGGCTCATCAGCCATTCGAGGCGTGAGATATTCTCCGCCGTGTTGCCGCCGGTCAGAAGCGTGTGCGGGCCCGGGTCGTTCTGCGGATAGCCGAAGGGTTCCATCGGCAGTTCGAGCAGCACCTCGTGTCCGGCCTCGCGCGCCTTGTCGATCCATTCCTGTAGCCGCGCTCCGTAAGGCGCGAAAGACAGCGTCACTTCAGGCGGCAGCGTCTCGATCGCATGGGCGGTAGCGCTTTCGCTGATGCCCATGCCGCTGACGATGATCGCGATGCGGCGCTGCGCCTGCGTGCCGGGCGGCACGGGCCGCGCATAGACCTGCGAAGGCCGCCGCCCGTCGCGCGCGATCCGAGGGAGCGGGCCTTCCGCTGTGGCCTCGACCAGGGCGGGATCCGGCGCCGGAGCGAGCCTGATCACAGGTGCTGCGGGGGCAGGCGTCGTTTCCGGCGCGCCGAGCGTTTCGGCGCCCGTGATTCGCACCTCGCCGGAGACATCCTGTTCCGCGTCGAGATCGAGATTGCGCGCGGCATCGAGCAAGGCGAGCTCTTCGTCCGTCGGGGCGCTGCCGTCTTCGAGAGTTGTCTGGGGGTCCGCCGGGGCGTCGAGCGGGTCGATCGCCGTTTCCGCCGGCGCGTCCGGCTCCGGCGTTGCGGGTGCGGACGGCTCTTCAGGCGCGGCAAGGGCGAGGCGCGCCACGGGCTCGCCCGCCAATCTGCTGTCCGACAGGAGAAGCCAGGCGAAGGTGCCGCCATAGATGAGGGCAACAATGGCGGCGGCAACCGCGAGGACGCGGCCGCCGCGAAGGCCGCTTCCGTCCTCCGGCTCTCCTTGCCGGTCCGGGCCGGAGCCGCTCGCCGCCATTTTCGCCACCATGTCCGACATTCGTCTCCGACGTCTCCGGCTGGCCGGACCGCGTCAGTTGGCCATTGCGCTCGACGTGCGTCCGCCGAGGAATGCTGCGTCCTGCTTGACGCCGTTCAGAAGGTCGATTGCATAGAGAAGCTGCTTGTCGTCGGCCTTGTCCTTCGGGACGAAGCTGTCGGAGCCCGCAACTTCGTCACCGTCATCGGAAGCGAGATGGCCCGGCAGCGAGCTTTCGCCCGCGCTCGATACCTTCTTCTTCTCGTCGGGATCGGTCTGATGCACGACGATATCGGGATCGATGCCCTTGGCCTGGATCGAGCGGCCGGACGGCGTGTAGTAGCGCGCGGTGGTCAGCCGCAGCGCACCGTCGGAGCCGAGCGGGATGATGGTCTGCACCGAGCCCTTGCCGAAGGAGCGCGTGCCGAGAACCGTCGCGCGACGGTGATCCTGCAGGGCGCCCGCAACGATTTCCGACGCGCTTGCCGAGCCGCCGTTCACCAGCACGATGATCGGCTTGCCCTTGGTCACGTCGCCGCGCCGTGCATTGTAGCGCTGCGTGTCTTCGGGATGGCGGCCGCGCGTGGAGACGATTTCGCCGCCGTCGATGAATTCGTCGCTGACGGAAATCGCCTGGTCGAGAAGTCCGCCCGGGTTGTTGCGCAGATCGACGATGAAGCCGCGCAGGCGCGCCGTGCCGATTTCCTTCGTCAGTTCGGCAATCGCATTGTCGAGCAGATCGGAGGTCTGTTCGTTGAAGGAGGTGACGCGGATATAGCCGATATCGCCCTCGCGGTTGTAGCGCACCGACTTGATGGTGATGATCGCGCGGGTGAGCTGCACCTCGAAGGGTTCTTCGACGCCCTTGCGCACCACGGTCAGCGAAACATTGGAATTGGCCGGCCCGCGCATCTTGTCCACGGCGTCCGAAAGCGTCATGCCGAGAATCTGCGTGCCGTCGATATGGGTGATGTAGTCGTTCGGGCGAAGACCCGCGCGGCTTGCCGGCGTGTCGTCGATCGGCGTCACCACCTTCACCACGCCGTTCTCCATCGTGACCTCGATGCCGAGGCCGCCGAATTCGCCGCGCGTCTGCACCTGCATGTCGCGGAAGGTCTTGGGCGTCATGTAGCTCGAATGCGGATCGAGCGAGGTCAGCATGCCGTTGATGGCATTCTCGACGAGCTTTGCATCGTCGGTCGGCTCGACATAGGCCGCGCGCACCCGCTCGAACACGTCGCCGAAGAGATTGAGCTGACGATAGGTGTTCGACTCGTTCGCGAAGGCGCGAGAGTCCAGCACGCTGTAATTGACGCCGGTGATGGCGGCGAAGGAAAGCAGGGTGCCGACGGCGAAGCCAGCCAGGACGGACTTGTTCATTTAACCACGTACCTTTTCGTCACTCATCAACAGCCAGGGGCGGGGGTCGACCGGATTTCCGTCCTTGCGAAACTCGATATAGAGCGCGGGACCGCCCGATGCGCCCCGCCCATCCGGATTTCTTTCTGAGGTCATGTCGCGGCCGGCAGGCGCGGCGCCCATCGTGCCGATCGGTTCACCGGCAAGGACGTTTTGGCCCACGACGCAATCGATCCTGTTCATGCCTGCCAGAAGGATATGGTAGCCCTCTCCCACCGATATTATCAAGAGTTGGCCATATTGGCGGAAGGAACCTGCGTAGGCGATTCTGCCGTCAAATGGGGCAACAATTTGAGCATCAGGACGTGTCGAAATGGTTATTCCCTGCGTCTTTCCGCCGCTGGGCCCCTCGCTTCCATAGGTCCTGACGATGGCGCCCGAGACGGGCGGGCGGAGGACGCCCCGGGCGTCCGAAAAGCGCCGGGAAGAGGGCATGGCGGGCGGAGAGGCCGGCGGGCGGAGCAGGGCGTATTCCTGCTCATTCGCGGCCGGTTCCCGGGTGGCGGGCCGGGGCTCCTCGGCCCTGGGTGCCGGGGGAACGGGGTCCGGCCGGGCGGCCGGAAGGCGGCTTGCGGCGCTTGTTTCCAGCCGGGCGATGAGGTCGGAAAGGTCGGTCGCCTGGCGCGAAAGCGCCGCGACCCGCTCCTGCTCGGTCTTCGCCTCGCGGTCGAGCCGGGCCTGAAGATCCTCTTTTCTGGCGAGTAGAGCCTGCAGCTCGGCCCGTTCGGCCTCGAGCGACTTACGGGTCTCGCCGAGCGTCACCCTTTCATCGAGAATGTCCCGGCGGATCGCCGCCAATTGTTCGAGGCGGGTGCGCAGGTCGCGGGCTTCCGCCTGGAGTTCCGGCACCACGGCGCCGAGCAGTAGAGCGGAGCGGATCGCGGCGAGGGCATCGTCTGGCCGCACCGCAAGGGCCGGCGGTGGATGGCGGTCGAGGCGGGACAGGGCGGCCAGAAGCTCGGCCATCTCGTCGCGTCGCTTTTCGAGTTGTGCGGTCAGAACGGCTTCCGCCCCCGTCAGCCCCTGCAGCCGCGCCTCCGAATCCGAGACATCCGCTTCGTAGGACTGGACGCGTGCGGCGGTGCCGATCAGCTTGCGGCGCAACTCCTCGGCTTCGGCGCGGGCTGCCTCGGCCTGAGCCTGAAGCTCCAGCTGCCTTTCGCGAGTGGTGTCGATCTGCTTCTGGAGCGCATCGAGGTCGCCGGGTTCCGTCGTCTCGCCCCGCGCGGCGGGCGCTGCCAGCAGCAGCCCGGCAAGGGCGAGCGCCCCG
This sequence comes from Parvibaculum sp., assembly GCA_019635955.1. Classification (GTDB taxonomy): domain Bacteria; phylum Pseudomonadota; class Alphaproteobacteria; order Parvibaculales; family Parvibaculaceae; genus Parvibaculum. The sequence goes on from JAHBYL010000061.1 coordinate 7,865, forward strand.
ATATGGCGCAATTCACGCACCGACCGCGTCTTGCGGGTTTGCCGCGGCAATAAGCGGCCGTCCGCTCATCCCGGCGGGGGCGGCGATGCCCAGAAGATCGAGCAGCGTGGGGGCCACATCGGCGAGCGTGCCGCGGGAAAGAGGCATCTTGCGGCTGCCGCCCGCCATGATGAAGGGCACGGGAGAGGCGGTGGTGCGGCGCATGGGTCCGCCCGTTTCCGGGTCGATCATCAGCTCCGCCTTGCCATAGGTGCCGCAGAGAACGAGCATGCCGCCTCTCTTGTCGATCTGCGCCGCGATCTTGCCGAGGCATTTGTCGATCGCCTCGATGGCGTTCACCGTCGCCTTCATATTGCCGGTGCGGCCGAGCAGCGCCGCATTCGGAAAGCCGACCGTGATCAACCCATGTTCGCCCTTCTTGAGGGCGGCAAGCAATTCATTTGTCAGCGCGGCGGCGGCGAGATCGGGCTTGCGTTCGATCTGCGCGAGCGGCGGCGTGTCGGTGACGAGGATGGTCTCGCCGGGAAAGAGCGTCGCCGCGCCGCCGCGCAGGATACTGGACATGGCCGTTTCGGCGATGCTTTCGGCGAGCGTGAGCTGCGCGATGCCGGCGCCGGCCACGAGTTCCGACAGGCTGGGGCGGAAGCCGGTTGCGCCGAAAAGCGGCTTCGGGTCCACGGCCAGCGGGGTTGCGAGCGGCGTCATCGTATAGACGCCCGCAAGCGCCGGGGCCGGTCCCGGCAGACCCGAGCCTTGCGGGTCCGTCAGCGCCGAAACGAGGGCCTGGCCGTGGTCGGGCTGCAGGTTGACGAGCAGGATTGCATCGTCCTGCCTGATACCGCGATAGGCGTTGCCGAGGCGCGGCGGAATGCGGTCGTCGTCGAGCCCCTTGCGGTAGCATTCGTCGAGATAGGCCGTCGGATATTCCGCATACGGTGCATCGGCACCTGTAATGGCCCGCCAGATCGCGGCGATGGAGGTGCTGTCGGCGCCCGGGTCGAAACCGAGGCTGCGGCCGGAAAGGCTGCCAAGCGCCACGTTCTCGGCGCCTGAAATATCGTCGAGAAACTCCTGCAGATGGGAAATGCCGCTTTGCGGCCCCGTGTCCTGCCCGTCCATGACGGCATGGACCCAGACCTTGACGCCTTCATGGCTCAAAAGGGCGGCGAGCACCGCCATATGGTGCTGATAGCCCGCAATCCGCGAAGGCGTGACCACGCCGATCAGGTGTACGGCGCCGCCAAGCGGACGGACGCGCGAGACGATCTCGCGAAGAAGCGGGTGGTTCGCAATGCCCTCCGCACCGCCGGCGGCGAAAGCGCGGCCGATCATCCGTGCCGAGGATTCGACGGGCCTTCCCGCGCCCAGCGTCGCATAGGCGGCTTCCATATGGCCGGGCTGGCCCGCAGCCAGGCCGAGAGCTTCGCCGGAGGCGGTGAGTTCCGTGCGCGGCCAGGTAGCGGCGAGGCGGTCATAGATCGGCGTGCGCGCCAGCGCGACGGCATTGCCTTCGCGTTCGCCGCGAATGCCCCAGCCGTCGAGCAATGCTAGGACAAGAGGTCGGGCGCCGGAGGTCGTACTCATGATCGGGTTGGGTTTCCGCCTGCTTCGGGCACTCGAATCGTCAGCCCGCATTGCGACCTGCAAACTAGTGCAAGCCCTTCAAGGTGTCCACTTGATGACGGTCCATTTTCAGGCGCGATGATAGGGGTGTCCCGCGAGGATCGTGACTGCGCGATAAAGCTGTTCGGCAAGGAGGACGCGGACGAGCATGTGCGGCCATGTCATGGTGCCGAAGGACATGGTGTGGGCGGCCCTGTCGCGCATTGCCGGGGCGAGCCCGTTCGCGCCGCCGATCACGAAGGCGATGTCGGACACACCTCCATCGCGCCACTTCCCGAGGCGCTGCGCAAAGACTTCGCTCGTTTCATTGCGGCCCCGTTCATCGAGTGCGATGAGCGTTGCGCCCTTTGCGACGGCCGATGTCAGGAGGTCCGCCTCGCGCGCCATGAGTTCCGCGGCGGGGAGCTTGCGCTTTTCCTCGACCTCGGCGGGAGGCAGGACGGATATGCCGAGCGCGCGGCCCGCAACATCGAGACGGGAGAGATAATCGTCAATAAGGAGCTTTTCGGGACCGGCCTTCAGCCGCCCCACGGCGCAGATCTGGATGCGCATGAATCCCCCCTCCGGCGAGGCCGGACACCTTCAGCGGAGACGGGGAGAAGCCGCCCGCGGGGTCTGAGGGAGATCTGGCCTCAGACCGCGAGCTGGTCGGCCGGAATATCGGCAGACCACATCTTCTCCAGCTTGTAGAACTCGCGCACTTCGGGGCGGAAGACATGGACCACCACGTCGCCGCCATCGATGAGCACCCAGTCGCCCTGTTTCATCCCCTCGACCTGCGCATTGCCGAAGCCTGCTTCCTTCAGGCGCCGGAGCAGATGATCGGCCACGGCGCCGACATGGCGCTGCGACCGCCCGCTTGCGACGACCATATGGTCGGCGATGGGCGTCTTGCCTGCGAGATCGATGGAAACCACATCCTCGGCCTTGTCTTCTTCCAGGCTCTCGAGCACGAGAGCGAGCATCGCTGAAGACTTGCCGGTATCGGCCGCCTTGCCCTTGCGGGCGGGGGCCTTTTTCACTGTGCCGGCGGCCTTGGCGCCGGTCGTGCTCTGGACCTTCAGGTCCGTGGATTGTCTGCTCAGGAATACGCTCCTTTTTGGCAAACCGTTACATGTGCTTGTGTGAGCGGAGCGGAAAGCCCGCTAACGCTAGAAGAATAAGCCTCGCGCGGCGTCAATTCAATGACGCCGTCCGGATGCGCCGCACTCAGCCGGCATTCCAGCCGGATTTTGCCCGGATTTCGGTTGCCGAGCGCGGGCTTTCGGGGCCGGACAAAAAAACGAGGGCAGGCGGCGCCATGTGCGGCAGCAGGGGCGCGTCAGTGCTGTCGAGAATGGCGGGCGCGAGCGCTTTTGCCGCCGGGGACAACCGCGCTTTCAGTGTGTAGCCGGGGCGGGGATAGATGGCGATCGGCACCGTCATGGCGATTTCGCGCCAGTTCCGCCAGCGTGGGAACTGCAGCATGTTGTCCGCGCCCATCAGCCAGACGAAACGCACGTCAGGGTGGCGCTCGGTGAGTTCCGCCAGCGTATCCGCCGTGTAGCGCGTGCCGAGCGCCGCCTCGATGCCGCTCACAACGATGCGCGGATCGCGCGCCATCGCGTCGGCGGAGGCGAAGCGCTTCTCGAAGGGCGCCATGCCCTTTTCAGGCTTCAGCGGATTGCCGGGCGACACAAGCCACCAGACACGGTCGAGGCCGAGCGCCTTGAGGCACCTCAGCGAGATATGGAGATGACCTTCATGCGCAGGGTTGAAGGATCCGCCGAGCAGCCCGACCTTCAGTCCCGGCGTCAGCAGTTCGCGGCGCATCTCAGGGACGGACCTGGCCGCTGCCGCGCACCAGATATTTGAAGCTTGTGAGCTGTTCGACGCCGACGGGTCCGCGCGCATGGAACTTGCCGGTCGCGATGCCGATTTCCGCGCCCATGCCGAATTCGCCGCCATCGGCAAATTGCGTCGAGGCATTGTGAAGCAGGATCGCGCTGTCGATCTCCGCGAAGAAACGGTCCGCCGTCTTGCTGTTCGCGGTCACGATGGCTTCGGTGTGGCTGGAGCCGTATTTGCGGATATGGGCAATGGCGGCGCCGACGCCCTTCACCACGCGCACCGAAATGATCGCGTCGAGATATTCGGTGTACCAGTCCTCTTCCGTCGCGGGCTTCACGCGCGGATCGGCCTTCTGCGCCGCGCCGTCGCCGCGCACTTCGCAGCCCGCATCGATGAGCATCTTCACGAGGGGGCCGAGATGCGTCGCCGCGCAGGCCTCATCGACGAGCAGCGTTTCCGCCGAGCCGCATATGCCGGTGCGCCGGAGCTTTGCATTCAGCACGATGTTCTTCGCCATCTCGAGATCGGCCTCGCCATCGACATAGACATGGCAGACGCCTTCGAGATGCGCGAAGACGGGCACCCGCGCCTCTTCCTGCACGCGGGCGACGAGGCTCTTGCCGCCGCGCGGCACGATGACGTCGAGATTGCCGCCAAGGCCCTTCAGCATTTCGCCGACCGCGCCGCGATCCGTCACGGGCACGAGCTGGATCGAGGCTTCGGGCAGGTTCGAGGCAAGGATGCCTTCGACGAGCGAGGCATGAATGGCCTTGTTGGAGCGCGAGGCTTCCGAGCCGCCACGCAGCACGGCGGCATTGCCGGCTTTGAGGCACAGCGCGCCCGCATCCGCCGTCACATTGGGGCGGCTTTCATAGATGATGCCGATGACGCCCAAGGGCACGCGCACGCGTTCGATATGCAAACCGTTCGGGCGGTCCCATTCGGCGATCTTCGAGCCGACGGGATCGGGCAGCGCCGCAATCTCTTCCAGCGCCTTCGCGATCGCTTCCACGCGCTTCGTATCGAGCGCGAGCCGGTCGATCATGGCGGGCGTGAGGCCGTTCTTCTTCGCATCGGCGACATCGAGTTCGTTCGCGGCCAGAATGTCGTCCACATTTGCGCGGATGCACATGGCGGCGGCGAGGAGGGCGGCATCCTTCTGCTTCGTCGGCGCGGTCGCGAGCGCGGGCGCGGCGTCGCGCGCCTTCGCGCCGATGCCTGCCATCAGGGCTGCAATATCAGTCTCGCCGGTGTTGAGTTTCACGATGCTCACGGGGCTCACCCAGTCCTTGTCCTGTCGGGGTCCTGTCAGGCCGCCGGATTATTTCAGGCGGCATCCTCACTTTCAACGGCCTTCGCCCCTTCATATGGGGCGGCGCTCCCGATGTTTCACGGCTTTTTCAGCACGAGGTCGTCGCGGTGGATCATTTCCGCGCGGCCCGAATAGCCAAGCAGATCCTCGATCTCGCGGCTTGAATGACCCTTGATGATGCGGGCGTCGCGGCTGTCATAGGCGGTGAGGCCGCGGGCGATTTCCTGGCCCTGCAGGTCGCGGACGGTCACCGCGTCGCCGCGCGCGAACTCGCCTTCGACGTCACGCACGCCGGCGGGCAGGAGGCTGCGGCCCTGAATGAGCGCCTTCACCGCGCCATCGTCGATGGTGATCGTGCCCGCGCTTTTCAGCGAGCCCGAGATCCAGCGCTTGCGCGCGGCAAAGGGCGTCGAATGGGCGGCGAACCAGGTCACGCGCGCGCCGTCCTCCACCGCCTGCAGCGGGCGGAGCGTGCGGCCATTGGCGATCGCCATGCGCGCGCCGCCTTCGGTGGCGATGCGGGCGGCTGCGATCTTCGTCTTCATGCCGCCGCGCGAATAGATGCTCGCAGCATCGCCCGCCATGCCCTCGATCTCGGGCGTGATCTCGGCGACTTCGGGAATATGCTTCGCGCCCGGCAGATGCGGCGGCGCGGTGTAGAGCCCGTCGACATCCGACAGCAGCACGAGGCAATCGGCGGAGACCATGCTCGCCACGCGCGCGGCGAGCCGGTCATTGTCGCCATAGCGGATTTCCGTCGTCGCCACCGTGTCGTTCTCGTTGATGACAGGCACGGCGCCGAGCTTCAGCAGCGTGTTGATGGTCGAGCGCGCATTGAGATAGCGGCGGCGTTCCTCGGTGTCTTCGAGCGTCAGCAGGATTTGTGCGCAGGAAAAACCATAGGCCGAGAGAATTTCCTGGAACGCATGGGCAAGGCCGATCTGACCGACGGCGGCGGCGGCCTGGCTTTCTTCCAGTTTCAGTTTTCCGGCGGGCAGTTTCAGCGCGCGGCGGCCGAGCGAGATCGCGCCGGACGAGACGATCAGCATGTCCTGTCCGCGTGCGCGCATGCGGGCGATATCTTCCACCATGGCCTGCAGCCAGGTGCGGTTGAGCTTGCCCGTTTCACTGTCGGTCAGCAGCGCCGAGCCGATCTTCACGACGACGCGCTGCGCTGTTTCGAGATGGTTGCTCAAGGCTGCCAGCCCTCTTCCTCTTTCGTTTCCCCGGCGCGTTCTTCCGCCCGCCTTGCGCCGATCTCGTCCGCCGCGAGCCGCAGCACGCTTTGTATGCCTTCGCCGGATACGCCGGAAATCACGAAGACGTCGCCGCCGCTTTCCTCGCGCAGGATCTCCGCCTTCTCCTCGCGCTCTTCCGGCGTCAGCGCATCCGCCTTGTTGAGGCAGAGGATTTCGGGCTTCTCTTCAAGCCCCGCGCCATAGGCCTCTATCTCGCCGCGAATGACGTGATAGGCCTCGCCCACGTCGTCCGAGGTGCCGTCGATCAGATGAATCAAAATGCGGCAGCGTTCGAGATGGCCGAGAAAGCGGTCGCCAAGCCCCGCGCCTTCATGCGCGCCCTCGATGAGGCCTGGAATATCGGCAAGCACGAAGGTGCGCGTGTCCACACTGACGACGCCGAGACCGGGGGTGAGGGTCGTGAAGGGATAGTCGGCGATCTTCGGTTTTGCCGCGCTCACCGCTGCAAGGAAGGTCGACTTGCCGGCATTGGGAAGGCCGACAAGCCCAGCATCCGCAATCAGCTTCAGCCGCAGCACGATCGTCTTTTCCTCGCCTTCAAGGCCCGGATTCGCGCGGCGCGGCGCCTGATTGGTCGAGGATTTGAAATAGGCATTGCCGAAGCCGCCATTGCCGCCCTTGGCGAGCACGACGCGTTGACCGACTTCCATCATGTCGGCGATCAGCGTTTCCTCGTCTTCCTCGAAGATCTGCGTGCCGACCGGCACTTTG
>JAHBYL010000062.1 GCA_019635955.1 Parvibaculum sp.
CGCGAAGGAGAAGCTCGGCTTCGAGAAAGTCGTGCTGGCCGGATGGTCGGGCGGCGGCTCGCTGTCGATGTTCTATCAAAGCCAGGCCGAAAAGCCGACGATAACGGCGACGCCCTGGGGCGATCCTGTGGATGTTGCAGGCGCCGGGCTCATCCCCGCCGATGCCGTGCTGCAGCTTGCGGCGCATGTGAGCCGCGCGATCACGCTGACCGAATGGCTCGATCCTTCGATCCGCAACGAACTCGACCCGGAAGACCGCGATGTGGAGCTCGATCTCTACGATCCGCGAAATCCGAACCAGCCGCCTTACACAGACGCCTATCTCGAACGCTTCCGCGCGGCGCAGATTGCCCGCTCGGGCCGGATCGACGCGTGGGTGCGCGGCACGCTGGAGCGGCTGAAGCGCGAGGGGCGCGGCGGCGAAGAACGCAGTTTCATCGTGCATGGCACGATGGCCGACCCGCGCTGGCTCGATCTCTCCATCGACCCGAACGACCGCAAGGGGCCGAACTGGTGCTTCATGGGCGAGCCCGGGACCGTCAATATGATGCCGGCGGGGCTTGCGCGCTATTCCTCGCTCCGCTCCTGGCTCTCGCAATGGTCCTACCGGGAAAGCCGGGCGAACGGACCGAAATGCGCGGGCGATATATCGGTGCCGGTCCTGGTGATCGAGAACAGTGCCGATGACGGATGCACGCCTTCACACGCCGCACGGATTTTCGCGGGCGTCGGCCATGACGACAAGGAACTTCATGTCGTCAAAGGCGCGACACACTATTATATAGGGCAGCCGGACAAGGTGGCCGAGGCCGTCGGCATTGTGGCCGGGTGGCTCAAGAAGAAGAAACTGCTGGATTGAACTCGATGAACTCCGTTGTGTACGAGATGCCGGTGCGGCGCGAACTGCCGCTGCCGATGGGTGCGATTTCCTATCTCGAATGGGGCGCGGACGACCCGCACAAGACGCCGCTCCATTTCGCCCATGCCAACGGCTTCAACGGGCAGACCTATTCGCAGATTCTTGCCGGACTTTCCGACCGCTTCCATATCCGCGCCTGGGATGCGCGCGGACATGGCGCGACGACGCTGCCCGCCGATCCTTCGCGCCACCGCAACTGGTATGTCTATCGCGACGATCTCATCGCCATGATCGAGCCCTTCGTGAAGGCGACGGGGCGGAAGATCATTCTCGCCGGTCACTCGATGGGCGGTGCGGCGAGCGTCATGGCGGCTGCGGCGCGACCCGATCTCGTGCGCGGGCTCGTTCTCGTCGACCCGGTGATGATTCCCTCGCGCGCGCGCTTCCTCATGCTGCTTTCGCAGCGGCTCGGGTTTGACGGCAACCCGCTGGCGCTTGGCGCGGAAAAGCGGCGCGCGATCTTTCCGGACAGAGAGACCGCCGTGTCGCGCTATGAAGGGCGCGGCGCCTTCAGGACATGGCCGCGCGGCTTCATTGAGGACTATATTGCGGGCGGCACGCGAGCACGCGACGACGAGCAAATCGAGCTTTCATGCGCACCCGCCTGGGAAGCCGCGAATTTCCGCGCGCAGGGCCACAATATCGGCAAGTCCGTGCGCGTGTTGCATGTGCCCTTCGCCATGCTCTATGCCGAACATGGAACGACCTGCCGCCCGCCTTTCCCCACGCTGCTGAAACGGCGCGACCCCAAGGCGCATGTGCTGCAGGTGAAGGGCTCGACGCATTTCCTGCCGATGGAATTTCCGGATGTGGTGGCGCAGGAAATCCGCGCCTTCACGGACAGGCTGGAAGCGGAAGAACGCTAGAGCGCCTTCAGCCCGGCGCCGATGCGCTCGTTCATGATCTCCGTGCTGCCGTCGGTATAGGCCGCGATCTTGGCGCAGGCGAGGTGGCGGCCGAGGCCGTGTTCCTCGCGGAGCCCGTTCGCACCCATGGCCTGAATGCAATCCGCGATGCGCGGCAGGGTCACGCGGCCCGCAAACTTCTTCGCATGGGCGGCCGCCATCACCGCATCCCCGTCGCTGTCGATCAACTGACCGGCATGAGCGGTGAGCGCTCGCAAGGCCTCAAGATCGTTTGCAACATCGCCGAGCGACCAGTTGAGCCCCTGATGATCGAGCAGCTTCTTTCCGAAAGTCTCGCGCGAGGTGCCATAGCGAAGCGCCTTGTGAAGCGCATCCGCCAACATTCCCGCGCACATGGCGGCAACATAGACGCGCGCGCCATTCACGCCCTTCATGGCAAGCTTGAAGGCCTCGCCGGGCGGGGCGAGCATATCGTCATCGCTTGCAATGTAGTTATCGAGCGCGAAGCCGCCCGCGCCGATCGCGTGGCCGCCTATGAGGTCGTAGGCGGGGCGGCGTGTGAAGCCCGGCCGCCGCGCATCGACGAGAAAGCAGGCAATGCCGCGCCAGCCGGCAGAGACATCGGTCTGCACATAGGTGATGAAGAGATCGGCAATCGAAGCGTTGGTGATCCAGCCCTTCTCGCCATCGAGCCGCCAGCCACCGTCGGTTTTGCGGGCGCTTGTGCGGATCGAGGAAAAGTCGCTGCCCGCTCCGGGTTCACTCAGCGCCGTCGCGCCGAATATCTCGCCCGACATGAGGGCGGGAACAAGGGCGTCGCGATGATGTGCATTGGATGAGACGGCAAGGCGCGCCGCGACATTCTGCGTGTTCACCATCGAGAAGGTGAAACCCATGTCGGCGCGGGACATTTCCTCGCAAAGCGCGAGCTTGACGAGATAGCGCTGGCCGAGGCCGCCTTGCGGCTTTGGCGTTTCGAGGCGAAGGAGACCGAGGGAAGCAGCCTCCCGCAGCGCCTCGACGGGCTGGCGGCGCTCGCGCTCCCAAGCCGCCGCGTTCGGGCGCACGGTGCCTTCGGTGAATGAGGCCGCGCGATCGAGCAGCGCCGCCTCATCCGGCGTCAGCAGGTGACGAAGAAATCCTCCCATATCCCCTCCCTCTCTCTATGTCAGACGCCGAGCCCTTCGATCACCAGCGACTCAAGATGGACGCGCATTTCTTCCGGTATCGGGATCGCCTTGCGCGTGGTGAGATCGAGCGCGATGGCGACGGCTTCGGCGGTCGCAATCGCCTCGCCGGTTTCAAGATCGAAGAGCCAGTGGCACCAGGTGTAGGTTTTCGGACCCACCTGTTTCAGCCCGCTTCTGAGCGTGATGATATCGCCGATGCGCGGATAGCGGCGATAGACGAAGCGGTATTCGAGCGCGGCGCCGCCGATGGTCGGCGTCTTCGAACGGTCGGTGCCGTTCGTCTGCACAAGCAGGTTCGGGATGCCGTCCGAGACGATGCCCATGAAATTGCGTACGGTGAGGAATCCCTGCGCGTCGCAAAGCGCGGGCATGATCTCGCCCTGCCAGACGCGGACCATGCCCATCGCATCCGTTTCCTTCAGCTTCGGTGCGGGGCGCGGATCGTAGAGCTCGAGGCCGCGCGGGGCGCCATGTGCCGGGCGCTCCACGATGAGCGATTTCGCCGCCGTCTTCGCTTTGGCCGGCAGCGGCTTCACCTCGCGCGATTCATCGTCCACCCATTGCACTTCGGCATTGAAGGTGGCGGCCGGCTCGCCTGAGGCCGTGCTCACCATCTCCTCATAAACGCTGAGGCCATAGTCGCGAACCTCGAGAATGCCCGCGCGAAGAAAGAAGGGCGCGCCGGGGCGCTGCTCGCGCAGGAAGCGCACATGATGATCGCTCACCTGCAGCCGCGCGCCTTCATTGCGCGCGAAGCGGGGCCCGAGGCCAAGCGCGAGGCCGAGCGCGGCAAGCCCCTGCCCCGCCTTCTCGACATAGAACTGCACATTCATGTGCCCCATCTGGTCGCATTCCCATGTCTGGACGCTCGACCTTGCGACTTCGATCATCTCGCTCATGTTTTCTTCCGTTTCTTGATTGCGAATTTTTCATAGGCGTTGGCGGATCGGCTCCGGCAGGGGCACAGCCTTGCGCGTCGCCTTGTCGAAAAGGAGCGCCGCGCCTTCCGCCGCGCAGGCGGGCTCGCCCGTGTCGCCGCTGAAGAGCCAATGCCGGTAGCGGAGCGTCTTGCCCTCCGTTTTCAGGATCGCGGTGCGCACGAAAAGCGTTTCGCCGGCGCGCAGCTCGCGCAGATAGGTGAGGCGCATCTCGACCGTCGCCGTTGCAAGGCCGCGCGCCGCCTGTTCATGGCGGCCAAGTCCCGCATGGGCCCACATATGGCCCTGCGCATCGGAAAAACGCGCCATGAAGAAGCGCGCATTCATGTGCCCGTTCGTGTCGCATTCCCATGTGTTGACGACGGAGCGGTTCGTCTCCGTCATGCCTTCGGCATCGGCGCGGGCGAGCGAGACATCGCGCTCCACGGCCTCGCGCGGCAGCGAGCGGGCTTCGGCTTCCACCGGTAATGAGACGCGCATCTTTTCCGCCCTTGCGCGCACATGGTCCGGCCAGGAGGCGAGGCGGCGCGTTTCGAGATCGAGGCAGCCGGTATCGACCACATAGGTTGCGGCAAGGCGATCATCCAGCGCCTCGCGCATTTCCTGATAGATGCGCATGGTCTTGTCGCGGATTTCCACGATGCCGGAGCGGATGGTGACGAGGTCGCTTGCGCGGAGTTCGCGATGGAAGCGGATGTGATGTTCGAGCGCGACATAGCCGAGGCCCGATGCAGCCTGATCGAGCGCGGCATGACCGAGCGCCACGCGCAGATTGTAGGAGCTGTCGGAGCTTTTCGAGATGTAGTGCTGGATATTCATATGGCCCATCTCGTCGCATTCCTGCAACGAGACATAGCCTTTGTAGGTGTCGATCATGCCGCTCATGCAAGTGCCCTCACATGCGGCAGAACGGCGGCGCGTTCTTCATCCGTGAAGGCAACCGTCTTGCGCGCATCGAGATCGAGCATGACGGCAATCGCCTCGCCCGTTGCGGCGAGAAGGCCCGTTTCCGCATCGAACATGAAGTGAACGAAAGTGAGCGTCTTGCCTTCGACGCGGGTGAGCGTGCTGCGCACAACGAGCATAGCGCCGGAGCGGACCTCGCGGCGATAGTTGAGGCGCATTTCGAGAACGACGGTGCCGCGCCGCCGCTCCAGCATGTCGCGTTTGCCGAAGCCGAGCGCCTGCCAGAGATGGCCCGCGCCATCGGAAAAGCGCGTCATATAGAAACGCGAATTCATGTGGCCGAAATCGTCGCATTCCCAGGGCATGACGGCGCCGCGATAGATCTCGATGAAGTATCTCGCGTCTTCGAGGCGGAGATCGGGCAGGCGCTTTTCGCGCTCGACGCCGCGTGCTTCGGCATGAGGCGGCAGGGGACCAAGATAAGGCGCCGCGCGCTCTCTCGCCTCATCCGGCCAGGGAACGAGCTTCCGGCTGTCGAGATCGAAATGCCCCGAGATGGCAGTGACGGTCGCCGAGACATCGCCGGTCGATGAATTGAAGAGTTCGTGGAAGCTCACCAGCGTGCGCTCTCGAATTTCAACGGGCCGCGAGCGCATATGCATGATGTCGCCCGCGCGGAGTTCGCGGTGGAAACGGATATGTTCCTCAAGCGCCACCATGGCGCGGTGCTCGCCCCGCACCTGGGACGGCGAGAGGCCCAGCGCATGGCGCAGATAGAAGGCGGCGTCTGAGGCGCGGGCGACATAGAACTGCACGTTCATATGGCCGACTTCATCGCACTCCCATGTATTCACGGTGCCGCGAAACGTATCAAGAAATTCGGTCATCGGGTCTTTTGAAGGATTGAATGGCGGGTGCCGAAGCATACGGGCGCGGCTCGCGCTTGTCATGCCTCGGGCAAGGCGGCGAGTCGGTGCGCAAGAAGGCCTTCGGCGGTGAAGCCGAGGGGCCTAAGCCGTCCTGAGCCTTCAAGCACGCGAAGGCCGATGAGGAGGGCGGCAAGGCAGAGGATCTCGCGGTGCGCGGCCTCGCCCTTGAGGCCCGTTGCGGCGCGCAGCGGACCACCCAGGGTTTCGAGAATGGCGATGACGCGACCCGTTACCGCGCGGTCGAGATCGGCGGGAAGCGCTTCCGCCGACATGAGGCGGCCGGCAAGGCGGACATGGGGTGCATTGCCCGCCGTCGCCTTCAGCGCCTCTCTGGCGGCGGCTTCGAGTGCGGCGGCGGAGCTTGTGGCGCGTTCGGCCGCCTCGCGCATCCGCCTTGCGAGATGGCCGAGTTCTTCTGCCGTCAAGGCGATGGCGAGTTCATCTATGCCTGCGAAATAGGAATAGACAGCGCCCGGCGCATAGCCTGCTTCGGCAGCAACGGCGCGCATGGTCAGCGCCTCGGGCCCGCCCGTATCGCAGACGCGGCGCGCGGCGGCAAGGATCGCCTTGCGCTTGTGATCCCGCAGATCCTCGCGGCGCTTTTCGGCGGCGCCCGACATCAGAACTTGTATGTCGAGCGGGAAACTCCTTCGGCAATCGGCGCGCCGCTGTCGCGCTCCTTCACCGCCTGCTGGAAACCGACCGTTTCCGCACGTTCCTTGAACCAGACGCCTTCCGGCGAATGGCGCGTGATGCCATCGAACAGTGTGGCAAACATCTGCGTCGTCTGCAGGCCCATATTCTCATAGGCCTGATTGACCATGAGTTTCTGCATCATCAGCTGATTGCGCGGTACACCGGCCATGCGCTCTGCAAGTGCTTCCACCCGCGCATCGAGTTCGGCTTCCGGCACGGCCTCCAGCACGAGCCCCATCTCGGCGGCTTCCACCCCGCTCACGAGATCGCCGGTGAAGAGCATGCGCTTGGCGCGCTCCGGCCCCAGGCGATAGACCCACATAGCGGTGGTGGGGCAGCCCCAGACACGGGCCGGCGGATAGCCGATCTTCGCATCCTCGGCCATCACCACCATGTCGCAGCAGAGCGCGATGTCCGAGCCGCCCGCGACCGCGAAGCCGCGCACCTTGGCGACGGTCGGCTTGTGGGAACGCCAGAGCGACATGAAGTCTCTCGTGTTTGCGAACATCATGTTGAAATCGACCATCGGGTCCCAAGGCCGCGCGTCACCCGCGGCGACGCCGGTGCCGCGATTGCCGGCCGGCGCCTCGGCAAAATCCTTCAGGTCATAGCCCGCGCAGAAAGCGCGGCCCGCGCCGGTCAACACGATCACATGGACGCCATCATCCTCGTTCGCACGCTCGACAGCGGCGGCGATCTCGCGCGGCATGCCGGAGGCGATGGCGTTGAGCCTGTCCGGCCGGTTCAGCGTGATGGTCGCCACCCGGCCCTGCCGCTCATAGAGAATATGCTCGTAGGACATGGCTCCCGCTCCAACTTCCGTTTTTGAACATATATCTGAAAAATGAACAGTGTTCAATTTTGGCGATCAATCGTGATACACGCGAGTGCTTGACTTACGCATAACCTCAAGGTTATTGATCAAACTCATAACCTTTGAGCTATGAATTACAATGCGCCAGCCCCATGACGACCTCTTCCGGACACTCGCCGATCCGACGCGACGGGCCCTGTTCGAACGGCTTTGCCGCGACGGAGAGCAGACAGTTCGGGCCCTTACGGCGCAGGCGGGTATTTCCCAGCCCGCCGTTTCAAAGCATCTCGGCATTCTCAAGCGCGCGGGGCTGGTGCGGGATCGCCACGAAGGCCGCCAGACCCATTACAGCGCGCAGCTCAACGCTCTAGCCCCCCTGACCGAATGGACCAGACAGGTGACCCGGTTCTGGGAGAGCCGGTTCGACGACCTGGAAGCGCTGCTCAGAAAGATGGACCAATGACCGAAGGCCCGGACGAAACGCTCAACATCACCATCGAACGGGAGCTCCCTTTCCCGGCAGAAAAAATCTGGCGCGCGCTGACGCAGCCGCATCTGCTGGAGGAATGGCTGATGAAGAATGATTTCGCACCCGTCCTCGATCGTGAGTTCAGCTTCCGCGCCGAGTGGGGGGCGGTCGAGGGCCGGGTGCTGGAAATCGAGCCGCAGCGGAAGCTCTCCTACACATGGGGCGACCACAATCTCAAAAGCACCGTCACGTGGACGCTCGCGCCGACACGCACGGGAACGCTGCTGCGGATGGAACAGACGGGCTTCCGGCAGGATCAGCCGCGCTACTTCCAGGGTGCAAAGGCGGGCTGGCCGAGATTCCTTGCCGCGCTGGAAGAGCTTCTCGCAAGGATCGAGTAAGCCGCCGGCATAGTGACGGCGAAACATGAATGATGAGAGAGGAAACACCAATGAGCTGGAACAAAGGGATTCGTCAGGCGCATCGCTGGCTGTCGATCGTCTTCACGGCGGCAGTCATCGCCAACTTCGTGGCGATGGGGCTCGTGGGGGAACCTCCCATGTGGGTGGTCTATTCCCCCCTGCCGCCGCTCTTCCTGATGCTCGTGACAGGCCTCTACATGTTCGTGCTGCCCTATGTCGCCAAGGGCCGCGGCGCGGCCTAGGCAGCGAGCCCTTTCAGGAAATCGTCCATCCGCTTGTTGGCCGCCGCTGCGAGCGCGCCCGGAAAGGCAATGAAGCCGTGGGCGCCACCAGGGAAGACGGCGAGTTCCGCCTCGTTGCCCGCGGCGATCCAGCGGCCATACATGAAGAGCGAGTCGTCGAGCAGCGCATCGCGCGTGCCGATGGTGAAAAGCGCGGGCGGCATGTCGTGGAGCCGTGCATAGAGCGGCGAGATGTCGGGATCTCTGCGGTCGAGATGCGGCGGCAGGAAAGCTTCCGCGAACTTCTCGATATCGATGGTGCGCAGGATCAGCCGCTCGTCGCCGAAGGCCTTCTGGCTCGGCGTCATGGACATATCGAAGGCGCCGAAGACGAGGTTTGCGCCCTTGAAGCCGGTGAAGCCGTGGCGGTCGCGCATGCGGAGAAGCGCGACGGCAGAGAGATGACCGCCGGCGGACTCGCCGCCGATCGCCAGAAGCTCGGTGCCGAATTCAGTCTTCGCATTCTTGGCAAGCCAGATTGCCGCCGCTTCGCAATCATCCGGTCCGGCGGGATAGGGATTTTCCGGCGCGAGGCGGTATTCGACGCTGACACAGGCAAAGCCCGTGTTGTCCGCGATGCGCTCCAGCATCGGGTCCTGCTGGTCGGCGCCGCCGAGCACCCAGCCGCCGCCATGAATATGCAGATAGACGCCTTTCGGGGTCCCCTCCGGCGCGAGGATACGGAGCTTCACTTTATTGCCCTTGCCGTCGATCTCGATCTCGCGGGCGCGCGGCGATTTCGGCGCAAGCGGAAAGGCGCCCTCGCCCCGGGCGCGCTGGTCGCGGAAGGTCTGCACGCCGATCTCCCACCATTCGGGCATGTCCTTCATGCCCGAAATGATGAAATCATTGATGCCTTTGGTTTCGGCGGAAATGGCGTCTGTCGTGAAAAGCTTCGGGTCGAACGGATTGCTGCCTGACATGGTCCCCTCGGAGAATCTCTCTCTTTGAGGGGATTAGACCGGATGGCGGGGCTTTGCGCCAGCCCCGCCTTCCCTGCCTGAAGTTCAGACGGCTGCGGCGTAGGGCGGCGCAGGATCATATTGCATGGCGCGCTGCGTCTTGCGGGCGTGATCCTCGCCCTGCATCTGGCCGACAAGCCACAGCGCCATGTCGATACCGGCCGACACGCCCGCAGCGGTGACGACATTGCCGTCGCGCACGTAGCGCACTTCTTCAAGCACGACAGCAGCGCCGCCCGTTTCCCGCAAGGTCGGGATGAAGCCCCAATGCGTGGTGACGCGCTTTTCTCTTGCAGGGCCTGCCATGCAGAGCAACAGCGCACCGGTACAGACGCTCGTTACCCATTCACAGCCTGCCGACACTTTTGCGATCCACTGGAGCAGCACCTCGTTCTTCGCCTCGCGGCGCGTGCCGATGCCGCCCGGCACAAGCAGAATGTCGAGCGCGGGGGCATCCGCGATCGAGGCATGCGCCTCGACGGTCATGCCTTTCGCGCCCGTGACGGGGCCGCCCGTCTGCGAGATCAGGATCACCCGGTCCGGACGCTCGCGGCCCTCATGGCCATATACTTCGTTCGACATGGTGAAGACTTCATAGGGGCCGACGAAATCGAGTTCCTCGACGCCATCGAAAATCAGAATGCCGATATTGCGTGTGCGGGTCATAGCGAGCCTCAGAGCGCGGGTTGAAGGAAACGGGGCTGCTTCGAGCTCATCAACGCCTCAAGCGATGCGCCCTCGGCCGCGCGAATGACGTCGTGAATATGGGCGGGCGCATCGTCGGCAGAGCCATAGCTGAAAGGCGGATGCGGATAATATTCGATGCCGAGCTGGATGATCTTCGCGACCTCCTCACCGGCAATGAGCCGCGCGAGATAAAGCGCGCCGTCGATTCCGGCGGAGACGCCGGCCGTGGTCACGATCTTGCCGTCCTGGCAGTACCGGTCGGGCACGACGGTCGCGCCGAGCGAGGCAACGGACTCCCGCGCATAATAATTCGTGGTCACCCGCTTGGCCTGCAGGATGCCGGCGGCGGCAAGAATTTCGACGCCGTTGCAGACGCCGAAGGTCCATGTCGAACTCTCGTGCAGGCGGCGGATGAAGGAGAGCGTTGCCTCGTTCTTCATCTGCGGCCGCCCACCCGGTCCGCCCGGCACATAGAGAATATCGGTGCCTTCGACTTCGGAATAGTCGCGCCATGCAGCGAGCCCGCCAGCGCGCAGGTCGTCCGCGATGACGGTCTTGCGCTCTGCGACGAACTCGACTTCGGCGCCCGGCAGCCAGCCGAGAACCGAATAGCCGCCCACGGCGTCCAGCATGGTGAAGCCGTCATAAATGAGAATGGAGATGCGCATTGCCTGTAATCCCTTGAGGTAGCGGCGCGTCGCGCCGGGAGGTGCGGAATCTTTCGCGGTAGCGGCCGGGCGTTACGCCCAGGTGACGGATAAACGCGCGGCGCATGCGCTCGGCCGCGCCGAAGCCGGCATCCGCGGAGACGGCATCGAGCGATGCGTTGCCTCCGGCGAGCCGCCTGCATGCTTCGTCCAGTCGCGCACGCTCGACGAATTGCGCCGGGGTGAAGCCGGTTTCCGAAACGAAATGACGGGCAAAGCTGCGCTCGCTCATCGCCGCCAGTGCGGCAAGCGCGGGAATGGAAAGATCGGCGCAGGGATTTTCGATGATGTAAGCGCAGATGCGCCCGAGGCGCTCATTCCCCACATGCTGGGCGGCGAGCTGCGCGGAAAATTGCGACTGGCCGCCCGGGCGCATCAGATACATGACATGGTGGCGGGCCAGCGTGAGCGCCATGTCGCGACCGAGATCTTCCTCGATCAGCGCAAGCGCGAGGTCCATGCCGGCGGTCACGCCAGCGCTTGTCCAGAACTTGCCATCGCGCACATAGATTGCGTCGTCATCGACCGCGACATTCGGGAAACGCTTGCGCATTGTCGGCGCATAAGCCCAATGCGTTGCCGCCCGCCGGCCATCCAGAAGCCCGGCGGCGGCGAGGATGACGGCGCCGGTGCAGATGGACACGACACGGCGCGCGGGCGCTGCCACCTTGCGCGTGAATGCCAGCAGGGCATCATTCTCCATCTCCACACGCGAGCCGTTGCCGCCGGAAACGATGAACGTGTCGACCGAAGAAAGGTCTTCTTCCGTGATGTCCGCAAAGGACTTGTCCGCCGTGAGCGAGAGGCCGCTTGTGGTGCCGACAGGGCCTCGCCTCTCGGCGACCAGTTCGACCGCATAGGCGGGACCGCCGGTCGCAACGTCGATGGCGGCGGAAAGAAGCTGAACGGGGCCTGCGATATCGAGAATCTGGGCGTCTTCATAAACGAGCATCAGCACGCGGCGCGGGGGCCGCGTGTCTGGCGATGCTGTGTGCGATCTGGCGAATCTGGACATGAGGCCAGCCTAGGCTTGGCCCGGTCTGGCTGAAATGACAAAGAACCAGCATTTTCCGCCAAGCTGTCGATTTCAGCTCCGTTGAGGCCAAAAGCAGCGGCAAAGGTCTGCAGCGGGTGACGCAAGGGGCAAACCGCCGGAGCGCCGGTATAGACGCAGTTTGTATCTAGTTCTGGCCCGGAAGACCGGTCCTCGGTCGACAACATTCCATGACGAATACCGCGTCGAGCTTTACGGTTATTCACACATAAGTTGGAAAATATATATGTTTGTATCGATTAGTCTTGATTCACCTATTTTGATTGCCGAAAGTGACCCCTGCACTAGGTAAACCGGCCAATTCGCAATCCTTCGGGAGAGCGAAGCGCGTAGAGGACGCGCCGCCCAGGGAGGGGCGAAGGGCCGGCAGAGGGGAGGATTTCATGGGCCCGGCCGGCTGCATTCGTTCATCTCGGTTCCCGAGCGGACAAGCGCAGCACCGCGCCCTCCCGTCGCCGGACATCCGAATCTGCTGATGGCGCAAGCCATCGGTCCGGACCGGCGTTCGCCTTCTCTCCCCCAGGCTGCAGCTAACGCGGTGCCCCATCCCGCAAGAGGATGGGCGCGGCATGGAGAGGGTTGTCCCGCAGGGACTTAAAACTGGAGTAAGCAAGACAATGCCATTGAAACTGGGAGGAGCACGGCTGCCCGCATTGGCCGCCGGCGCATTGCTTGGGACTGCATTTGCCGCGATGCCGGCAGCAGCCGCCGATTTCAGGTTCGGCGAGGTGAGGCTGTCGATCGACTCGATCGCCTCGGTCGGCGCCACGATGCGGGCGTCAAAGCAGGACTGCATGTATATCGCTGTGGTGAATGGAGGCTGCCCGGACGGGATCGGCCAGTCGGCGAACATCAATACAGACGATGGCAACATCAATTTCGACCAGTGGGACATCGTGTCCGCGCCTGTGAAGGTCGTCTCCGACTTCGAAGCGCGCTGGGAGAACTGGGGCGCCTTTGCCCGAGTGCGCGCCTATTACGACCACGCCATCTATCATGAGGCCGGACAGAACAGCACCGCGTATGGCGTCCGTCCGCTGCGCGACAATCTGCGCGGTGACGATGCCCGCAACTCGGCGCGCGGCATCAATCTTCTCGACGCCTTCGTCTTCACGAATTTCGATATCGGCAATGTGCCGACGACGCTTCGCGTCGGCAAGCAGGTGATCAACTGGGGCGAAAGCCTCGCCCTGCAAGGCGGCATGAACCAGTTCAATTCGTTCGACGTCGCAGCCATCCGTACGCCGGGCGCTGAACTCAAGGAAGCGCTTCTTCCCGAAGAGAGCGTCTATGTGAACTTCGCACTCCCGGCGGGCCTGAGCTTCGAGGCCTTCTACGCCTTCAATTGGCGTGAGACGGAATTCGACGCCGTAGGCACGTTCTTCTCCAGCAACGACCTCTTCGGACCGGGCGGCCGCTATGTGAACACCGTGGTGCCGGAGCAGCCCAATCCGGATGGACCCGGCACGATCTACCGCGCCGAAGGCAACCGTGCCGACGATCAGGGCCAGTATGGCGCCAAGATCGGTTATTGGGCGGACTGGATCAACGACGGGACGGAACTCGCTGCCTATTTTGTCAACTATCACTCCAAGCTGCCGATCCTCGAATACAGCAACGGCGCACCGCCGGCGATCGACGGCGCGCTTTGCGCACCGGCGCCTTCCTGCGGCCTTCCGGCCCAGTTCTACCGGGATGCCTACCCCGAAGACATCAAGTATGTCGGCGCGAGCTTCGCAACCACGGTACTCGGCTCCACGCTTGCCGGCGAAACGCTCTATTCCTGGAACACGCCGTTCCAGATTTCGTCGGGCGAGAGCCTTGGCGCACGCTGGCTGCAGAACGGCACGGGCCTCCCCGTGGCGGCTCTTCCGTACGACATGACGCCCGGAGCCTTCCCCGAAGGCTATTTCCGCGAGAAGGTGATCACCGGCCAGCTTTCGACCATCACGATTCTCAATCCCTCCGAGAATGTCGTGAAAGCAATCAATGCCGATCTCGTCACCTTCATTACCAACTGGGGCTTCCAGTACCTGCCCAGCATCGACGATGCGAGAGCATCCGTGCTGAGCGGCGGGCGCGGTTCGGAAATCACGCATCCGAATCCGATCGTCCAGGGCGGCCTCTACAATCCTGCGCAGCCGCTGGTGAAGGCCGATACCTTCTCCCATGGTTATCGCCTGATCGCCGTGGCGGACTACAACAATGCGTTCAATACGCCCTGGACGGTGAGCCCGACCA
This sequence comes from Parvibaculum sp., assembly GCA_019635955.1. Taxonomy (GTDB): domain Bacteria; phylum Pseudomonadota; class Alphaproteobacteria; order Parvibaculales; family Parvibaculaceae; genus Parvibaculum. The sequence continues at coordinate 14,082 of JAHBYL010000062.1, forward strand.
TTCAGTGGGGCCACGATCTCGGCACCGCTGCGGGCCCCATCGGTCCCGGCTTCCTCGATGACCGCAAGACGGTCACGCTTGGCGTCAACGCGCGTCAGGGAAGCTGGCTTGCGAATATCAGTTACACGAACTCCTTCGGTAACCGATTCCAGAACTACACACAGGATCGCGACTTCATCGCGGCGAGCCTGTCCTACGCCTTCTGAACGAGACCGGAGGCGGGCGATGTCCCGCCTCCGCCGGCATAACGATAACAAGCGGACAAGGCGGCCGCCTCCCGATCCCCCCGATCTGGCGAGCTCAAAGCCAAAGTCAGCATCTCTCACCCCCCTTTGGCGCGGCTCCATCCCCCCGGAGCCGCGTTTTTTTGTGCGGGCGCCAAAAGAAAACGCCCCACCGGAGAGGCGGGGCGTTTCCCTTGTTCAATCGGACGAAGATCAGGCGGCGGCCTTTTCCTTGCCCGGT
>JAHBYL010000063.1 GCA_019635955.1 Parvibaculum sp.
GCGCTCGATCACTTCCATGTTGCCGGTGTCGGGCGCCGCGCAGTTGAAGACTTCCGACGACCAGCCGACGCGGCCCATGATTTCGCAGAGCGAGGCATATTCAAGATTGGTGAGGCCGCCGCCGCGCTCCGATTCCGGCAGAAAGAGATTCCAGAGGCCGGCTTCCTTTGCCTTCGGCTTCAGATCCTCGAGGATCTGCGGTACCTGCCAGGGATTGCCCGCCTTGCGGAAGGCTTCCATCTGGTCGTTATAGGTTTTCTCGTTCGGGTAGATATGCTCGTCCATAAATTTCTCGAGACGGGCAATCAGCTCCTTCGTCTTGTCGTTATGTTCGAAATTCATTCTGTCTCCCCTTCAGTTCTTTTGTGCGGCAGATTTGCGCCTGCCGTCGCAATGTCGAATGGCGGCACTTTAACGGGTTGGGCAGAGCAAATCACGCGGAAAGCCGCGACGGAACAGCGCGGGCTCAGCTTCGCCGCACTGCGAAAAAATCCCTCAGCAGCCCCGCAGCGGCGGTCTCGCCGATGCCGCCATAGACTTCCGGACGATGATGGCAGGTAGATTGAGTGAAAATGCGCGGACCATGGTCCACGCCGCCGCCCTTCTCGTCCGCCGCGCCATAATAAAGGCGGCGGATACGGGCAAAGGAGATGGCGCCGGCGCACATCGGGCAGGGTTCGAGGGTTACATAGAGATCGCAGCCGATGAGGCGCTCGCTGCCGAGGGTCTGGCAGGCCTCGCGGATCGCCAGCATCTCGGCATGGGCGGTCGGGTCCTTCAGCTCCAGCGTCCGGTTGCCGGCCCGGCCAAGGAGATTTCCATCTGGCCCGACAATGACGGCGCCCACCGGCACCTCGCCGCGCGCCGCCGCCGCCTCGGCTTCGGCCAGGGCGAGGTCCATCGGGCGCAAGGCGGCTTCGGTTTCCTTGGTCATGGGCGGACCCTGCCCCGGCCTCAAGCCCAAGGCAAGCACCAGCTTCCGGATCGGCGTTTCGCCTGATAAAGAGAGGCCATGACACCTTCCCCTTCCACCCCCGCCGCGACACCCGAAGGCGACCGCATTGCGAAAGTCATCGCACGCGCCGGCATCTGCTCGCGCCGCGAGGCCGAAAAGCTCATCGCCGATGGCCGCGTCACGGTGAACGGCAAGGTGATCTCGAGTCCTGCCCTCAATGTGACGGGACGGGAAAAGATCACCGTCGACGGCAAGGACCTGCCCGCACAGGAGCCGGCACGCCTCTGGCGCTATTACAAGGAGCCCGGCCTCGTCACCACGGCGCGCGACCCGGAAGGGCGGCCGACCGTGTTCGACAAGCTGCCGGGCGAAATGCCCCGCGTCGTTTCGGTGGGGCGGCTCGACGTGAATACCGAAGGGCTGCTGCTCCTCACCAATGATGGGGAGCTCGCAAGGCTCCTTGAGCTGCCGTCAACCGGCTGGACCAGGCGCTACCGCGTGCGTGCCTTTGGCGTCGTGACCCAAGCCGACCTCGACCGTCTGAAGGAAGGCATCACGGTTGAAGGCGTTCGCTATGGCCCCATCGAAGCGACGCTCGACAAGGTCCAGGGCTCGAATGTCTGGCTGACGCTCGGCCTAAAGGAAGGCAAGAACCGTGAGGTGAAGCGCGTGCTCGGCGCGCTCGGCCTTCGCGTGAACCGGCTCATCCGGCTTTCCTTCGGCCCGTTCCAGATCGGCGATCTGCAGCCCGGCGAAGTGAAGCAGGTGCCGAACCGCGTGCTGATGGACCAGCTCGGCGCCCATGCAGCGCAATTCGAGCAGAAGTCCGGCGCCCCGGTGCCGCGTGTTGCCCCGAAGTCAGGTCAAGCAGGCCCGAAACCATCAGGCGCGAAATCCGCTGGCGGCAAACCGGCAGGCAAGGCGCCGCGTCCGCATCGCGCCGGTGCGTCCGACAAGAAGGGCGGCACCGCCAGGCACGGAGCGTCTGGCAAACGAGGCGCGCCGGGAAAGAAGGGGCCGGAACAAAGAGACCCTGCAAAGAAGGGCTCGATGCAGAAAGGCCCCGCGCAAAAAGGAAAGCCCCATGCGGATCGTCGGCGGCGCCCTTAGGGGCCGGGCCATCGCGGCGCCTAAGGGCGATCTAGTGCGGCCGACCGGCGACCGCACGCGCGAGGCCTTGTTCAACATTCTCGCTCATGCCGATTTCGGCGATTTCGCCCTTGAAGGCGCGCGGGTGCTCGACCTTTTCGCCGGCTCCGGCGCGCTTGGCATAGAGGCAATTTCGCGCGGCGCATCCTTTGCGCTCTTCGTGGAGGAACATGCAGAAAGCCGCGCCTGCATTCGCGAGAACCTCGAGGCGCTCGGACTCAACGGAAACGCCAAAATCTACAAGCGCGATGCAACCAGGCTCGGGCCCCGGCCCGGCAGCGTCGGCCCCGCCTTTTCGCTCGTCTTTGCCGATCCCCCCTATGGCAAGGGGCTCGGCGGTGCGGCATTGCTCTCCGCGCGCGAAGGCGGCTGGCTCGCGCCAGACGCTCTCTGCGTCGTCGAGGAAAGCGCACTGGCCGATTTCGAAGCACCGGAAGGCTTCGAGGAAGTGGACAGGCGGCGCTATCGCGATACTGAAATCATATTCATGCAGGCTCGTTAGCCGCTGCATCTCATCGAGGAAATGACGTGACACTGCTTCCCGGCCTCGCCGCCCTTGCCGATGACTACGATGCGCTGCTCTGCGACGTCTGGGGCGTATTGCATAATGGCCGCGTGGCCTATCCGGGCGTTGCAGATGCGCTTGGCCGCTTTCGCGCGAAGGGCGGGCATGTGCTGCTGCTGTCGAATGCGCCGCGTCCCTCCGATGCACTGCCCGTCATGTTCCGGCAGATGGGCATTCCCGAAGATGTCTATGACGGCATCCTGACCTCGGGCGATGCCACGAAATCCTTTCTTGCCTCGCATGAACTCGGCAGACGCTGTTATCACATCGGGCCGGAGCGCGACCTGCCGCTTTTCGAGGACACGAATGTCGAGCGCGTGGGCGAAGCGGCGGCGGACTTCATTCTCGTCACCGGGCCGTTCAACGACGAAGTCGAGGGACCGGAAGACTACCGCGCGAGCTTCGAGCAGCTGACCGCACGGCGCCTGCCGCTGATCTGCGCCAATCCGGACATCGTGGTGGAGCGAGGCGACCGCCATATCTATTGCGCGGGGGCGCTGGCAAAGCTCTATGGCGAACTCGGCGGCAAGGTCGTCTATTTCGGCAAGCCGCACGGTCCGGTCTATGGCATTGCGCGGAAAAGGCTCGCCGCATTTGCAGGAGCGGCAATTCCGGACAACCGGATCCTTGCCGTGGGCGACGGGCCGCTGACCGACATCAAGGGCGCGAACGATACCGGCATCGATGCGCTGTTCATCACCGGCGGCATTGCCGCCGCGGATTGCGGCCCGAGCGTCGAAAATCCCGAGGAAGAGCGCGTCGCCCATGTGCTGACCCGGGCGGGTGTCCGCGCGGTCGGGGCCATGCCCAGGCTCGTCTGGTAGCCGGAAAGCGCAACCGGCGCTGCGCGGGCCGCACTTGACGCTCCCCGGCCGATCCGCCATGACCTTTCACCTGACATTCCGCCCGGAGCCACCGCCCCGTCCATGAAGATCATCCGTCACTATGAGCAGGTACCGCCCGGTCTCCGGGGCGCGGCCTATGCTCTCGGCAATTTCGACGGGGTGCATCGCGGCCACCAGCAAGTGATCGGGCGCGCGGGCGCGATCGCGCGGGAACTGGGCGTTCCGCTCGGCGTGCTCGTTTTCGAGCCGCATCCGCAGCAATTCTTCTTTCCCGATCGGCCCTTTTTCCGGCTGACGCCCTTCCGTGCCAAGGCAAGGCTTCTGGAGCGCATGGGTGTGGATGTTCTGGCGGCGCTGCCTTTCGACGACCGCATGTCGAAGATGCTGGCGCCGGAATTCGTGCTGGACGTGCTGGTGAACGGGCTTCAGGCCGTGCATGTGGTGGCGGGCTACGATTTCCGCTTCGGCAAGGGACGTGGCGGAGACGCTGCGGCGCTGGGCTATCTCGGCGAGATGGAGGGCTTCGGCACCGACATCGTGGACGAGGTGAAGAATGGCGGCGTCACCTATTCCTCGACCCGCATCCGGGAGCTGCTCGGTCAGGGCGATCCGCGCGGCGCGGCGGACCTGCTCGGCCACTGGTGGACAGTGGAAACCCACGTCCAGCAGGGCGACCAGCGCGGCCGCACCATCGGCTTCCCGACCGCGAACCTGCCGCTCGAGGACCATGTGGAGCCTGCGCTCGGCGTATATGCGGTGAGGGTCGAAATCGAGGACGGGCCGCACAGGGGCATTTATGACGGGGTCGCGAATGTCGGCCGCCGCCCGACCTTCGACAAACAGGACGTGCTGCTCGAAGCCCATATCTTCGATTTTTCCGGAGACATCTACGGCGCCCACGCCGCCGTTTCCTTCATCGAATTCATCCGGCCGGAGCGGAAATTCGACGGGCTGGACAGCCTGAAGGCGCAAATCGCGAAGGACGGCGAGAAGGCACGCGAGATCCTTGCAGCGCTGCCCGCGCACGCATGAGCACGGCCAGCGCTGACCCTGCCGGCTTCATTCGCCGCAACACGGCGCTGCACGAGCCGCCCTTGGTGCCGGAAGTGAAGCTGCATCTTGCCACCGAAATTGTGCCCATATGGCAAATGACGGAGGAGGAGCTGGAACAATCCGGGCTTCCACCGCCTTTCTGGGCCTTTGCCTGGGCCGGCGGGCAGGCGCTTTCCCGCTATATTCTCGATAATCCCGATGTCGTCCGTGGCAAAAACGTGCTGGATTTCGGAGCAGGCTCAGGTTTGATCGGCATTGCTGCCGCCAAGACCGGTGCGAAACCCGTACTCTCTACCGATATCGATAATTTTGCCGTGGAAGCAATCAGGATTAATGCAGCCTCTAACGGCGTAGAGGTGGAAGCGACGGCAGAGGACCTTGTCGGAGTGGAAAACCGCGGTTGGGACGTCGTTCTGGTAGGCGACATGTGTTACGAGCGGCCTCTTGCCGAACGGATCGAGGCCTGGCTTCGCCGCCTTGCCGCAGAGGGTGTGACGGTACTGATCGGCGACCCGGGCCGGACCTATCTGCCCAAGACCGGCCTCGAAAAGCTCATCTCCTATGCCGTCATGACGACGCGTGAACTTGAAGACACGGATGTCCGGAACACAAGCGTCTGGCGTGTTCTGCCCGGCTGAGTGTTCATATTTCGTCGGCTAAAGCCCCTTTCCTGCACAGGCTGTTGCGCCGTTTCGGCTTTCCTGCCGCCCCGCCGGATGATAATTCCGAAACAGAACTTATTGCGGCATCTATATCCGCCGACAGGAGGACGGAATGAGCGAGCATGTGCTGAGGGAAGTGGACAAGGGCGTGATGACCGTCACGCTGAACCGCGTCGACAAGAAGAATGCGCTGACCGAGGCCATGTATGCGGCGCTGGGCGATGCGCTGGAAGCCGCGGCAAAGGACCCGGCGGTCAAGGTCGTGCTTTTTACCGGCAGCGGCGACAGCTTCACGGCGGGGAACGATCTGGGCGATTTCGCTGCCGCCGGATCGAAGCCGGTGGATGCCAATGAGGGCGAGCGCCCGGTAGGCCGTTTTCTCCGGCTCATTGCCACAGCGGAAAAGCCGCTGATTGCCGCCGTCAACGGACTTGCTGTCGGGGTCGGTGTGACCATGCTGCTCCACTGCGATCTGGTTTATGCGGGGCAAAGCGCCACATTCCACACTCCCTTCGTCAATCTGGGTCTCGTACCCGAGGCGGCGTCTACCCTCCTCATGCCGAGCCTGGTGGGCAATCAGAAGGCGGCCGAGCTTTTCCTTCTTGGCAAAAAGATCGGGGCCGAGAAGGCCGAGCGGATCGGACTGGTGGCGGATGTCCTGCCGGACGCCGAGCTGGTAGCTCGCGCGACTACAATTGCCCAGGAACTTGCCGCCAAGGCACCGACCGCCGTGAAGCTCACCAAGCAGCTCCTCCGGGGGGCCTCGCGGCCCGACGTTGCCAAGCGCATGGCCGAGGAAGGGGCGCATTTCGCGGCCCAGCTCCGCTCGGCGGAAGTGAAAGAGGCGATCAGCGCCTTTTTCGAGAAGCGGGCACCGGATTTCTCCAAGGCGAGTTGAAGACTAGAGCGGCCCACCCAGGGCGGCGAGGCGACGCCGGATCTCGGCAAGGAAAAGCTGGGTAGGCAGTGTCTGGTCCGCTTCCGGGCGGGTCACGAGATAGAGCAGGTAGCTCGGCAGCATCGGCGCCGGAAGGAGCGGCCAGAGCGTATCACGCCTGGCCGTTTCCGCGACCGAGGTCGGCAGAAAGCCGATCCCGACGCCGATGCCGATGAGGCGCTTCGCCTCCTCCAGGTTTTCCGCCTCGCCGGCCGGCTCAAGACCGAGCCGGTAGCGCATGCGGAAATGACGGACATCGTCCGGCTCGTCGGCGCCGGCCACGATGAAGCGCTCGCTGCCCAGCATTTCCGGGTTCTGGATGCAGGAGCCGTAAAGCGGATGGGCGCGGCCGCAATAAAGTTGCTGATATTCGCGCATCAGCGGCTCATAGAGCAGGTCGCTGCGCGGGGCGCTGTCGAAGGCGATGCAGACTTCCGCCTCGTCCTTCAGCAAGGCCTCGACCACCATGCTGCAGGGCGCGATGTCGATCCGTAGCCTGATCCGCGGATGACGGCGCCGCATGGTGTCGAGCGTCGCGTCGAGCTCGGGCGAAAGGACCGCCGAGACCGAGCGGATGGTGAGCAGGCCTTCGACCTCACCCGCCACCTGGGCCATTTCCCGGGGCAATGCCTGTACCTGCTGAAACAGATGTTCGGCAAAAGCCGCAACGATGCGTCCCTCAGGCGTCAACGTTATGCCGCGCGCCGAACGGATACACAGTTCGGCTTCGAGATGGGCCTCCAACCGCTTCAGCGCGAGGCTGACCGCGGGCTGCTGCAGGTTGAGCCGGCGCGCGGCGGCGCCGATGCCGCCCGAACGGGCGATTTCCAGCAGAATCTTGAAGAGATTGAGGTCGATCCGGTGGAACAGGGCCGGATCGAGGCGGATGTCCTTTTTACGCAACGTGACGTCCTTTCGAGCTACGCCGCATCATCCTGCGCCCTCCCATAAATTCGATCAATGCCCGGCATTGACCGTTTCTGTCTTCGACCGGTCCCACGCCCTTGCCAGTCTGGCCGGAGCAGGAAGGAGTTCGGCGAGTGAGAAGGTTCGAGGAGCGGCGGGTCGTCGTAACAGGCGCGGCAAGCGGGATCGGCAAGGCGATTGCGGAAGCCTTTGCCAGCGAGGGCGCGAGGGTGGCCGGGCTCGACCTCAAGTCATCGGCCGCCGAGGGCTACGAGATTTTCGCGGGCGATGTGACGGACGAGGCCGCCGTGAGTTCGGGCATCGCGGAGGTAGCGGCCAAACTCGGCAGGATCGACGTGCTCGTCAATTGCGCGGGCATCGAAATCCAGTCGACCATCAATGCGCTCGAAACCTTGGCGCTCGACCGGATGCTTGCCGTCAATCTGCGCGGGCCCATCCTCGTCATGCGCGCGGCTCTGCCGCATCTCGCGTCAAACGCTCGCGTCATCAACATCGCTTCGGAGCTTGCCTTTCTCGGCCGTGCCGGATCGTCCGTCTATGCGGCAACGAAAGGCGCGATGCTTTCGCTGACGCGTTCCTGGGCGCGCGAATTCGCACCCGGCATCCTCGTCAATGCGGTGGCGCCCGGTCCCGTCGATACGCCGCTCCTCGATTTCGAGAACATGGACCCCACGCTGAAGGCGCTCGAGACATCGAACCCGCTTGGCCGTATCGGCCGCCCCGAGGAGATCGCAGGCGCGGTTCTCTTTCTCGCGAGCCCGGAGGCGGGCTTCATCACCGGACAATGTATCGGCGTCGATGGCGGCGCCGCGATGAGGTAGTTCCATGAGTCATTCCGTGCTGATGCAGGAAATCACCTGGCCCGATTTCGAGGCGAAGACGAAGGCGCGCGCGCCCTTCTTCCTGCCGGTCGGTGCGACGGAGCAGCACGGGCCACATCTGCCACTCGGCACGGATGTCTTTCTGCCGACGCATATGGCGAAGGAAGTTGCAAAGCGGATCGGCGGCATCGTCGCGCCGACCATTCCCTATGGCTACAAGTCGCAGCCGCGCTCCGGCGGCGGACAAGCGTTTCCCGGCACGACGAGCCTTGCGGCGAACACGCTCACGCTCGTCGTGCGCGATGTGTTGCACGATCTCGCGTTGCATGGCGCGCGGCGCTTCGTCGTCGTGAACGGGCATGTCGAGAATGCCTGGCCGATCATCGAGGGGATCGATCTTGCGCTGCGCGAGATGCGGCGCGACGGGATCGACGATGCGGAAGTCGTGCGGCTTGAATATTGGGACTTCATCAAGCCCGAAACACTCGACCGGTTGTTCCCCGACGGTTATCCGGGCATCGACCTCGAACATGCGGCGCTGATCGAGACATCGCTGATGCTGCTGATCCGGCCCGATCTCGTGGACGTGCCGAAAACGCCGACGCATGGCCATGCCGAGTTTCCGACCTATGACCGCTATCCGGTGCGCCCTGGGCTTGTGCCTGCGACCGGCGTACTTGCGCGGGCGACAGGCGCCAGTGCCGAAAAGGGCGAATGGCTCGCGACCGACCATATCGACGGCATCACCGCCGCGCTTCGCAAGGAATTCGATCTCTGAAGGAGGTACTCACATGACCGCTTCCGCAAAACTCGATGCGATCCTGAAAGATGTTGCAACGGTCGCCGCGCTGCCGCTCGAGTGCGCCGTAACGCTGCCGCGCGAGACCTATATCGACGATGAGTTCTTCGCCTTCGAACGCGACAATATCTTCAAGAAGGACTGGATGTGCCTTGCCCATGTCTCGCAGCTGAAGACACCGGGCAGCTTTGTCGCGATCGATCTTTTCGATGAGCCGCTTGTCGTGGTGCGCGGGCATGACGAGCAAATTCGCGTGCTGTCGCGCGTCTGCGCACACCGGGCCATGGACATCATGCCGGAAGACCCCGCCTTCCCGCGCGAAGGCGAGACAAGGCTTCTCGTCTGCCCCTACCACAAATGGGCCTACGATCTCGATGGCTCGCTGCGCGGCTGCTCTCAGATGCACAAGGCCGAAGGCTTCGAGAAGGCGGACTGGAGGCTTTCAGAATTCCGCAGCGAGGTGTGGAACGGCTTCGTCTTCGTGAATTTTGACGGTGAGGCCAAGCCGCTCGCAGAGCAGTATGAGGAATTCGCTCGCCTGACCGCGCCGTGGAACGTGGCAGAGATGGAAATCGCCATCGAGTTCGAATGGGAATGCGACTTCAACTGGAAGGTGATGGTCGAGAACTGGATGGAGTCATACCATCACATCGGCACGCATGCGACGACGCTGAACCCGAGCATGCCGGGTGAGTTCACATGGGCAGATGCAGAGCGGCCCTATTTCATCCGCGCCCACCTGCCCTATACGGAGAAGCTCCGCGGTGAATTGAAAGCCTCCGCATCGGGCGAAGGACCGAAAGTGCCAGGCTTCAAGCCGATTGAGGGCCTGAACGACAGCCAGGCAAATGAATGGGGCCTTTATCTCGGCTTTCCCTGCTTCATGTTCCTGACGACGCATGACCGCGCGATCTGGTACCGGCTGCTGCCGGTGTCGGCGGGGCGCTGCAAGCTCCTCACGACGACGCTTGTTGCTCCGTCCGCCAAGGAAGACTCAGATTATGAAAGCGCGCTTGTGAGCGAAGGCGAGATGCTGCGCACTTTCCATTCGGAAGACATGGTGGTGAATGCCGCCGTGCAGCGCGGGCTGAAATCCTCGCGGGCGGTGCGCGGGCGGCTCAGCCATCTGGAAGAGCCGGTATGGCTCATCCAGCGCTATCTCGCGGCGCGGGCCGAGGGACGCTATCCGGAAAAGGCGAACCGCGCGCCCTATCACGGGCCGCAGGCGATGCAGGCCGCAGAATAAGGATCAATAAGCGTGCGGGCGGCCGCCGACAACGAGGCGGTGGCCCCAGAGCCGCGGCTGGCCAGACTGGCCGAAGGCGAGCGGGCGGCGGGCCGTCAGCGGGTTCGCGCCGGCATGGGGCTGCGGATGAGAAATCTGAATCGCGCCGAGGCGGCGCTCCGCCGGATGCAAATCGCCGTCCCGGTCCTCGATCAGCAGCGGCAGGTTCAGCACCCTGCCCCAGGACCGCCAGCGCGCCGAGGCATCCACTCCGTCCTCGCCGGCATAGATGACGAGGTTGCGGGCCTCGCGGTGGCGATGGCTGAGTTCGACGACCGCAACGAAATTTCTTGCTTGCCGGTCGCAGGGAAGAATGCGAAGTGCCACGCCCTCATAGGCCGAGACGGGCTCCGACCATTCGAAGCGGCCGAGGATTGGGGAGCTGTCATAAGCGGTGATGGCATCGCGGTAGATGGTGGCGAAGCGGATAAAGCCCATGGCCCGCTCGGCAAGCGACGTTGCCTTTACGGCAACATGCACCGGCAGGGCGAAAGGATCTGCGTCCAGCTCACCGCCTCGCCAGAGGCGTTTGCCGCGTTTCTGCCCTGAACTCTGCTCAAGCGCCAAGGAACCCGCTCCATCCAGCTCGTCAATCGGGCACAGCTTAAGAGGGGAAGGGTTGGCGGCCTGTTAACGGAAAAGCCCATTCCGGCACATATTTGCGCGGGCGCCGCCCATCCGCTTTGGCTTTGCCGGCACTTTTGCGGCATTCTCTGGCCGCACAGCGCGCCCCGACATCAGCCGAAAGCCGACCGCGTCCCATGTCCTATGCCTCCCTCCGCGAATTTCTCGACAAGCTCGAAGCGACCGGCGATCTCGTCCGGGTGAAGGAGCCCGTTTCGACCGTTCTGGAGATGACGGAAATCCAGACCCGCCTTCTCGCCGAAGAGGGGCCGGCCGTGCTGTTCGAGGCGCCGGTGATGGCGGACGGGAGACCTGCCTCGATGCCCGTTCTCGTCAATCTCTTCGGCACGGTGGAGCGGGTGGCGCGCGGCGTGACCGCAAATTTCGCGGGGGGCGGCCCGGTCGAACGAACGCGGGCGCGAGACCTCCGCGAAGTGGGCGAGGCGCTCGCCTTTCTCCGCCAACCGGAGCCGCCGGGCGGCTTCCGCGAGGCGGTGTCTATGCTGCCCATCCTGAAGACCGTGATGGCAATGAAGCCGAAGACGGTTTCCTCGGCGCCCTGCCAGGAAGTGGTGCTGACGGGAGACGATATCGATCTTACCGCCCTGCCCGTCCAGACCTGCTGGCCGGGGGAGCCTGGGCCGCTCATCACATGGCCGCTTGTCGTGACCAAGGGCCCGAAGGGAAAGAAGGAAGACGACTTCAATCTCGGCATCTACCGGATGCAGGTGCTGGGCCGCGACAAGACCATCATGCGCTGGCTCGCGCATCGCGGCGGCGCGCAACATCATGCGCGCTGGAAGAAGGAGAAGCGCGAGCCGCTGCCGGCCGCCTGCGTGATCGGCGCGGACCCCGGCACGATTCTCGCCGCCGTGACGCCCGTGCCCGACACGCTTTCGGAATATCAGTTTGCGGGACTGCTGCGCGGCAAGAAGGTGGAGCTTGTCGATTGCAAGACGGTGCCGCTGAAAGTGCCGGCGGAAGCGGAAATCGTGATCGAGGGTTATGTTTCGCTTGATGAGTATGCCGATGAGGGGCCTTACGGCGACCATACCGGCTATTACAATTCGGTGGAGCAGTTCCCGGTTTTCACCGTGACCGCGATCACCATGCGGCGCGATCCGATCTATCTGTCGACCTTCACGGGACGGCCGCCGGACGAGCCTTCGGTGCTGGGCGAGGCGCTCAACGAAGTCTTCATTCCGCTGCTGCAACAGCAATTCCCGGAGATCGTGGATTTCTGGCTGCCGCCAGAGGGCTGCTCCTACCGCATTGCCGTCATCTCGATGAAGAAGGCCTATCCGGGGCACGCGAAGCGCGTGATGATGGGCGCGTGGTCTTATCTCCGCCAGTTCATGTACACGAAATGGCTGATCGTGGTGGATGACGATATCGATGCGCGCGACTGGAAGGATGTGATGTGGGCGATCTCGACCCGCATGGACCCGGTGCGCGATGTGACGCTGATCGAGAACACGCCGATCGACTATCTCGACTTCGCCTCGCCGGAAAGCGGGCTTGGCGGCAAGATCGGCCTCGACGCGACGAACAAGCTGCCGCCCGAGACGAAGCGCGAATGGGGCCGCGAAATCCGCATGGATGACGAGGTGATCGAGGCGGTGACGAAGAAATGGTCGAAGCTCGGATTGCCGGGCACGGGCAAGCCGATCTGGAAGTGAGGACTATTTTTTCAATCGCTTGCGCAGTGCGGGTATGTCACGCGATGTAAGGAGCGTTTCGTCTGTTCCCTCGACAGGCGCCCGCAGAAATTTCTCTCTCAGCAAATTTTCTATTGAGCTTCGATTGTTGCGGAATGCTTCGAGAGCTGACTTTCCGCCCTCACCCAAGTCGCCAAAATAGTCTTCCAGCGCTTCGCGGCTTATAGCGCAACGATGCCTGTCTCCCGCGGAAGTTCCGTTAAAGAAGACAATATCCCTGTCGCCGTCGTATCGCGCTTGAGACGAGGCAAACTCAAGGTTGACGCCGGGAAGGGCGGATCGTGTTTCTCCGACAGCTTTAAGCAAGCCGTCTCTGGTTCCCGTTCTCAACCCGCCGACTCCCTTGAGGAGGAGAGTTTTCCATTTTTTCCCACGACCGACGGCATCTTGCCAGGCATCTAAAAGGTCATGAAGCCTGCCTTCGAGGAGAACCTTAAGCAAGTTTTCAGCCTGCACGATGTCCTTGCTTCTCTTTTCATGTGGCCTCTCCGGCCTTTGCGCAACAATCAACTTGTGGAGAGCATACCGCTCCGGCGTGGGTACGGAGACATGGACACCTGCGCCGTGCAGCACGACCGCTTGCGTCGGCTCGTGAATGAGATAGTCGAGAAAGCGCAGCGGGTGAGCATCGGTCGCAAGCGCTGGCAGGGCTGCGGGTTCGCCGCTTTCAGCCCCACGGTTGGGCGTCAGGAAATCTACGCGCAACCCCCCTGCCGCAACATAGGACGTCGAACGTGTCGAATTTTTCAAGTGCGGAACAGGTCTGAAACTGGCATCCACCGCTTTCAGTACCGGTAAGGGTGGAAGCGTCTTGTCCTTCGCAGCGACCGAGATTGTCCGGTGCTGTGCAATATCGAGATCGCCAGTCTGCAACGACGCCGCGGGAAGGCGGACACCAAGCATCGCTGCATAGGTCTGGTAGGCTAAGGTACCAACCAATACGGCACGCAAACGAAACACACCCGCCTCGGCAAGAGCCTGCAACACCTGCCCCATTTTCGGTTGTGGACGAGGCAGATAGGCCGAACGGACGAGCATGGACACCAGCGCCTGCCGGTCTCGTGTGTCGTCGAGCGCATCTCTGTGACGGGCGATCTTTTCGAGTAGTTCCTCCGTTTCCGGTCCGACGTATTTTTGCCGCCGACCTTCGGGGGTCGCCTCCTGAAAGTACCAGTATTTCCGCCCGCGCACTGTTTTCGCGACAAAGTTGCCGTTGGCCGCAAAGTCTCTCTCGAAGGCCGCGATCGCACAGCGATCAACGAGATCCGCGTAAGCCGTCTGCATTGCGAGGGATATTTCGGCAGCCATGGTGTTATACTCATTTTGCGTTCTGCGTATAACATATTGACCCAAAAGCTTTGTCAATGAATATTATACTCAATCCGCAATTTGAGTATAAAATCCGAACCCCGGCTCTCCCATGATCCCAGTCACCGACAGACTTGCTATCGAAGAGGACGAAATCTCGATCAGCTTCATCCGCGCGGGCGGGCCGGGCGGGCAGAATGTGAACAAGGTGTCGAGCGCGGCGCAGCTTCGCTTCGATGCGCGGCATTCGCCTTCGCTGCCGGAACGCGTGCGGGCACGGCTTGAGCGGATTGCCGGTACCAAGCTCACCAAGGACGGCGTCATCGTTATTACGGCAAACCGCTTCCGCACACAGGAGGCGAACAGGCGAGACGCCGTGGAGCGGCTCATCGAAATGATTGCCGAGGCTGCGCATCAGCCGAAATTTCGCGTACCCACGAAACCCAGCAAGGCGGCCAAGGCCAAACGGGTCGAGGAGAAGGTGAAGCGAGGCACGGTGAAGAAGCTCAGGCGGGCAGCACCTGACGAATAATCATCGGGCGATCTGAGCGGGTGTCATGCCGGTTTTCCCGTGCTAGCGTCTCCCGGCCCGGCATCGAATCATGCCACGGCGCGGCGGGCGAATGCGCTGCATTTCCGCAAACTCGTGGCTCACCATCGGAGGAACCCAATGGGCTTTTATTCGACGTCGCTTGGCCTTGTCGGCATTTATGCCGGCCTCAACATCCTCATCAACCTGTTCCTCGCCTATCGCGTCTCGGCGAACCGCGTCCGCGCCAAGGTGATGACGGGAACGGGCAATGACGATCCGCTCTATAATGCGTCCCGCGCGCATATCACCAATGTCGAATACACGCCT
>JAHBYL010000064.1 GCA_019635955.1 Parvibaculum sp.
ACCGAGGCGGCGCATGGGAATTTCGGCGACGATCTTGTCCGTCCCGGGCGAGAGGATTGCCGTGTCGATCTCGCCGGGCGCAATCGCGTTCACGCGAACGCCGAGGCGGCCGAACTCGGACGCCATTTCGCGCGTGAGCGCCGCCAGCGCCGCCTTCGACGTCGCATAGGCGCTGCCCGCGAAGGGATGCACGCGCTCGCCCGCGATCGAGGTCACGTTCACAACCGAGCCCTGCGCTGCCTTCAACTCTTCAACGAGGCCGCGGGCAAGCATGACGGAAGCAAAGAAATTCACCTGAAAGACCTTGTACCAGGTCTCGACATCCGTATCGAAAACGCCGAGCCGCGAGCCGCCGGGGCCCTTCGGCGAAATTGCCGCGTTGTTGACGAGCGCATGAAGCCGACCGCCCTGGTCCTTCAGCCGCTCGCGCATTTCGGCGATCGCGGCCTCCGTGTTCTTCACGTCGGCAAGATCGACCTGGATGTGGTCTTCTGGGCCCGCCTCCCAGGGGCAATCCTCCGGGAAAGGCTGCCGCGAGCAGGTGATCACGCGCCAGCCCGCGCTCGAAAAGCGTTTCACCGTCGCATGGCCGATGCCGCGGCTCGCGCCGGTCAGGATCAGCGTCTTGCGATCTGCATTGTCAATCTGGGTCATGGGCGCAATCTAGTGGAAGGCGCGGGCCGGCGCTAGCGCTGCCTTCAGGGCCTCGTCCGGCGTGCCGGAAGCGTCCACCCTGGTCCAGTCCATCCTGCCGATGTCATAGGAAAGCTGGCGCCGGAGCACCGCGAGCCCCGCGTCCGAAGGATCGTCGCCTCGGGCTTCGCGCGCCGCGACGCGGGCTTCGAGCACATCCACGGGCGCTTCGAGCCAGAGTCCCGTGAGGGCGAGCCCGCGCTCCGCCGCCAGCCGTGCGATCATCGTCCGCTCGTCTTCCTGCGCGAAAACGGCGTCGAGCACGACGCTTGCGCCGGCGCCCAGCGCCTCGCCCGCAAGCCGCAGCATCTCCTCATAGACCCGCGCGCCCACCCCCTGTGCATAGGCCGCCTGCGGCAGGCGGTCGAGCGGCGCCACGCCAAATATCCGCTTACGGATGATATCGCTCCTCAGATGCACAGCGCCGAGCGGTCCGCCGAGCCGCGGCGCGATACCTTTTGCCACGGTCGATTTGCCCGTGCCCGAAAGCCCGCCAATGGCGATGAGGCGCGGCGGAACTGGCGTGAGCAGCTTTGCCGCGAATTCGAGATAGGCGTTCGCGCGGCCCTTCGCCGCCTCGTCCTTCGCCTGCACCGCCGTCACCTTGGCGCGCACAACGGCGCGTGTCGCCATGAAGAGCGGCAGGAGCGAAAGCCCCTCGATCGCGTGGCCGATTTCATCCTGCGTCATATGATCGAGATAGACATTGAGAGCCCGGTTCGCGAAGCCTTGGAGCCGCGCATCCCCTTCCGCGCGAAAGGCAAGGTCCATCAGCAGAAATGCGAGATCGTAGAGTACGTCGATCCGCGCGATACGGTCGCTGAACTCGATGCAATCGAAGATGACCGGATGCCCCCCGATCTCCGTCACATTGCCGAGATGGAGGTCGCCATGGCAGTGCCGCACTTCGCCTTCCTCGCGCCGCTTGTCGAACAGTGCGCGGTGCGCTTCGATCAGCGCCCGGCTCCGCGCCGTCACGCTTTCGGCCTGCTCCGCATCGAGCACCTTGCCAAGCACGGGCTTCATGTCCTCGGCGCTGCCTTCGACGATCTTCAGGAAGTTGTTCGCCCCGCCGTAGTCGCGGCGTACTTCCGCCTTGCGATGAAAGGCGGCAATCCCGCGGGCAAGTTCCTCCACCATGCCGAGCGAAAGTTCGCCGCGATCCGCCTTCTTCGCCAGCAGTCCGTCATCGGCAAACCGCGTCATCACGACAAGCCAGTCGACGACCCCACCCTCCTCGCCACCCAGCCGCAAGCCGCCATTGGCGCGCCGAACCGGAATCATGCGCAGGTAGATTTCGGGTGCCGTGCGGCGGTTCAGTTCGAGTTCGCTCTCGCAGGCACCTTTCCGCCTTTCAATCGTCGAGAAATCGAGGAAGGTGAACTTCACGCGCTTCTTCAGCTTGAAGGCACGGTCTCCCGCCAGGAAGACATGCGAGGCGTGGGTCTCGACATGGCCGACCTTTTCGTCCACGGGCAATCCATATGCCGCCGGTTGCGACAGGAAAGCGACGATTTGCTGCTCCTCGTCGTCGGCCAAACGGTACAATTCCCTTCAACTCAACTGGAACTTCGAGAGTTTCTCGGCGCCTGCAGGGTCCTGATGGATGATGACCTCAGAGCCCGGGAATGCTTCACGCACCTCCCTCTCCACCGCATCCGTTATTTCATGCGCATCGTGCAGCGACATCGCGCCGTCGAGTTCGATATGAAACTGAATGAAGCTGTAGATGCCGGAGCGCCGCGTCTTCAGGTCGTGCAGGCTCAGTACTTCCTTGCGGGAATGTGCAATGTGCATGATGCGCCGGCGTTCCTCATCCGTGAATTCGCGGTCCATCAGCTGATCGAGCGAGTTCATCACGATCTTGCCCGCACTCCAGCCGATCAGCCCCGCGATGACGAGGCCGAAAATCGCGTCTGCCCGATGCAGACCGAAATATCCGGACAGCACCAGCGCGGCGATCACCGACAGGTTCATGAAAAGGTCGCCACGGTAGTGAATGGAGTCCGCCTCGATGGCAAGCGAGCCCGTTTCGCGCACCACGCGGCGCTGATAGGCGACGAGGGCAAGCGTGAGCAATATGGCGACGATCACCACCGCGATGCCCGCATCGGTCGAGGCGACCGGCCTCGGCTCGATCAGCCGCGACACGCTCTCATAGACGAGGTAACCGGCCGACCCGAAAATGAAGATCGCCTGGCCGAGTCCCGCCAGCGCCTCCGCCTTGCCGTGTCCGAAGCGATGTTCCTTGTCGGGCGGCATCAGCGAGGCGCGCACCGCGACGAGATTGAGAAGCGAGGCCGCGCCGTCGAGCAGCGAGTCCATCAGCGTGCCCAGCATGGCGACCGAGCCCGTCATCCAGAAGACCGCCGCCTTGAGCACGACAAGCGTCACCGCGACGCAGACAGCGGCCAGCGCCGCACGCCGCATCAGCCGGTGGGCTTTACCGTTGGCGGGAGCGCTCATCGTCACGGAAAGAGCCTCTCCGTCCGCCATGGCGCCGCGGCGGAGTCCCGCCTGAAGACAAGGCGGTCATGCAGGCGGAAGGGCCGGTCGCGCCAGAACTCGATCTGGAGCGGCGCCAGCCGGAATCCCGACCAATGGGACGGCCGCGGCACCTTGCCGAGGCCGAATTTTGCCGCAAAGACGGCCACCTGTTTCTCCAGCGCGAAGCGGCTTTCGAGCGGGCGCGACTGCTTCGAGGCCCAGGCGCCGATCTGGCTGTCCCGGGCGCGGGAGGCGAAATAGGCATCCGCCTCCGCCTCGCTCACCGGCGCAATGTGGCCGCGTACACGAATCTGACGGCGCAGGCTCTTCCAGTGAAAGCACAGGGCGGCGGCCGGATTTTCCTTCAGTTCCACTCCCTTGGCGCTTTCGAGGTTGGTGTAGAAGACGAAGCCCGCCTCATCCGCACCCTTCAGCAGCACCATGCGGACATCGGGATAGCCGTGCCCGTCCGCGGTCGCGAGCGCCATGGCGTTCGGATCTTCCGGCTCTTTCGCGCGAGCAAGTTCCATCCATTGGTGGAACAGTGCAATCGGCTCCTCCGTCGTGAAAATCGAGGCGTCCTCCGCCTCCATGCCCGTTTCGCTCATTTCGCCTATCCGGTTCCGGGAACGCCAGGAAACCGCGGTTTTCTGCGGTTTCCACGGTTATTTACCGCTCAAATCTTGCCACAATCCCGATCTTATATAGTTCAGTCTTATCGCTTGGGGGCGACAAAGCACAGGATCGGACAAAATGAAATTGGTTAAGGGAATAGCTATTGGCGCCATTGCCCTCGGACTCGCCGCCTGCGACCAGAGCGCCTATGGCGGCGGTGGCGGCATGAACAAGCAGACGGTCGGCACGGTCGGCGGCGCGGTTGCCGGCGGTCTTGCCGGTCAGGCGATCGGCGGCGGCACGGGCCGTCTCTGGGCCACAGGCGCCGGCGTTCTGCTCGGCGCGCTGATCGGCAGCGAGATCGGCAAATCGCTCGACCGGGCCGATCAGGCCTATATGGGCCAGACCACCTATAATGCACTTGAGAGCGGCCGAAGCGGGCAGCCCGTCCAGTGGCGCAATCCGGATTCCGGCCATTATGGTACGGTGACGCCGCAGGCGGCCTATCAGCAGAACAATCTGACTTGCCGCGAATATACCCAGACGGTTTATATCGACGGACGCAGCCAGCAGGCGCATGGTACGGCCTGCCGTCAGCCGGACGGGTCCTGGCAGATCAGGAACTAAAGCACACACGACAAGGGGCGGACCGGCGAACATGATTATTCTACGGTCCGGCCTCTTTGCCGTTTGCATTGCCGCGTCGCTAGGCGCCGCACTCTTGTTCGCGGTGCCTGCGGCGGCGCAGGGCGCCTCTGTCCGCGACCTTATGGAGCAGGAGCGGCCCTCCGTTGCCGAGAATGCGGAGCGTTTCAACGAAGGCCTTGCCGCTTACGACAGCGGCGACTTCTCCCGCGCCTTCGATCTCTGGCTGCCGATTGCGCAGGACAATGACCTGGCCGCCATGCGCAACGTCGCCCTGCTTCTTCGCGAAGGAAAAGGCGTTCAGAAAGACGCGCCTCGCGCGCTTTATTTCTTCGAGCGGGCCGGACGCGCCGGCCTTGTCTCCGCGCAGGTGAATGCCGCCTTCATGCATCTCAACGGCGAGGGCACGGCTCAGGATTACAAGACCGCTTCCTTCTGGTTCCATGCCGCCGCCATCGCCGGCGTGCCCGCCGCGCGCTACAATCTCGGCGTGCTTTACGAGCGTGGCCTCGGCGTCGATGAGGATCCGGCACGCGCCCTTGCCTGGTACGCGCTGGCGGCCCAGACGGGCCATGAGCGGGCCCTCAAGAGATTAACGGAACTGGTGCCGAGCCTGCCCGGCCCGCCTGCGCCGAGCGAGGCGGATGCGCCGCTTTCCGCCACCGCGCCGCCCCCCGCACCGGCCGAAATCGACACAATGCAAGGCGCCGAGCCTTAACCAATTCGTATGCGCGCCCGCCTAGACTGGCTCCCTGTTCAATTCAGGAGCGGCGGCCCGTGCGGGACCCTTACGAAATTCTCGGACTGCATCCCGGCGCCGGCAACGCCGAGGTGAAGGCTGCCTATCGCAAGCTCGCCAAGCAGCTTCATCCCGATGCGCAGAATTCGTCAGCGGCTCAGCATGCGCGCTTTCAGGAAGTGACCGCGGCATATAACCAGCTCAAGGACGAGGCGAGCCGCCGTCGCTTCGAGGCCGAGCGCCGCGCCGCTGCCGCGCGCAAACGCGAGTTCCATGCCGCTTCGGAGCCGGCGGGACCGCAGAACGACGATCTTTTCAGCGAGCTTTTCGAAGGTATCCGCAGCGCAGGTAAACGCGTCTTCCGAGCGCGCGGCGATGATCGCAGCTACCGCCTGTCGGTGACCTTCCTCGATGCGGCGAATGGCGCGACGAAGCGCGTGCGGCTCGATGGCGGGCGGATGGTCGATGTCGCCGTGCCGCCGGGCATCGAAAGCGGCAAACAGGTCAGGCTCAAGGGACAAGGCGGCGAGGGCCAGGGCGGCGCCGACGCAGGCGATGCGCTCATCACGGTCGAGGTCGAGCCGCATCCGCTGTTCGAACGCAGGGGCGACGACATCCACCTGACCTTGCCAGTGACGCTTTCCGAAGCCGTGCTCGGCGCAAAAGTGGACGTGCCGACCGTCTCGGGCCTTGTCACGCTGGCGGTGCCGGCCGGCTCCAACACCGGCACGCGGCTCCGGTTGCGCGGCAAGGGGCTCAAGGGGCCGGAGGGGGCCGGGGACCAATATGTGACCCTTTCCCTCGTCCTTCCCGAGGCGGCGGATGCGGCGCTGAAGGATTTCGCCGCAAGCCGGGCCGAGGGCCTCAAGCACAACCCGCGCAAGGGATTCTCCGGTTTCTGAACTGTCGCATTCCGTCGCGAAACGTGATGACAAGCCCCTGAATCGAGAGGGTTTTTTTGTTAGACGGTCCAAGGCTTTTGTGTAGGATGCGGCACCATTTTCGACCGGCGCAAGCCAAGGCAGAATCGACGGAGACAGGATGAGCGAAGCCACCACCAGCACGGGCCCTGAGCTCAAGGGCAACCTGATGCAGGGCAAGCGCGGCCTTGTCATGGGCGTTGCCAATAACCGTTCGATCGCCTGGGGCATCGCCAAGGCCTGCGCCAATCAGGGCGCTGAACTTGCCTTCACCTTCCAGGGCGAGGCGCTGCAGAAGCGTGTGACGCCGCTGGCGGAATCGGTCGGCTCGACCCTCGTCATGCCCTGCGACGTCACGGATGCGGCGAGCATGGATGCCGTATTCGAGCGTCTGCAGAAGGAATGGGGCCAGCTCGACTTCCTCGTCCACGCCATCGCCTATGCCAACAAGGAAGAGCTCGACGGGCGCTATGTCGACACGACGCTCGGCAATTTCACCGCCTCGATGGCTATTTCCTGCTACTCGCTTGCCGCGCTCTGCCAGCGCGCAGAGAAGCTGATGACGAATGGCGGCTCCGTCGTGACGCTGACCTATTACGGTTCGGAAAAAGTCATCCCGCATTACAACGTCATGGGCGTCGCCAAGGCTGCGCTCGAGGCAAGCGTGCGCTATCTCGCGGTCGATCTCGGCCGCAACAATATCCGCGTCAACGCCGTCTCGGCCGGGCCGATCAAGACGCTTGCCGCTTCGGGCATCGGCGATTTCCGCTACATCCTGAAGTGGAATGAACTCAACTCGCCGCTGAAGCGCACTGTGAGCATCGAGGAAGTAGGCAATACCGCGCTCTATCTTCTCTCCGATCTCGGCTCGGGCGTGACGGGCGAAGTACACCACGTCGATGCGGGCTATCATGTCGTCGGCATGAAGGCCGAGGACGCGCCGGACATGAGTATCGTCTGACGCAATCCACGCCTTTTCCGCCCGCCGGTTCACCGCGTA
The DNA here is from genome assembly GCA_019635955.1 of Parvibaculum sp. Lineage (GTDB taxonomy): Bacteria > Pseudomonadota > Alphaproteobacteria > Parvibaculales > Parvibaculaceae > Parvibaculum. The sequence goes on from JAHBYL010000064.1 coordinate 7,100, forward strand.
AGGAAGGTCCTTCGGGGCCGGGCTAACAGGATGTCGCACAACACGTTCGGCCATCTCTTCCGTGTCACGACCTGGGGCGAGAGCCACGGGCCGGCGCTCGGCTGCGTGGTCGACGGCACCCCGCCGCGCCTCGCGCTCAAGGCGGAAGACATCCAGCACTGGCTCGACCGCCGCCGTCCCGGCCAGTCGCGCTTCACCACGCAGCGGCGCGAACCCGACGAGGTGAAGATCCTGTCGGGCACCTTCGTCGAGGATGGCGTCGAGCTCACCACCGGCACGCCGATCTCGCTGATGATCGAGAATGTCGATCAGCGCTCGAAAGACTATGGCGACATTGTCGAGAAGTTCCGGCCGGGCCATGCGGACTTCACCTATTTCTCGAAATACGGCATTCGCGACTATCGCGGCGGCGGGCGCTCCTCCGCGCGGGAAACGGCGGCGCGCGTTGCCGCCGGTGCCGTGGCGCGCGCGATCCTCGGCAGCGGCATCGCCATTCGCGGCGCGCTGGTGCAGATGGGCCCGCACAGGATCGACCGCGCGAACTGGGACTGGGAGGAGACGGAAAACAATCCCTTCTGGTGCCCGGACGCAAAGGCCGCTGCCGAGTGGGAGGCCTATCTCGACGGCGTGCGCAAGAGCGGTTCGTCCTGCGGCGCGGTGATCGAGATCGTCGCCTCCGGCGTTCCCGTCGGTCTCGGCGCGCCCATCTATGGCAAGATCGACGCCGATCTCGCCGCCGCCATGATGAGCATCAACGCGGTCAAGGGCGTGGAGATCGGCGATGGTTTCGCAGCCGCCGCGCTTTCCGGCGAAGAAAATGCCGACGAGATGCAGTCCACCAATCACGGGCTCGGCTTTTCGTCGAACCATGCAGGCGGCATTCTCGGCGGCATCTCGACAGGACAGGATGTCGTCGTGCGCTTTGCGGTGAAGCCCACCTCCTCCATCCTCTCGCCGCGCAAGACCGTGACCAAAAGCGGCGAAGATACGGAGATCGTCACCAAGGGCCGCCACGACCCGTGCGTCGGCATTCGCGCCGTGCCGGTGGGCGAGGCGATGATGGCCTGCGTCCTTGCCGACCATCTGCTCCGCCATCGCGGCCAGATGGGAGAGAGCGGCAATGAGTGACGCCGGCAAGGCAGGCGACTATCTCACCGCGCATTACCTGAAGACCAAGGGCGAAAGCATCGTCTACAGCGCCGTTCTTGCTGCGGGCGCGCTCGCGATCTTCGGCCTGCCGCGCGCACCGCTGATCTCCCTGCTCCTCGCGCTCGCCGCCGTTGCGGTCGCCATCTATCACTGGCCCTATGTCGCGCGCGAGCGCCGCGCCATGGCGATCACGCCTGCCGGCATCCTGATCGACCGGCTGGGGCTCCTGCCATGGAATGCGATTTCCGATGTGCGTCTTTTCGAACGTTATGTCCGGATGATCCGCAATGCTGAGCTGCGCATCGCGCTGCGCCGGCCGCTCGACAGCGCGATCGAGAACCCGCCGGCGACCGGCCTTGTCGCGCGTTACATGTATCGCTGCTGGGCGGTGATCTCGCCGCAGGAAATCGCGATCAGGCTCTCGACACTCGATGCGAAGCCAGAGGACGTGATTGCCGCGGCGCGCGCGCATGTCCAGCGGCCTGTCTGACGCTCAGCCGCGCCGGAAAATCCCAACCACTTCGAGATGCGGCGACCAGAGGAACTGGTCGACCGGCGTCACGCGCTCAAGTCTGTAACCGCCATCGATCAGCGTGCGGGCATCGCGCGCGAAGGTGGCCGGGTTGCACGACACCGAAGCGACGACCGGCACCGGCGAGTTCGCAATCTCCTCGGCCTGAGGCAATGCACCGGCACGCGGCGGGTCGATGACGATGGCATCGAATTTCTCGAGCTCGGAGCGCAGAACAGGCCGCCGCGCCAGATCGCGCGTCTCGACCGTTGCGGGCTTCAGTCCGAGCGCCGGCCCTTGCGAGCGGATGGCGCGTTCGAGCGCGGCGAGCGCCGCCTTCTCGCCCTCCACCGCATGGACCGTAGCCCCATGCGCGAAGGCGGCGGCGAATGTGCCGCAACCGGCATAGAGATCGGCGATGCGTTTCGCCTTGCCGACACCTTCGCGAACGAGCCCCGTCAGCGCCGCCTCGCCATCCGCCGTCGGCTGCAGGAAGCCGCCGGGCGGCAGCGCCACGCGCAGGCCCGACAGGTTTATTTCCGGCGGCAGGCGCTCGGCCACGATCTCGCCGTTCCACGAAAGGCGCGCGAGATTGGCCGCGCCTGCTTCCCGTCCGAGTTCCGCGCGCAGCGGCCCGTCAAGCGGCTTGCCGCCCGTCACATAGACATCGAGCCCGTTTATGGTGGAGGTCACAAGCAACGAGGCGCGCGAGCGGCGCGACAGGCCGCAGGCCGCGATGGAGGCGAGCGCGGGCAGCGCCGCCTCGATTTCCGGTACGACGAGCGGGCACTCCACCAACGGCACGATGTTATGCGTGGCCTGCATGTAGTAGCCGAGCGTCGCGCCGCTCTTCGTGCGCGTGGCGGCGAAGGTGGCGCGGCGGCGGCTCTTCGGCTTCGTGCCGATCAGCGGTGCAATCTCCGCCTCGATGCCGCGTGCCTTCAGCGCCGCGCCGACGAGCCCCTGTTTCCATTCCGCGTAGAAGTCCGCAGCCGCATGTTGCATGGCGCAGCCGCCACAGCGCGTGAAGTGACGGCATGGCGCGGAGACGCGCTTCGGCGAGGGCGTGAGGATCTTGAGAAGCTCCGCCCTGCCCTCGCTCTGCGGCCGGACACGCACCCTCTCGCCGGGCAGCACGTAAGGCACATAGAGCGGCCCATACGGCGTCTCCGCCACGCCGTCGCCCTGCGCGCCGAGCGCTACAATTTCAACATCGATATCATCTGTCATGGCGCGCCGCGATCAGGAATTCCACATTGCCGTCGCCGCCTTCTATAGGGCTTTCCGTCAGCCCAAGCACGCGCCATCCGGCCTCGCGCTCGAGCCAGGTGGCGATTTCATCGCAAATCTTTCGCCGCAGCGCCTCGTCGCGGACGATACCGCCCCTACCGACATTTTCCGGCCCCGCCTCGAATTGCGGTTTGATCAGCGCGACAAGCGTTGCGCCGCGCGCTGCCAGCGCGAGCGAGGGCGGCAGTGCCTTTCGCAGTCCGATGAAGCTCAGATCGGCCACGATGAAGGAAACAGGTTCGGGCAAAGCCTCACGCGTGACGTCCTTCGCGTTCAACCCCTCAACGGAACGCACGCGCGGATCGGCGGCGATTTCCTTCGCAAGCTGGCCATGGCCGACATCGACAGCGACGACATTCGCCGCGCCGCGCGCAAGCAGCACCTGCGTGAAACCGCCGGTCGAGGCGCCGAGATCGAGGCATATGGCGCCCGAGGGATCGAGGCCGAACGTATCGAGCGCATGGATGAGTTTCAGCGCGCCGCGCGAGACATAGGGATGCTCGAGACCATCGAGTTCGATCTCGTCCGTGTCGCCCACCATGTCCGATGGTTTCGCCGCGACCTTGCCGCCGACGCGCACATGGCCTGCCTTGATCGCGCCTTGAGCGCGGGCACGGGTGGGCGCGAGGCCGCGCTCGACCAGGGCAAGGTCGAGACGTTGTTTTTCCCGGGACATGAAATCTCAGACGAGTTTCTGCGGCGCGATCTCGCGAAGGCTCGCAATGGCCGTTTCCTGGCCGCCCAGCGCGGCGAGCACCGTCTCCACGATCTGCGCCGCATTGAGCCCGGCGATGTCGTACATCACTTCCGGCTTGTCGTGATCGATGAAGATATCGGGCAGCGCCATGGGCCGCACTTTCAGCCCGCGGTCGAGTGCGCCGGAGCGGGCGAGAAAATCGAGCACATGGCTGCCGAAACCGCCGATGGAACCTTCCTCCACCGTCACCAGCACTTCGTGCTCGCGGGCGAGCCGCGCCACGAGGTCCGTATCCAGCGGCTTCACGAAGCGGGCATCCGCAACCGTGGTGGAAAGCCCGAGCGCGCCGAGCTGGTCTGCTGCCTTCAAGGCCTCCGTGAGGCGCGTACCGAGCGAGAGGATCGCCACCTTCGTGCCCTCGCGCATGACGCGGCCCTTGCCGATCTCGAGCGGCGTGCCGATTGCCGGCATCTCGACACCGATGCCTTCGCCGCGCGGATAGCGAAAGGAGGACGGCCGGTCGTCGATCGCAACGGATGTCGCGACCATGTGTTTCAGTTCCGCCTCGTCCGCCGCCGCCATGACGACGAAATCGGGCAGGCAGGCGAGATAGGTCACGTCGAAGGAGCCCGCATGAGTGGGGCCGTCGGCGCCGACAAGCCCCGCGCGGTCGATGGCGAAACGCACCGGCAGACGCTGGATCGCCACGTCATGCACGACCTGGTCGTAAGCGCGCTGCAGGAAAGTCGAATAGATCGCGGTGAAGGGCTTGTAGCCTTCCGACGCGAGGCCCGCCGCGAAGGTCACGCCATGCTGCTCGGCAATGCCGACATCGAAGGTGCGCGCGGGAAAGCGCTCGCCGAAGAGGTCGAGCCCGGTGCCTGACGGCATGGCCGCTGTCACCGCGACGATCTTGTCGTCCTGTTCTGCATGGGCGACCAGGCTTTCGGCGAACACCCTGGTGTAGCTCGGCGCATTGGCCTTTGCTTTTGCCTGCGCGCCCGTCACCACGTCGAATTTCGAAACGCCGTGATATTTGTCGGCGGAGGCTTCGGCGGGCGCATAGCCCTTGCCCTTCTGCGTCACGACGTGGATGAGGATCGGCCCTTCATCCGCATCGCGCACATTCTTCAGCACGGGCAGAAGGTGATCGAAATTATGCCCGTCGATGGGACCGACGTAATAAAGCCCGAGTTCCTCGAACAGTGTGCCGCCGGTCGCCATGCCGCGCGCATATTCCTCGGCGCGGCGCGCGCTTTCCTCGAGCCGCTTCGGCAGAAGCTGCGCAAGCTGCTTTGCAAGGTGGCGCATCGAACGATAGGCGCCGCCGGAAAGAAGCCGCGCGAGATAGGCGCTCATCGCGCCGACAGGCGGCGCGATCGACATGTCGTTATCGTTCAGGATGATGATAAGGCGGCTGTCCATCGAGCCGGCATTGTTCATCGCCTCATAGGCCATGCCGGCGGACATCGCGCCATCGCCGATCACGGCGACGACATTGTTTTTCCCGCCGCTCAGGTCGCGCGCGACGGCCATGCCGAGGCCCGCCGAAATCGATGTCGAGGAGTGGGCCGCGCCGAAGGGGTCGTAATCGCTTTCCGCGCGTTTGGTGAAGCCCGAGAGCCCGCCGCCCTGGCGCAGCGTGCGAATGCGGTCGCGCCGCCCGGTCAGCACCTTGTGCGGATAGGCCTGATGGCCGACATCCCAGATGATGCGGTCGTCCGGCGTGTCGAAAACATAGTGGAGCGCGACGGTGAGTTCGACCACGCCGAGCCCGGCGCCGAGATGTCCGCCCGTCTGCGACACGGCATCGATCACTTCCGCGCGCAGTTCGTCCGCCACCTGCCTGAGATCGGATTCAGGCAAAGCGCGGAGGTCCGCGGGCGTTCTTACCCGGTCAAGCAAGGGGGTCGGAAGATTGCTGCTCAACTCTCACCTCGGCCGTCACAGGGCCAGACAGGGCACAAGGGCCCAAAAAGGCGCCCGGCCGGCGCCTCACTTGCGGCGCGTTATAACGAAATGCGGGGCCGCACGCAAAAGATCGGCCCTTTCATCAAACAAATCAAGGTGTTGGGCCGCCTGATCGGCCAGCATCCGGGCCTGGGCGCGGGCCCGTTCGACACCCATGATCGAGACGAAGGTCGCCTTGCCGGCGGCGACATCCTTCCCCGCCGTCTTGCCGAGCGTGGCGGCATCGCCCTCCACGTCCAGCAGGTCGTCCGCGATCTGATAGGCAAGCCCCAGATCATGAGCATAGGCATGGAGCGCCTGCAGTGCCTCGGGCGAGGCCCGGCCGAGCACGGCGCCCGCCTCGCAGCAGAAGGAGATGAGCGCACCGGTCTTCAATTGATGAAGCCGGGCCACACCGTTCATGTCGAGCGCCTTGCCCTCGCTCACAAGGTCGATCGTCTGCCCGCCCACCATGCCGCGCGCACCGGCGGCGGCGGCAAGGCGGCGCACAAGCTCGATCCGCACCCGCGCGCGCTCATGCGTGTCCATGTCGCCCAGAATATCGAAGGCGAAGGTCAGCAGCGCATCGCCCGCGAGAACCGCCGTCGCCTCGTCGAACTTGCGGTGGACGGTCGGCGCGCCGTGGCGGAGGTCGTCATCGTCCATGCAGGGCAGATCGTCATGGACCAGCGAATAGACATGCACGCATTCGGCCGCCGCCGCCGCGCGCAGGGCCGATTCCCGGTTCACGCCGAAAATGGCCGCGCTCTGGCAGACGAGAAAGGGGCGGAAGCGCTTGCCGCCGCCCAGCGCCGCATAGCGCATGGCTTCGGCCAATTGCGCCTCGGGGCCTTCGGGCCGCGGCAGCAGCAGATCGAGCATCCGCTCCACATCGCGCGCGCAATGGCCGAGCGCCGCCTCAAATCTCCCGTCGTCTGCGGCGGGTGAGGTCATGGGCCGTTACTCGACGTCGAGCGGTTCAGTGCCCGCCGCTTCGCCGGAGGCGGTCAGGCGGATCTTCTCGACCTTGGCTTCCGCCGCCTTCAGCCGCGCCTCGCAATGGGCCTTCAGCGCCGTGCCGCGCTCGTAAAGATCGATCGAGTTTTCGAGTTCCGCATTGCCGGATTCAAGCTGGGAGACGATCTTCTCGAGCTGCGCCAGCGCCTCTTCGAAGCTCAGCTTCTCGATATCCTTGTGAGCATCGGCTTTCGCGGCGGCCATCTCTTTCTCCTCGCAGCTTCGGACGTCGTTTCAGGCGGTGAGCATCAGGGCGCGGACATGGGCCCTCGCGCTCGCCGCCAGCGCCTCCAAGTCATAGCCCCCCTCAAGCGCCGAGACAACGCGGCCATGGCAAAGGCGGTCCGCCGCCTTCACGAGTTCCGCCGTCGCCCAGCCGAAATCGCCTTCGGTGAGCCGGAGATTCGCGAGCGGGTCCGCGATATGCCCATCGAAACCCGCCGAAATGAAGAGGAAATCGGGGCGGAATTGTTCAAGCGCCGGAATCACCGCATCGGACATGGCGGCGCGGAACTCTTCCGAGCCCGCCCCCGGCTGCAGGCAGCGATTATAGATATTGCCGAGCCCATGCTCGCTCGCGCGTCCTGTGCCGGGATAAAGCGGCCATTGATGCGTCGAGATATAGAGAAGCGAGGGGTCGCACTCGAAAGCCGCCTGCGTGCCATTGCCGTGATGGACGTCGAAATCGACCACCGCCACGCGCTCGCAGCCATGCGCCTTCCGGGCGTGGAGTGCGCCGACAGCGATATTGTTGAACAGGCAGAAACCCATCGCGGTCGTCGGC
>JAHBYL010000065.1 GCA_019635955.1 Parvibaculum sp.
CGAAGACGCGGCAGAGGCCGCAGGCGAAAAGACACCCGCCACCATCGGTTCGGTCGTCGCCTCCGATGCCTTCTTCCCCTTCGCCGACGGTCTTCTTTCGGCAGCGGAAGCAGGCGCGACCGCCGTTATCCAGCCCGGCGGCTCCATGCGCGACGATGAAGTGATCGCCGCGGCGGATGAAAAGGGCCTCGCCATGGTCATGACCGGCATGCGCCACTTCCGCCACTGATTCGCAGCATCCGGCCTCAATAAGCCAAAATATCAAGCACCGAATTGTTCCTTTTTTGTTCCTTGGCCAAAGCTTTCTCCAAGGCTAGAACCCTGCTTCTTGGGAACAAAAAAAGCACACCGAGCTTGATCCGATTGACGCGCCCTCAGGATGGCCGTATATCGGTTCTAGGCTTTCGAGTGAAATTGGGGTCAAAGTACCCGCATCGCTCACCAGCGGCCAGCACATCGCCTCTCACAACGGTTTTGAGAGCGAAAAGCCCTCAGAGGGGTGGTGGCCGTTTCCACTGGTGATGAGTACGCGGTGATCCATGAATTCAATTGGAAGCCTCGGGCTGTATGCAAGGATGGTCTTCGTCCACGCATACCCAAGGTACCGCTACGGAAGGTGGGAATATGTATGTTCCCACTTCCGTAGTCGGCCGAAGCGGTAAGTTTAGCGACCTAGCTGCTTCACAAGAAGGGACGCGGCGGTCTAGCCCACCGACGCGTCCACTTTTCAACCGCAAAATTACGGTTGAAAATTTAGACGTGAATTTTTCGTACGCTTTTTTTTGACTTCTGTCTAGACGATCCCGAAATTCAGCAAGCTGGTGAGTCTCGGGATTCTACGTGATATTACAAATTGTTAACCAACTCGCTTCACATCAAACTTCAGCCCCAAATCCGGCGCACGGCGTGCGCCGTCCTGATTTTAGGCCCCTGCAAACCCAAAATATGGGATTTAGGTATTCGATAAAGAGCCTGTTTTATTCGTCTATATATATTGTGATTGGCTCGCGGAGTTAGTGCTCGTCAAAGCCCAAGAAGTTCGCTTCACCGAAGCGCGGTTTTTTAACCAACCCACCTAATCATCAATGCGTGACGGCGCTTGAGCGTTCTTCCTTCACGAAGAGAAGGCCGATCAACCCGGCAAGGATGAGCGGCACGACGACCATCAGCCCGAAGCGCTGGTTCTGCGTCATCGCCGTCACGATACCGATGAAGAGCGGCGCGACCCAGGCCGTCGCCTTGCCGACCAGTGCGAAGAGGCCGAAGAACTCCGTCATCATTTCGCGCGGGCTGATCCGCGCCATCATGGTGCGGCTCGACGCGATGACGGGGCCGACCGCCATGCCGAATATGCCGACTGTAAGAAGGAAGAGCTGCTGCGGCAGCGTCGTGAAGGCGCCCGCATCCGCCGCCACCGGCACATGGATGACGTAGAAGATCCGGTCGCGGTCGAAGGAGAGGAGCAGCAGGAAGCTCGCGATCACGCCGAGAAGCGACCAGACCAGCGTCCGCTTCGAACCGATCTTGAGATCGACCCAGCCGCCAAGGAAGGCGCCGAAGGCCGCGAATAGCGTCACCCAGATGCCATAGACCGCCATCTCCATCGCGCCCCAGCCGAAGATGCCCGCCGCAAGAATGCCGCCGAACACGAAGATCGCCGTCATGCCGTCATAGAAGAGCATGCGCGAGAAAAGATAGAGCGCGACATTGCGGAAATGCCGCACAGAGCGGAGCGTCGCCGCAAGACGCCGGAGCCCTTCGCGCGCGGCTTGCGTGCGGCTCAACCCGCGCCGCTTCTGGTCCGGCACGAGGAAGAGCAAGGGCAGCATGAAGACGACGAACCAGAGGCCCGAGATCGGCCCGATGATGCGGTCCGTCTCATGCGCCTCTTTCGAAAGGCCGAAGATGGGCTCGTCCGGAATGAAGGGCGCGGAGATCTCGCCCGGAAGCTGGAAGAAAAGCAGCACCAGCACCAGCGCGACGATGGCGGCAAGCTGGCCGACGCCGATGCCGATGCCTGACAGAAGCCCGATCCGCCGGTCCGACGCGATGGTCGGCAGCATGGCATTGGCGAAGATAATCGTGAATTCCATGCCGATGGCGGCGACGACAAGCGCGATGGCGACGGGAAGCAGCGGCTGTCCCGGCACCGCGAACCAGAGCGAGAAGCAGCCCGCCGCGCAGATGAGCATGGTGAAGACGATCCAGGGCTTGCGCGGTCCCGCCGCATCCGCCATCGCGCCGAGAAGCGGGCTCAGAAGCGCGATGGAAATACCGGCCACCGCCTGCACATAGCCCCAATAGGCCTGGCCCTCGATGGGATTGGCCGCCAGCACCTGCGTGAAGAAAGGCGGAAAGAGAAAGATGGTGATGAGCGAGAAATAGGTCTGGTTCGCCCATTCATAAAGAACCCAGGCGCCCTGCGCGACATTGGAGGCAGGCTCCCGCCCGCCTGTGTCATGCGGCGGCTGCAGCTCCGGCACCGCGCCCTCGATCACCGCGTTCAATCGACCGCCTCCGCCCTTTCCTCGCGCACGAAAAGCATGCCCGCAAGCCCGAGCCCGAGAAGAATGAGGATCGAGGCAAAGCCGATGCGCTGGCTCTGGAAGAGATGCGTCACCACGCCGACGAGCAGCGGCCCGAGAAAGGCCGTCGCCGTGCCCGACAGCGCATAGATGCCGAAGAACTCCGACATCTTCGAAACGGGCGCGATGCGCGCGAGCATGGTGCGGCTGTTCGCATAGGCCGCCGTGATGCAGATCGCGACGATGAGAACGACGATGAGATACATGAGTTCGGGCAGCGTCGCGAAGAAGGGCAGATCCCAGATCGGTCCTGCCGCCGCCGCATCGTAGGGCAGGAAGAAAAGCTCCGTCGGCGTGATCGAGATCGCGAGCACGAGCCCGACGCAGGTGCCGCCGATCGAAACGAGGATCGCCCGCTTCGAGCCGAACGCATCGTCGAGCCAGCCGCCGAAGAAGCCGCCCGCCACCGCAAAGACCGAGAGCACGATGCCATAGATGGTGAGCGTGAGCGGCCCCCAGCCGAACACGCCCACCGCATAGACGCCGCCGAACACGAGCACAGCCGTCTTGCCGTCATTGTAGAACATGCGCGCGGCGAGATAGATCGCGATGTTCCTGTAGTGGCGGAGCTTCCGCACCGTGCCGATGACATTGCCGATGCCGCGCGAGATCGCCTTCCCCATGGAGACGTTCGTGCCCTTCACATCCGGTGTCCAGAGAAACAAGGGCAGCGAAAAGACGAGAAGCCAGAGCGCCACGATCGGCCCCGAGATGCGGCTGTTCTCATGCGCCGAAGCGTCGATGCCGAAAAGCGGCGCAGACGGCACGAAGCCCCAATCGACGTTGCCCGGCAGCATGAAGGCCCAGAGCATGAAGCAGAGAATGAGAAGCGCGCCGGCATTGCCGAGCGCAAGGCCGAGGCCAGAGAGAAATCCGATCCGCTCATGCGGCGCGACGGCAGGCAGCATCGAATTGTGGAAAACGGCGGAGAATTCGAACGCGACCGCGATCAGCACGATGAGCGCCGCGATCGCGAGGATGGAAAGTCCGCCATCGCCCGGCATCGCCCACCACAGCGCGAACATGGCCGGCACCATGATCGCGATGAAGAAGACGATCCATGGCTTGCGCTTGCCGCCCGTATCGGCGATGGCGCCGAGAATGGGCCCGAGCGCTGCGATGAAGAAACCGGCAATGCCGTTGATGTTGCCCCAGATCGCCTGGCCGCGAACGGGATCGCCCACCACCGTGCTCGAGAAATAGGGCGAGAAAATATAGATGGTGATGAGGATCACATATGGATTGCGCGCCCATTCGAAAAGCGCCCAGCTCCACTGGCCCTTGCCGTCCGCCGCCTCACCGCCCGAAGCGGAAAGAAGCTGCGCGCTTGCCTGCCCCGGCACCTGAACGCGGACAGGCTCGTCGCCCGGCCCCTTGTCGACGGCATCCACCCTTGTCGCCCTCCCGTTACGCCCCGCTGCCCTGCCGCAACGGCGGCGCGAAGTGGAGCATGAAAGAGCCGGTCAGGGAAGCGCCGGAAAAAGCCTTACGCGGCCACGCCGCAGCACTTCTTGTATTTCTTGCCGGAGCCGCAGGAGCAGGGATCGTTGCGGCCGATCTTCTCCGCGCGGCGCGGACGCACGCCCATGATGCCGTCGACATACCACCAGCGTCCGTCCTGGCGCCTGAAGGTCGAGGTCTCGTGGTGGACGCGCTCGTCGCCGGCCTGGGTGTAATGCGCGACGAACTCGACGACGCCTTCATTCTCTCCCGTGCCGCCGCCTTCCGTGTGGCGAATCTCGAGGCCTGTCCATTCGCTCGCCGCTGCCCAGTCGGCCGCGCCCTTGGCGTCGAAATCCTCGCGCGTGCCGGGCAGCAGCGTTTCTTCGAGATAGGGGATATTGCCGGTCGCAAAGGCCGAATAGCGCGAACGCATCAGCGCTTCGGGTGTCGGCGGCAGCTTGTCCCCCTTGAGATAAGGCTCGCAGCATTGGCCGAAATCGAGGCCCGAACGGCAGGGACAGGGAGCGGAACCGGAGATCATCGGACACCTCGAAAAGAAAAAGCCGCCCGGAGCGTTTCCAGGTGAAGTGCCACCTTTGAAATTAAGGGGCGGTTCGCCGTCCGGAAACGCGACCCGACAAAAATCGGGAGCGATTTTGCTTTTCGAAGAAAAGCGAAGCCGCTCCAGAGCGGCTTTGCAAATTGGAGCGGGCGATGAGATTCGAACTCACGACCCCAACCTTGGCAAGGTTGTGCTCTACCCCTGAGCTACGCCCGCATCCGGGTCAGCCGGTGAGCCCCGAAAGGCGCCAACCGGCTGTGAGGGCGGTGTTATGACCCATCGTTGGGGCCTTGGCAAGAGCGGAATTGCGTGGATTTTCACCCGCTTGCGGCGGACGCTTCCCCATGTCAATCAGGAGCCATGAGCACCGGGAAACTCACCACGCCCGCCGAATTCCTCGCCTGGCTCGAGGAGAAGGGCATCCCCCATGAGAGCCGCGAGCACCCGCCCCTCCACACGGTCGAGGAGGCAGAGGCCCACCGCGCCGCATGGGACGACGCGGCGCGCGAGGGCGCCTTCTGCAAGAACCTTTTTCTCAAGGACAAGAAGGGCCGCCTCTTCCTCATCGTTGCGGAGGAACCGCGCGACCTTCGGCTGAACAGCCTGTCGAAGCCCATCGGCTCCGCCCGGCTCTCCTTCGGCAATGCCGAACTCATGTGGGAGGTGCTGGGCGTGCGGCCCGGCTCCGTCACGCCCTTTGCCCTGGTGAATGACCGCGACCGCCGCGTGACCCTGGTGCTCGACGCGCCCATGCTCGAGCATGAGCGGCTCAACTACCACCCGCTCGACAATCGCTGGACGACGGCGCTTGCGCGTGCGGATTTCATGCGTTTCCTGAAAGAAACCGGCCACGAGCCGCTGATCCTCGATCTCGTGGCGGCGGCAGGCCCTAGCGGCGAAGCCGGCTGAGCCAGAAGGCGAGAAGCGGCATCAGGATCAGTTCCGCCGCAAGCGCCGAGCCGACATCCGAACTCAGAAAGGCCTCCATGTCGGGCTTCGCGAACCGCGCCACGCCGCCGAGAAAAATCCCCGCAAAGACCACATAAAGCGCCTGCGCATATTTCAGCGGGTTGATCGCGCCAAGGAGGAGAACGAAACCCGTTGCGGCGAAAAGCCCGCCGAGAAAGCGGACATGGCTGTCGATCAGCCGGTACTGCGCCTCATCCGTCACCGTGAAGAAGGGCCGCTCGCCAAGCCAGCCGGCCGTCGCCACCCCGCCCGCAAGCACGTTGAACGCCAGCACGAGAACGATCGCGCCCGAAAGCGCGACGACGAGACGAAACAGGGTCTGCGACATGGATTCCCCCCAAAAGGCCGCCTGAAGACGTTCCATAAATAGGGAGGCCGCCCCTCTTTAACAGGCCATGCCGCAGAAAATTCACGCTTCCTTGCGCCCATGGCGGCCGCCCGCTAAACCATTGTTTCACAAGCCCGCCGCCCCACCTTATGGGGGCGAAACGGCGGCAAGACCGGTGTTGAGAGAACGGAACGGCAGATGGAACCGATCATCGGACAAGGCGGCGGACAAAACGGCGGACAGGGCGGCATGGCGGGTGGGGGCGACCTCATCGTCGACACGACGACCCGCGATTTCGGCAGGGACGTGATCGAGGCCTCGCAGCAGGTTCCCGTCATCGTCGATTTCTGGGCGCCTTGGTGCGGGCCCTGCAAGCAGCTGACCCCCGTCCTCGAAAGCGCGGTGAAGGCGGCGCGCGGCGCCGTGAAGCTCGTGAAGATGAATATCGACGACGAGCCCGAAATCGCCCAGCAGCTTCGCATCCAGTCGATCCCCGCCGTCTATGCCTTCAAGGACGGCCGCCCCGTGGACGGCTTCATGGGCGCGCTGCCGGAAAGCCAGGTGAAGGCATTCATCGCCCGGCTCGCAGGCGGCGACATGGGCCCCTCGCCGGCGGAAGAACTGATCGAACTCGGCCGCGAGGCTTTCGAGGCGGGCGACATTTCCCGCGCCGCACAGGCGTTCGCGGGCGCCGCGCAGGAAGAGCCCGGCCACCCGGCCGCCATTGCAGGCCTTGCGCGCTGCTACATCGAGGCGGGCGATTTCGACCGCGCGAAGCAGACGCTGGCGCTCGTCCGGCCCGATGCGCGCAACGATGCCGAAATCGCCGCCGCGCAGGCCGCCCTCTCGCTTGCCGAAAAGGCGGGCGATCTCGGCGACACGGCGGAGCTTCAGGCGAAAGTGGACGCGAACCCGAAGGATCATCAGGCCCGCTTCGACCTCGCGCTCGCGCTCAATGCGCGCGGCGACCGCGAAGGCGCGGTGGACCAGCTTCTCATCAGCATCGAATATGACCGCAACTGGAACGACCAGGCGGCCCGCAAGCAGCTCGTCGAATTCTTCGACGCCTATGGCCCGAAGGACGAGATCACGCTGAGCGGCAGGCGCCGCCTTTCCTCGATCCTTTTCAGCTAGGCCGCAATATGGGGCTCACGGATCAATATCGCAGCACGGAGGACATGCCGGGGGCGATCCCCGTCTTTCCGCTCGCCGGTGCGATATTGCTGCCGCGCGGACAATTGCCGCTCAACATATTCGAGCCGCGCTACCTGAAAATGATCGATGACGCGATGCGCACCGAGCGCATCATCGGCATGGTGCAGCCGGATGGCGAAGCCGCGATCCTCGCCTCGCAGATCGAGGGCAAGACGCCGCCCCTCTGCGCCATCGGCTGCGCGGGCCGCATCACCTCCTGGGCGGAGACCGGCGATGGCCGCATCGTCATCACGCTGACGGGCATCACGCGCTTCCGGCTGAAGGACGAACTCGCCGCCATGACGCCCTATCGCCAGTTCGAGATCGCCTGGGACGAATTCGCGGGCGACCTTGAGCCCGGTTACGGACAGGACGAGGTGAGCCGCGAACGCCTCCTCGAAATCCTGAAGCAATATCTCGATACGCATGGACTGCAGGCGGACTGGCGCGCGATCAAGCTCTCCTCGAACGAGACGCTGGTGAATTCGCTCTGCACCATCAGCCCTTATGGGCCGCGCGAGAAACAGGCGCTGCTCGAGGCGAAATCGCTCGAGGACCGCAACCAGATGCTGATTGCCCTCACCGAAAAGGCGCTGCGCGAACTTTCGCCCGGCGATGCGACGGTTCAATAGGACGGAAAGAATGACCGAGGCCGATATACAGGAAGGCGCGCCGCGCATGGAAGTGGACCCGAAGCTCCTCGAGATTCTCGTTTGCCCGGTGACGAAATCGACGCTGCGCTACGACCGCGAGAAGCAGGAGCTTGTCTCCGACAAGGCCCGCCTCGCCTTCCCCATCCGCGACGGCATTCCGATCATGCTGGTCGACGAGGCGCGCTCGCTCGACGATGCGTGACGCCTGGCCGGCAAGCCTGAAGCTGAAAAAGGCCGAGCGCATTCTCGAAGTGACTTTCGAGGATGGCGCGCATTTCCGCCTGCCCGCCGAATTGCTGCGCGTCGAAAGCCCCTCCGCCGAAGTGCAGGGGCACGGGCCCACGCAAAAGAAGACTGTGCCCGGCAAGGCCAATGTCGCCATCGTCGCGCTCGAACCGGTCGGCAATTACGCCGTCCGCATCGTCTTCGACGACGGTCACGACACCGGCCTCTACACCTGGGACACGCTCTACCGCCTCGGAACCGACAGCGACAAGCTATGGACCGATTACCTCACCGCCCTGGAACGGCAGGACCTCAGCCGGGAGTGACGGTCAAACCGCCTCGCCCCTGAGCAGCCGCGGCAAATCACCGACCACGCCGCCGGCATGGCGCATGAAGAAGCGGCGCGCGGGACCGATCTGCTGCACGATGCCAAGGCCGAGATCGCGCGCAAGCCGCACGGGGCCGATATCGTTCGAGAACAGGCGATTGAGCCCGTCCATCAGCAGGGACAGCGCCACATTGTCGAAGCGCCGCCAGCGCTGATAGCGCTCCAGCACATCGAGCGAACCGATATCGAGGCCGAGCCGCGCGGCATCCACAACGACTTCCGCCGCCGCCGCCACATCGCGGAGGCCGAGATTGAGCCCCTGCCCTGCAATCGGATGAATGCCATGCGCCGCATCGCCGACCAGCGCGAGGCGTGGTCGCACATAGTCGCGTGCAAGCTGCAGCGTCAGCGGATAGGACCAGCGCGGACCGACAGGCGCGCAAGCCCCGAGATAATCCCCGAAGCGCGCGCGCATCTCGTCCGCGAAGGCCTCGTCCGAAAGCGCGAGGATCGCCTTTGCATCCGCCGTCTTCTCCGTCCAGACGAGGGAGGAGCGGTCGCCGACCATGGGCAATATCGCGAAGGGCCCGCCGGGCAGGAAATATTCCTGCGCCACGCCCTCATGCGGCGCTTCATGCTCGACCGTGCAGACGATGCCGGTCTGCCCGTAATCCCAGCCGACCGTTTTGATGCCGGCCGCCTCGCGCGTCGGCGATCCGCGCCCGTCGGCAGCGAAGCAAAGCCGCGCCGAAACCGCCTCGCCATTGCCGAGCGTCGCGACCGCCTGCGCGCCATAATCGACGCGCTTCACCCCTTGAGGCGCGATCAAACGGATGAGCTTCTGATCCGCCGCCGCCTTTTGCAGCGCGATCCGCATATGCCGGTTCTCGATCAGATTGCCGAGCGGCTCGTCGCCGATTTCCTTGTGATCGAAATGGAGGAAGAAGGGCGATGCCCCTTCGCGGACGCGCCCGTCCGACACCATGATGTCGTTGATCGGCTGCATCTGTCCTTCGAGATGCTGCGTCACGCCGAGCTGCGCGAGCATCCGGCACGAGGCAAAGGCAATCGCCGACACGCGCCCGTCGAATGCCGCATCCGTCGCCGTCGCGGGATCGAGCGCATCGACCACCGTTACGCTGAGGCCCCCTTGCGCGCAGGCAAGCGCGAGCGGCAGGCCCGAAAGCCCGCCGCCCACGATCAGAATATCGCTATCCGGTTTCATGGGAAGGAAGATCGGCCGGGAGGGCCCGAAAGGCAAGCGCCGGATGGACGCAAGGTGCCGGGCATCCTAGTCTCCGCCCGTGAGGAGAGCCCCATGAGTTTTGCAGACAAGACCGCGCTTGAGCTTGGCCGCGCTTTCGAGGCGGGAACCGCAGATCCGCGCGAGGTGACGGAGGAATTTCTGGAGCGCGCGGGCCTCCTGGACCCGGACAATCGCGTCTATGTGCGCCTGCTTGAACGCCGCGCCCGCGCCGAGGCCGAGGCCGCAAGCGACCGCGCGAGGCGCGGGCTCCGCCGCCATGCGCTCGACGGCGTGCCGCTCTCCTGGAAAGACCTCTTCGATGTCGCGGGCGAGGCGACGGCCGCGGGCTCGCTCGCGCTCAAGGCCCGCGTGCCGGCGCGCGATGCCGACGTGCTTGCCCGCGCAACGCGCTTGGGCTCCGTCGCGCTCGGCAAGACGACGATGACTGAGCTCGCCTTTTCCGGCCTCGGCATCAATCCGAAATTCGGCACGCCCGCCAATCCGCATGACGCAAAGATCGAGCGTGTGCCGGGCGGCTCGTCGGCAGGCGCCGGCGTCTCCGTTGCCGCCGGTCTCGCGCCCGCCGCCATCGGCACGGACACGGGCGGCTCGGTGCGCATCCCCGCGGCCTGGAACGGACTTGTAGGCTTGAAGACAAGCGCCGGCCGCCTGCCGCTCGGGGGCACCGTGCCGCTCTCGCCGACCTTCGACACGGTAGGCCCGCTCGCAAGGGATGTGGAAGACGCGAACGCGCTGCTGGCCCTGCTCGAAGGCCGCGCCGCGCGCCCGCTTCATGCGGCGGATCTGTCGCGCACCACTTTCTGGCTGCCGCAGGGCGGTATCGTCTGGGAGAGCGTCGAGCCGCCGGTCCGCTCCGCGCTCGACAATGCCGTGCGCCGCCTCGTCCGTGCGGGCGCCCGCATCGTCGAACATCCGCTGCCGGAACTCGACGAGATTCACGCGCTCGCCTGGGACCCGAAGGCGAGCCGCCTCGTCGCGGAAGCCTATGCGCAATGGGGCGGCATGCTTGCCGCGAACGAGAGCCTCATCTACCGCCCTGTCTATGAGCGCGTCATGGCGGGCGAAAAACTCATGGCGGGCGATCTCGTGCGCGCCGATCTGAAGCGACGGGACATCACGGCGCGCTACCTCGCCGCGACCGCCGGCGTCGATGCGGTGATCCTGCCGACCGTCGCCGTCGCCCCGCCGCCCATCGCCGAGCTGGCAGAAGGCGGCGAGGCTTACGGCCGCGCGAACCGCCTCGCGCTCCGCAACACCACCATCGGCAACCAGCTCGGCCTTGCCGCCCTCTCGCTTCCCTGCGGGCAGGACGATAACGGCCTTCCCATCGGCCTCATGCTGCAGGCTGCTCCGGGCACGGAAGAAAAGCTGCTCTCGCTCGCCCTCGCGCTCGAGCGCCTCCTCAAATGAAAAGACCCCGGCATCGCTGCCGGGGCCCTTCCCACCCGATCTTCGAAAAAGATCAGTTCGTCGCTTCCTGCCGCGCGCGGTCTTCAAGCGCGCGCTTCTGGATATAGGACTTGATCGCCTTCACGTCCTCTTCCGACAGATGGTCGGCAAAGCTCGCCATGCCATTGTCGGAAAGAATGCCGCCGCGCACGATATCGTCGAACACGGCCCGCACATTCTCGTTCATGCGGCGCAGGTCCGGCGTGACGCCGGGCGAAATCGCCAGCGCGCCGTGGCAGAGCATGCAGTAAGTCGCATAGCCGATCTCGCCATGCCGCACCTCTTCTTCCGAAGCGGTGAGTGCCGGCCATTCCGGAATCGACTGGTCGCGCAGCGCAAGCTGCGGCAGCTCCCCGCCGCCGCCGATCTTGAAGGCGATGAGACGGCCCTCATTGCCATACTTCGCCGCCGCCGAGGTGCGCGCATCGCCCGAAACGATGTTGACGCCGCCCCAGCCTGCGAGCACGGCGATATATTGCTCGCCATCGACCGTATAGGTCACGGGCGCGGCGACGATGCCGGTCTGGATATATTGCGACCAGACGCGTTCGCCCGTATCCGCCTTGTAGGCATGGAAATAGCCATCCGCCGTGCCCTGGAAGACGAGATTGCCGGCCGTCGCAAGCACGCCGCCATTCAGCGGCGCCGGATATTCCGCCTGCCAGCGCGGTTCGCCCGTCACCGGATCCCAGGCTTTGAGATAGCCCTTCTCGGTCGGGATTTCCGGCAGCGCGTTGATCGCGTCGATATAGGCGGTCCAGTCGATGCCGGTGTTCCACCAGTTCTTCTTCACTTCATATTCGCCGTCGCGCTTCCACTGTTCGGAGAGCGAGTAGATGCCGGCGATATCCTGCGTGGGAATGTAGACGAGGCCGGTGCCCGGATGGAAAGCCATCGGATGCCAGTTATGCGCACCATTGGCGGATGGCAGCACGAAGGCCGTACGGTCGCGGTATTCGCCCTCGCCCGTTTCGACGGGACGGCCTGTCTTGAGATCGACATGGCTCGCCCATGTGACGGTCGAGAAGGGATTTGCCGAGATGAGTTCGCCGGTATGGCGGTCGAGCACATAGAAGAAGCCGTTCTTCGGCGCCTGCATGATGACGTTGCGCAGCTTTCCGTCGATCTCGATATCGGCGAGCATCAGCGGCTGTGTGGCGGTGTAGTCCCAGTTGTCGCCGGGCGTCGTCTGGTAATACCACTTCATGCGGCCCGTATCCGCGTCGAGCGCAAGAATCGACGAGAGATAGAGATTGTCGCCGCCGCCGGGCGAACGGATTTCGCGCGTCCAGGGCGAGCCGTTGCCCGTGCCGACAAAGAGCGTATTGGTCTCGGGCTCGAACACCATCGAGTCCCAGGCCGTGCCGCCGCCGCCGACTTTCCACCATTCGCCGCCCTTCCAGGTCGGCACGGCAGCTTCGAGTTCGGGATGCTCGAGCGGCAGGCTCGGATCGCCCGGCACCGTAAAGAAGCGCCAGACCTGTTCGCCCGTTTCGGTGTCATAGGCGGTGATGTAGCCGCGCACGCCATATTCGCCGCCGCCATTGCCGATCACGACCTTGTCGTTGAAGACGCGCGGCGCGCCGGTGATCGTGTAGGGCGGTCCGGGGATCGTGTTCACTTCCCAGACGACCGAGCCGTCCTTCGCATCGAGCGCGAAGAGCCGCCCGTCGAAACTTGCCGAATAGACGCGGCCCTTCCACACCGCGACGCCGCGATTGACGACGTCGCAGCAGCCATAGCGGCCCCATTCGCCCGGCACTTCCGGATCGAAGCGCCAGAGCTCCTCGCCCGACTTCGCATCGACCGCGATGGTGATGCCCCAGTTGAGCGAGAGATACATGACACCATCGACCACGATCGGCGTCGCCTCGAGGCCGCGCGTCGTATAGGTGTCGGTCGACCAGGCAAGCGACAGCTCGCCGATATTCTCCGCCGTGATCTGGTCGAGCGGCGAGAAGCGCTGCTCGTCATAGGTGCGGCCATGCGCGAGCCAGTTGCCGGGCTCGCTGTCGGCATTGACGATGCGCTCGAGATCGACGCCCGTCGCGCCTTCGACGCGCGGCGCTTCCGTCGCCGCCGGTGCCTCTGCCACCACCGGCTCCGCGGGAACCGCATCCTCGCCGCCGCCGATGAACTGCCAGCCGATGAAACCGGCCAGCACCAGCCCCGCCGCGGCATTCACCGCCACGGGCCAATTCTTTGCTAGATCAGCCATGGACCTCCCCGTCCGTAATGCGCCCTGCCCTCCGGCGCCTGCCTCTTTATGCGGAGCTTTTCTCCGCCTTTTTGTTGCAAAACTCTAGCTCAAGGCCAAAGGCCGGAAAACCCACCCCATCCCCCAAATTGCCGGCCCGCCCGGGTAAGGGCCCCATGACTGAGGGGAGGCATGATGCATGTTTTTTGTGCACCTTTTTAAATTCGCTCATTTATTGAGCAAAATTTGACGCCTTTGCCGCCCTCATTGGCAGTTCTCACAAAAATTGCCTCGATATTTCATAGGGATAGCCAGAATTTGGGCAACGGCACGCTTCTTGAGAAGCAGAGGCCCGTGAGGGCCCGCCGCCGGGAGACGGAGGGACCCTGCAGGCAAGCCGGCATCCGGCCCGGCATTCATGGAGACAGACATGCTCAACCTCGAAACAGGGAGCCTCATCCGCAGGGCCGCTATCGGCGCGGCGGCGGTTCCCCTCGCATGGGCGGCGACGGCAGGCGCTGCTCTGGCACAGGAAGAAGTTCCCACCCTCAGCGCCGGCGACACGGCCTGGATGATCGTGGCGACGGCCCTCGTGCTGATGATGACCATTCCGGGCCTCGCCCTTTTCTATGGCGGCATGGTCCGCAAGAAGAACGTCGTCGCCATGACGGCGCAGAATTTCGTTCTCGCCGCGCTCATGAGCATCGTCTGGATCGCGGTCGGCTATTCGCTCGCCTTCGGCGATGGCGGCTCGATGAATGCCTGGATCGGCAATCTCGACAATTTCTTCCTCGCAAACCTCTCCGTGGATTCGATCTTCGGCACGATCCCGGAGAGCGTCTTCATGATGTTCCAGATGACCTTCGCGATCATCACGCCGGCGCTCATCACCGGCGCCTATGCGGACCGCATGAAG